>CAZBUU010000450.1:0-2945 GCA_964495125.1 uncultured Rubrivivax sp.
CGCAACATGGGCGTCACCGGCACGCTGGTGGCATCGCTGGTGCGCGAAGGGCGCCTGTGGGGGCTGATCGCCGCCCACCACTACAGCCCGCGGCACCTGCGGGTGTCCACGCGCGCGGCGGTGGACCTGCTGGCCGAGGTGGCGTCCACGCGCATCGCGTCCATCGAGCACTACGCGCACACGCAGGTGGCGCTCATGGTGAAGCGGCTGGAGCAGCGCCTGGTGGAGGCCACGGCCACCGAAGGCGACTGGCGGCTGGCGCTGTTCCGCAACCCGCAGACGCTGTTGCAGCCGCTGGAAGCCACCGGCGCCGCGCTGTTCCAGGGCAGCGAGATCTTCACCACCGGCGAAGTGCCGTCCACGCCCGAGCTGCGCGCGCTGTGTCGCTGGGTGGACACCCAGCAGCCCGGCGGCGAATCGCCTTTCAGCTGCTCCTCGGTGGGCAAGGCGCATCCGCCGCTGGCCAGCCTGACCCCCACCGCCAGCGGCGTGATCGCCGTGAAGCTGTCCAACGCGCAGGCCGACTACCTGATGTGGTTCCGCAAGGAGCAGCTGCTCACCGTCACCTGGGCCGGCGACCCGCACAAGCCCATGGAAGGCGACGACCCGCTGCAGCTGTCGCCGCGCCGTTCCTTCGCGGCCTGGTCGGAGATCGTGCGCGGCACGGCCATGCCCTGGACCAAGCGCGAATCGATCATGGCGCGCGCCATCGGCGCGGCGCTGGTGGACATCATCGTGCAGGTGCACGCCGTGCGCATGCTCATCGCCGAGCGCCAGCTGGCGCAGATCCGCGAAGCCGTCGGCAACTCGCGCGAGCCTGTGCTGCTGGTGGACGCGGCCGGCGGGCTGCTGTTCGCCAACGCCGCCTTCGCGGCGCTGCGCGATGCGGGCGCGCCCGCGCCCGTGAAGGGGGCGCCGGTGGCCACGCTGTTCCGCGACCCGGGTTTCGTGCAGCGCGTCTTTAGCAACGGCTCGGCCCAGGCCTGGCGCGGCGAGTGGCGCGTGAACTCGGGGCCGGCCGGCGGCCTGCCCGTGGGCGTGCGTGTCGAAGGCGTGCCGGCACGCGACGGCACGCTGCTGGGCCACATCGTCGTGCTCGCCGACTTGCGGGACACGCACCGCGCGGCCGAGGCCCGGCGCCAGCTGGAGGCCTCGCTGCTGGTGGCCAGCGCCGGCCTGCGCCGCAGCGGCCCGCCCGACGAGGTGATGGCCGCCATCTTCGCCAACGCGCGCTTGGCCGCGATGGACATCGCCGAAGCCGCGGGCGACCCCAGCGTGGCGCCGCTGCTGGAAGAGGTGGAAGCCTCCACGCGCCGCGCCGCCGCGCTGTGCGAGCGCCTGCGCCGCGCGCTAGGCTGAGTCCACCGCCTCGAAGATGCGCTGGTGCTGGCGGAAGCCCCAGCGCGCCTCCTCCACCAGGGCCTCGGCCCCGGCCGCGCTGAGCGGCAGACCGGCCAGCGCGCCGCGGAACTGCGTGCGCAGCGCCATCACCTGCTCGGGCGGCCCGAAGTCGTAGAACGAGGTGGGTGTGCCGGCGCCCAGGCATTGCAGCAGCTGGCGCTGCAGGATCTGTCCGCCGTGCAGGTCACCCAGGTAGCGCAGGTAGGCGTGCGCCACCAGCGCCGCCGGGCGTTCACCCGCCAGGGCCTGCAGGCGCCGGGCGTAGTCCTGCGTGGCCGCGCAGCAGGGCGGTCCATCGCGCCAGCCCGGGCCCTGGAGCGCGGCCAGGTCGGCGGCCAGCGCGGGTTCGCGCCACAGCCCGGCCAGCGGCAGCCGGGCCACGGTGGCGTCGGCCTGCGCGGCTCGCAGGGCCGCTTCCAGCGACGCGTAGAGCGCGTGCAGGTTGCGCAGCAGCGCGCCGTAGGCCGCCACGTCGATGCGACCGGCCAGCATGCGCGCCATCAGGCCGCTGCGCTCGGCCAGGCGGTGCAGATCGCGCGTGCCCTCGCGCAGGCGTTCGGGGAGGTCGCTGACCATCGTGTTCTCGTGCATCAGCCGGTGGTGTCCGTCGACAGCGAGGGCGCGCCGCTGCGCGCCGAAGGCAGGCCGGGATCGGCCGCCCAGGCGGCCAGGAAGCCGGCGACGTCACCCGCCGGCATGGGCGGCGCGGCCAGGAAGCCCTGCAGCGCATCGCAGCCGTAGCGCCGCAGCAACTCGGCCTGCGTCTCGTGCTCCACGCCTTCGGCCACCACCGACATGCGCAGCGTGCGCGCCAGGCCGACGATCATGCGCACGATGGCGCGCGCGTCGCGCCGGCCGGCCAGTTCGCGCACGAAGCTGCGGTCGATCTTCAGCGTGTCGAAGGGAAAGCGCCGCAGGTAGGCCAGCGACGAATAGCCGGTGCCGAAGTCGTCCAGCGCGATGCGCATGCCGGCGCGGTGCAGTGCGTGCAGCACCTGCATCGTGGCCTGCGTCTCATGCAGGAAGATGGACTCGGTGATCTCCAGCTCCAGCCGCGCCGCGGCCAGGCCCGAATCGGCCAGCGCCTGCGTGGCGGCCGCGCAGAGGTCGGCCGACATGGCCTGCACCGGCGACACGTTCACCGACACCGTCAGCCCGTCGGGCCAGCGCGCGGCTTCGCGGCAGGCCTCGCCCAGCGCCCAGCGGCCGATGTCCTGGATCATCCCGGCCTCCTCGGCCACGGGCACGAACTCGCCCGGCGGCACGTCGCCCAGTTCGGGGTGGTGCCAGCGCAGCAGGGCCTCGAAACCGATCACGCGCGCCTCGGCCAGCCGCACGACCGGCTGGTAGTGCAGCGACAGCTCGCCGCGCGCCAGCGCGTCGCGCAGGGCCTGCTCCAGCTGCAGGCGGCGGCGCGTCAGGGCCGCCATCTGCGGCGCGAAGAAGCGGAACTCGGCGCGGCCGGCGGTCTTGGCCGCGTACAGCGCCAGATCGGCGTGGTTGAGCAGCGCGTCGAGGTCGGGGCCGTCGGTGTCGGCCATGGC
>CAZBUU010000451.1:0-2945 GCA_964495125.1 uncultured Rubrivivax sp.
TGATGGTGTTGACGAGGTCCGACAGGCCCTCGAGCGCGAAGTACTCGCACTGCATGGGGACGACCACGCCGTGCGCGGCACACAGGCCGTTCAACGTGAGCAGGCTCAGGGACGGCGGGCAGTCGACGAGCACGAAGTCGTAGTCCCCGCGCACGGCCTCCAGCGCGCCGCGCAGGCGGCGCTCGCGACGCTCCAGCTCCACCAGCTCTACCTCGGCGCCGGCCAGTTCGCGGTTGGCGCCCAGCACGTCATAGCCCCCCTTGGGGCTGCGCTGGCGGACCTCGGCGATGGTGGACGACTCCAGCAGCACGTCGTAGACCGTAGCTTCCAGTGCGCGCTTGTCGATGCCCGAGCCCATGGTGGCGTTGCCCTGCGGGTCCAGGTCCACCACCAGCACGCGCTGGCCGATCTGGGCCAGCCCGGCGGCCAGGTTCACGGTGGTGGTCGTCTTGCCGACACCGCCCTTTTGGTTGGCCACACAGAAGATGCGCATGCGGCTCATTGGCTGCCCAGACGGATGCCGAAGCCGACGAGGAACACGCCGGCCGCCTTCTCCAGCCAGGCACCCAAGCGGCGGTGCGCCCGCACCTTCTCCGTCACGGCCTGCGCAAAGGCGCAGAGCGTCAGGCAGTAGCCCGCGGTGATGACGGCGATCGTCAGCGCCATGGCCGCGAAGGTGACGGCGCCCTGATGGCGGGCAGGATCGATGAAAAGCGGGAAGAAGGCCATGTAGAAGACGATGGCCTTGGGGTTCAACAGCGTGATCAGAAAGGCTTGACGGGCGTAGTCGCGCGGCTCGATCCGGATCGGCGACGCGCTGCCCGGCTTGGCCAAGATGAGCTTCAGGCCGATCCACGCCAGGTAGGCCGCGCCGGCGTACTGCACCGCCTTGAACACCGTCGGATAGGCGGCCAGCAGCGCGGCGACACCGGCCACGGCCGCCCACAACAGGACCTGGTCGCCCAGGATCACGCCCAGCGTGGCCGCGGCGCCGGCACGAAAGCCGCCCTTGCTGGTGCTCGTGAGCAAAGCGAAGGTGCCCGGGCCGGGCAAGGCGAGGAACAGCAGGATGGCGGCGCAGAAAGCACCGTAGTCGCCTATGCCGAGCATGGATGGAAGCGCTGGGAAGAGAGCCCGGGAGCGTAGCGCAGAAACCGGGCGCTTCGGCGGGTGATCAAGCCCGTGGACGCATCCAGACGAGACAGCGCTGGGCGTCCAGACCCGGCACCTGGAGTTGTTCCACGTGGAACACGTCGATGTCGGTCGGCAGCGCGGCGATCTCGTCCTCGGGCACCCTGCCCTTCATGGCCATCCAGGCGCCCCCCGGCGCAAGCAGCGTCCGGGTGAGCGCGACGAAGTCCGTGAGCGAGGCGAAGGCGCGCGAAGTGATGAGGTCGAAGGCCGGCCCCGTCAGCGCTTCGACCCGGGCGTGCCGGGCCTGCAGGTTGCCGAGCTTGAGCGTGCCCGCCACCTGACGGACGAAGGCCATCTTCTTGGCCACCGTGTCGACACAGGTCACCTGCCATGCCGGCAACGCCACGGCAATGACCACGCCCGGCAATCCGCCCCCGCTGCCGACGTCGAGCAGGCGGCCACCGCCCGGCGCCGCGCGCTGCAGTGGCGGCAGCACCGCCAGGCAATCGGTCAGGTGCTGCGTGAACATCGCCGCAGGCTCGCGCACCGCGGTGAGGTTGTAGGTGCCGTTCCAGCGCTGCAGCAGGTCCAGGTAAGCCAGCAGGGCACTGCGCTGCGCGCCGCACAGGGCCACGCCCAGCCCATCGGCGATCGCCGCGAGTTCCTCGTCGAGGCTCACGCCGCCTCGTCCCGCGCGAAGCCCTTGAAGCGGCCTTTCTTCAGATGCACCAGCAGCAGCGAGATGGCCGCGGGCGTCACACCGGAGATCCGCGACGCCTGGCCCAAGGTGGCCGGCCGGTGGCGCGCCAGCTTCTGCCGCACCTCGAAGGACAACGCGGTGACCTGTGCGTAGTCCAGTTCCTCGGGCAGCTTCAGGCCTTCCAGCGCCGAGGCGCGCTCCACCTCGTCGACCTGCATGTCGATGTAGCCGGCGTACTTGATGGCGATCTCGGCCTGCTCGATGACGGCATCGGCCTCCGGCACGCCCCACTCGGCCCGCAAGGTTTCACGTGAAACATCGTGGCCGGCGATGCGTGCCGCTTCCGCCGCCTTGTCGTAGTCGACGCCCGGCCGGCGCAGCAGGTCGGCCAGGTTGTACTCGTGCTCCAGCGCTTTGCCGAACAGGCGCTCGGCGTCGGCCGCCGGCAACGTGGCCGGGCGGACCCAGGTGCTGCGCAGACGTTCCTGCTCACGCGCGAGGCGTTCGCGCTTGCGTTCGAAGGCGGTCCAACGGACCTCGTCCACCAGGCCCAGTTGCCGGCCGGCTTCGGTGAGCCGCAGGTCGGCGTTGTCCTCGCGCAGCTGCAGGCGGTACTCGGCGCGGCTGGTGAACATGCGGTAGGGCTCGGTCACGCCCTTGGTCACCAGGTCGTCGACCAGCACGCCCAGGTAGGCCTGGTCGCGGCGCGGCAGCCAGGGTTCGCGGCCCTGCACCTGCAGTGCGGCGTTCAGGCCGGCGAACAGGCCTTGTGCCGCCGCCTCTTCGTAGCCCGTGGTGCCGTTGATCTGGCCGGCGAAGAACAGCCCCTGCAGCGCCCGCGTCTCGAAACTCGGCTTCAGGCCACGCGGGTCGAAGTAGTCGTACTCGATCGCATAACCCGGCCGCACGATGTGTGCCTGTTCCAGACCTGGGATGGAGTGCACCGCGGCGATCTGGATGTCGAAAGGCAGCGAGGTGGAGATGCCGTTCGGGTAGAACTCGTGCGTCGTCAGGCCCTCGGGTTCCAGGAAGATCTGGTGCGAGTCCTTGTCGGCGAAGCGGTTGACCTTGTCCTCGATGCTCGGGCAGTAGCGCGGCCCCACCCCTTCGA
>CAZBUU010000452.1:0-2898 GCA_964495125.1 uncultured Rubrivivax sp.
GCACCAGGGCCATCTGCAGCGCGCCGCCATCGAACTCACCAAGGACTGGCGCACCGACCGCGTGCTGCGCCGGCTGGAAGCCATGCTCGCGGTGGCCGACAGGACGGCCTCGCTCATCATCACCGGCAACGGCGACGTGCTGGAGCCCGAGCACGGCATCGTGGCCATCGGCTCAGGCGGCGCCTTCGCGCAGGCCGCGGCGCGCGCGCTCCTGGCGCACACCGAGCTGGCGCCCTCGGTCATCGTCAAGCGCAGCCTCGAGATCGCCGGCGACATCTGCATCTACACCAACCAGAACCACACGCTGGAAGCCTTGGGCGAGGGGGCATGATGGGCATGACGCCGCAGGAGATCGTCTCCGAGCTCGACCGCCACATCGTCGGGCAGAACGCCGCCAAGCGCGCCGTGGCCATCGCGATGCGCAACCGCTGGCGCCGCCAGCAGGTGGAAGGCGCGCTGAAGCACGAGATCACGCCCAAGAACATCCTGATGATCGGCCCGACGGGCGTGGGCAAGACCGAGATCGCGCGCCGCCTGGCCCGCCTGGCCGATGCGCCCTTCATCAAGGTGGAAGCCACCAAGTTCACCGAGGTCGGCTACGTCGGCAAGGACGTGGACACCATCGTGCGCGACCTCGTGGACGTGGCGGTGAAGCAGGAGCGCGAGCGCCAGATGCGCCAGCGCCGGGCGGCTGCGCAGGACGCGGCCGAGGAACGCATCCTCGACGCCCTGGTGCCGCCGCCGCGTGGCGAAGTCGCCGCGGGCGACAGCACGGCGCGCCAGGTCATGCGCAAGCGCCTGCGCGAGGGCACGCTCGACGACAAGGACATCGAGCTCGACCTCGCCGAGCCGAAGCCGACGCTGGAGATCCTGGGCCAGCAGGGCATGGAGGAGATGGCCGAGCAGCTCAAGGGCCTGTTCGCCAACGCCGGCGGCCCGCGCCGCAAGACGCGGAAACTGAAGATCGGCGAGGCCATGAAGCTGCTGGTCGATGAGGAAGCCGGCAAGCTGGTCAACGAGGACGACGTGCGCGCCGCCGCGGTGGCCCACGCCGAGGGCAACGGCATCGTCTTCATCGACGAGATCGACAAGGTGGCCTCTCGCTCCGAGCATGGCGGGGCCGAGGTCAGCCGCCAGGGTGTGCAGCGCGACCTGCTGCCGCTGGTGGAAGGCACGAGCGTCTCCACCAAGTACGGCATGGTGAAGACCGACCACATCCTCTTCATCGCCAGCGGTGCCTTCCACCTGGCCAAGCCCAGCGACCTGATCCCCGAACTGCAGGGCCGCTTTCCCATCCGCGTGGAGCTGAGCTCGCTGTCGGTGGACGACTTCGAGGCCATCCTGCAGAGCACGCACGCCAGCCTGGTGAAGCAGTACCAGGCGCTGCTGGCCACCGAAGGCGTGACGCTGGAGATCCTGCCCGAGGCCGTGCGTCGGCTCGCGCAGATCGCCTTCGACGTCAACGAGCGCACCGAGAACATCGGCGCGCGGCGACTGGCCACGGTGATGGAGCGGCTGCTGGATGACGTCAGCTTCGACGCGCCCAACCGCAGCGGCCAGACGGTGAGCATCGACGCGGCGGCGGTGGAGGCGCGGCTCGGTGATCTGGCACGCGACGAAGACCTGTCCCGGTACATCCTTTAGCCGGGGCTGGGATAATGCGGTGTCCGACTAAAACTACAAGGAAAACCGCGACATGACCTCCCTCCCCCTCTTCATCGCACCGGCGCGCTTCACCGACGCCGAAGCCGCCCTGGCCCAGGTGCAGGCCATCTACCGCTCGAGCGTGGACCACCTGCGGGGCGCGCTGCAGCGCTTCGTGGCCGGCAACGACGACGGCCAGCACGTGCGGGCCTGCTACCCGTTCGTGCGTGTGCGCACGGACACCGTGGCGCGCGCCGATTCGCGCCTGAGCTACGGCTTCGTCGCCGGCCCCGGTGCTTTCGAGACCACCGTCACCCGGCCCGACCTCTTCGGCAACTACCTGCTCGAGCAGTTCAGGCTGCTGCTGAAGAACCACGGCGTGGCCATCGAGGTGGGCACCAGCGCGCAGCCGATTCCCGTGCACTTCTCGCTGGCCGAGCACGACCACCTGGAAGGCAGCATGAGCCAGGAGCGGCGCCTGAAGATGCGCGACCTGTTCGACCTGCCCGACCTGCGCGTCATGGACGACGGCATCGCCAACGGCAACTACGACCCGCCGGCCGGTGAACCGCAGCCGCTGGCGCTGTTCACGGCGCCGCGGGTGGACTACTCGCTGCACCGCCTGCGCCACTACACCGGCACCGCGCCCGAGCACTTCCAGAACTTCGTGCTCTTCACGAACTACCAGTTCTACATCGACGAGTTCATCAAGCTGGGCCACTCGCTGATGAACGACCCGGCGTCGGACTACGAAGCCTTCGTTGAGCCCGGCAACGTGGTCACGCGCCGCGCCGGCAGACCGGCCCGCGAGGGCGATGGGCTGGGTGCGCCCCCGCCGCGCCTGCCGCAGATGCCCGCCTACCACCTGGTGCGCGGCGACAACAGCGGCATCACGATGATCAACATCGGCGTCGGCCCGGCCAACGCCAAGACCATCACCGACCACGTGGCCGTGCTGCGGCCGCACGCCTGGCTGATGCTGGGCCACTGCGCCGGGCTGCGCAACAGCCAGCAGCTGGGCGACTACGTGCTCGCCCACGCCTACATGCGTGAAGACCACGTGCTCGACGAAGACCTGCCGCTGTGGGTGCCGATCCCGGCGCTGGCCGAGGTGCAGGTGGCGCTGGAGCAGGCGGTGGCCGAAGTGACGCAGCTGCAGGGCTACGAGCTCAAGCGCATCCTGCGCACGGGCACCGTGGCCAGCACCGACAACCGCAACTGGGAACTGCTGCCGCACCCGGGCCCCGAGCGCCG
>CAZBUU010000453.1:0-2846 GCA_964495125.1 uncultured Rubrivivax sp.
CCCCCCCCCCCCCCCCCCCCCCCCCCCCCCCCCGGCCCCCCCCCCCCCCCCCCGCTCCGGCACCACTCGCTGTGTTCGGGCGGTGGGCGAACCTCGGTGGTGGCAGGCCGATGGCGTTGGGTGCCGGGCGCAGCGAAGTATCAGGAGGAGCGGCCGGCGCAGCCGGTCGCGGGGGACATGAGCGGAGCCCGGCACCCAACGGCAGCGGCCCCCAGCGAGCCTTCGAGAGAAGGGGCCCGATCCGCTGGCTACACTGCGCCGCTCCAAACGACCCAGGATCCCCATGCGAAGGTTCGCTCGCCACGCGGGCTGGCTGTGGCTGTTCGCGAGCAGCGCGCTGCAGGCCCAGGAAGTCGACTTCATCGCGCAGCTGCGCGACGGCGGCATCGGCATCGTCGTGATCGGGGCGCTGTCGCTGCTGATGGTGGCGGTGGCGCTGGAGCGTTTCACGCATTTCCGCCGCTCGCGCGTGGCGCCCGAAGGCCTGCTGCAAGCCGTGCTGCCGCTGTGGCGCGCCGGGGACTTCGAGCAGCTGCAGCTGCGGCTGGCCGCCAGCGACAGCACGCTGGCGCGCATGATCGGCCACCTCGTCCAGCGCCGCCACGGCGACGCCCGCGCCGCCGCCGAAGGCGCGGCCGACATCGCATCGCTGGAACTGCGTGCACACCAGCAGAAGGCCTACCCGCTGGCCGTGGTGGCCACCGTGGCACCCATCGTCGGCCTGCTGGGCACGGTGATCGGCATGATCGAGGCCTTCCACGTCATCGCCTTCTCCGGCGCCCTGGGCGACCCCGCGCTGCTGGCCGGCGGCATCTCCAAGGCGCTGGTGAACACGGCGGCGGGGCTGTCGGTGGCGCTGCCCTCGCTGGCGCTGCACCACTTCTTCAAGAGCCGCCAGCAGGCGATGGGCCTGGCGCTGGAGCGCTGCATGCTCCAACTGCTCCAGGCCGGCCCTGGCAGCGAACCCAAGAAGTGAGCTGACATGCGCATCCACCTGGGCGAGGACGAGGAACCCGAGATCGGCCTCATCGCGCTGATCGACTGCATCTTCTTCCTGCTGATGTTCTTCATGGTGGCCACCTCGTTCAAGCAGCAGACCGAGGCCGAGAAGCGCAAGGAACTGCCGGTGGTGCTGCCCAGCTCGTCGGCTTCGCTCACGGCGGCCGAGGCGGCGGCCGAGCCGCTGGTCATCGGCGTCGACAAGGCCGGCCGCTTCTTCGTGGACGGCGCGCCCGTCGGCACCCAGGCGCTGCACGACCGGCTGCGCGCCGAAGCCCGCGCCGACCCGAAGCGCCGCGTGCGCATCGACGGCGACCGCGCCTCGGCCTACCAGCACATCGTGCACGTGCTGGACCTCTGCCAGCTGGCCGGCCTGACGCACATCGCCATGCACACCCGCCGCTAGCGGCCCATGGCCCTGAAGCACCCGCCCAGGCCGCACGACCCGCTGCTGCGGGCCGCGCGCCGGCACCCCTTCCTCATCGGCTCGGTGGCGCTGCACGCCGCGGCGCTGTGGGCGTTGTCGCAATGGCAGGACCACGCCTTCGCGAACGCCGAACTGCGCGTGAACCAGGGGCGCATCCAGGCCCACACGCAAGCCGCCGAGCAGCAGGGCGTGCGGCGGCGCATGGACAGCCTGAAGGCGATGAAGGCGCTGGCCGAGCGCATCGAGCGTTCGCAGGCCGGCAGCGAAGCCGCCCCCGACGAGGCGCCGCGTCCGGCGCCGGCCGCCAGCGCCGCCGCCGACCCCCAGGCGCTGCTGGCGCAGGCGCGCGAGCTGCGCGACAGCATCCAGCGCCTGGAGCAGCAGGCCCAGGCGCGCCAGATGGCCGAGCTGCTGAAGCTGAGCCCCGAAGAAGCGCTGGCGAAAGTGAAGCAGCAGGCGGCCGAAGCCGCGCAGCGCGAGGCCGCCGCCGACGCGGCCACCGCCGCAGCGGGCGGCGAGCCGGTGATGCAGGCCTTGAACCGCTACGAGCAGCAGGCCCAGGAAGCGCTGGAACGCCTGCAGGCGCAGCAGGCCCGGCAACAGCAGGGCACGTCGGTTCAGCACGCGGCCGGTGCCGGCCAGGGGGCCGGTGCGGGCACCGCAGGGGGTGCGGGTGCGGGTGCCGGTGCCGGCGCGGGCGCACAGGCCGGGCGCGGCGGCGGGCAGGGCGCCGCGGGTGACGGCACGGGCGTGGGCGACGGCCGCCGCGCCGGCATCGCCGGGGAAGCGCCGCGCGTCTACGACGGTGTGCAGCGCACGCCGGCGGTGGACGACGGGCGGCTGCGCCTGGGCAGCGGCAACGCGCTGGGCGCCGGGGGCGCGAGCGCGAACCGCGTCTACGTCGACCGCTGGTACCTCATCGGCCCCTTCCACGCGCCGAATGACCGGGCCATCCACCGCATCTACCCGCCCGAGCAATGGGTGGACCTGGACGGTGTGTACCTCGGCAAGGGCCGCCGCGTGCTGCGCTGGCAGTACGTCAGCTCGGCGGACTACCCGCTGGTTCCGCCCGACGAGGCCGAGCAGGCCATCTATTACGGCTACGCCGAGGTCCGTTCCGACCGCGCGCGCACGGTGTGGCTGGGCGTGGGCGCCGACGACGACGCCAAGCTGTGGCTCAACGACCGCCTCGTCTGGACCAGCGGCAACCAGCGCAAGGCCTGGTACACCGACGGCGGCGTGCGGAGCCTGAAGGAGGACATCCGCAACCGCAACCTCATCGAGCAGCGCGTGCGCGTGACACTCCGCCCGGGGCTCAACACCGTGCTCTTCAAGCTCTACAACAACCCGCTGGACGTGTTTTTCTCGCTGGTCGTCGAGCCCGTGGCCGAAGGCGGCTGAGGCGGCCGGTCAGTCCAGC
>CAZBUU010000454.1:0-2840 GCA_964495125.1 uncultured Rubrivivax sp.
TGTTCAACCGCAAGGATTCACTGCACGACGACTTTCTGAAGCGGCGCTTCGGCTTTGCGGTGGACCGCTACCCGCGCCACTACCTGCCCTCGCCGATGATTCTGATGGAGGGTGTTGCTGCCGGAGTCGGCTACGGGCTGGTGCCGAGCCTGCAGGCCGCCGGGTCAGCCGAGCGCGGCGAGCTCGTCGACTTGGCGCCCGATGAACCGGTGCTCGTCAACCTGCACTGGCACCACTGGGAACTGGAGCCACCACTCTCGCGCGAGATCACGGACCTCGTGGTCCGCCATGCGCAGGCTCAACTGCTGCCGCGCGCGGAGCAGCAGTCGCCCGAGGAAGCAGCGTCATCGCCGAAGGCCGTCGACGCCGATTGACCTGGGTCCACCCGCCGCGCAGATCAAGCCCACGAGAGCGGACACGCCGAGTCCGCCGACCAGCGACAGGGTGTCCGCGTCGCCTTCAATCCAGCCCACCCACCCTGCCAGGTAGGCAGCACCGGACGCGGCCAAACCGGAGCCCATCACGAGGCCAGCCTGGACGGCTGGGAGCGTCGCCCCGCGCAGCAGCAGCACGAACAGCCAACCGACGCTGGCGAGATAGACCACGTTGACCGACACCATGGTCTCCACGATGCCCTGCCCTCGAGCAGCCAGCAGGCCTCCCGCGGCCAGCGCTGCAATCGACCAGCCGGGATGGTTCGTATCGCGCGCGCCGGGCGCCGCGGCTGCCATCGCACAGGCCATGGCGCGCACGATCGCTGCGCCGGATCCCAGCGCCGCCGTCGAGAGCGCGGCGAGCAACAGCGCCTGCGCCCCGGGCCACGGCCCATCCGCCGCGCGTCCCAGCGCAAACGGGATCACCTGTTTCGCGTCGGTCAGCCCGTCCAGCTCGCCGGTGCCCCGCAGCGCCAGCGCCAGGGCCGGCGGCAGGAAGGCCACGGCAATCAAGGCCACGCCCGCCAGCGCGCAGCCAGCGACGGCAACCCGCGGACGGCGCGCAGCCAGCACGAACTGGTGGTAGTCCGCGCCCAAGCAGACGAGCAACCCGACCGCCAGCACGATGGACACCAGCCGTGCCGGGCTGAACCCGCCGAGATCGCGCACGAACAGTGGTGCTGCCCGCGCGTACAACGCCAGGCCGCCCGCATCAGCCAGCGCGTAGAGGAGCACGAGCGCGCTGACCAGCAGGCAGGCGGCGAAGAGGCGCGATGCGACGCGAAGGTCGAGCCTGGATGCACCGAGGATCAGCGCCAGCACCAGCGCCTGGGACAAGTACGCCGGCAGACCCATCACCTGCGCGATGGCGACGCCGCCTGCAATCTGGGCCGCCAGCACGCCGCTCATCCAGACCAGGGACAGCAGCGCAACAGAGCGTTGGATCGACTTGCCGAAAGCTTGCCCGAACAACTCCCAGACCGGCACGCCGAGTCTCCACAGCCGGCCGGCGAAAGTCGCCAGCGCGAGCATCCCGAGGGCAGTCGCGACACCGTACAGGCCGCCCGCCATGCCCTGCGACAGCGCCATCTCCCCAGAGCCGAACAGGAAGCCGATGCCGTAGCTGGCCGAGACCAGCAAGGCCGCCACCTGCAGCGCGCCGAGCACCCGCGTCGTCATGATCTGGCCTCCCGCTCCCAGGCCCGCACCACTGCGGCGGGACCGGCAAAGTACGCGTCGCAGACCGTCCCATGCTCGCGGTACGCGGGCAGGCGCCGGAAGAGCGCATGCGCTTGTGGCAGGCGGTAGTACGGGACGGCCGGCAGCAGGTGATGGGTCAGGTGGTAGCCGTTGTTGCGCGGGTGGATCAGCCAGCGCACTGGGCCGCGCACGGCCATGTCGCGCGTGAAGCTCAGGATGCCGCCCGGCCGCAGGCCGAAGTGGTCGCACATCTCGCGCAGTGTCGTGATCAGGTGAAAGACCGTCGCCCGCGCCAGCAGCCACGACCCGACGAATGTCAGCGTGAAGTGCGTGCCGGTGAACTCGACCAGCAGCGCAAGCGCGCCGATCCACCAGGCCACGATGCCGGCCCGGCTCGCCCATGGCACGCCCGCGGCCCCGAGGTGCCCGAAGAAGTTGCCCCACCAGGTCCGCAGCGAGAAGACCTGGTGCAGATAGCTCGCCAGCCAATGGCGCGGCAGTGTTTTCGGCGGATCGATCAGGTCGGGATCACCACCTGCCGCGCCCAGTTGCATGTGGTGCCTGAAGTGGTCCGCTCGATAACTCTGCAGCGACGCGAACAGCAGCGGCGCGACGAGCAGCCCCGCGATCGCATCGTTCACACGCAATGTTCGGCATAGATTGCGATGCCCGGCATCGTGCAGGATGTTGCCCAAGGCGCGCTGCCGGTTCGCGACGACGAGAAGCGCCAGTGGCAGCGTCTCCAACCCGACCCACACCACGGCCGCCGCCACGGCCAGGATGGCGGCCCAGTCAAAGGCGATATCGCCGAGGGGTCGCGCCCACTTCAGTCGCAGCAATTCGCGGTGCGCGCCGCCGTCGCGCTGCAACTGCGCGCGCAGTTCCGACTGGTCCCCGAGGACTTCCGAATGCGTCAACATCGCCGGAAACTCCTTCCCCGAGCGGCATCGCGTCGCGCGTCTCACCGGCTTCGCGCCAGCGGAAACGCCTCTGCAAAGGCCCGGGCATTGACGCTAGCAGCGCGCCACGCCTCTCACATGGCGTTTAGCAACTTTGGCCCCCGGTGAGCTTCGCTAAACCGTTCCCTCGAACTGCGAGATGCCTCGCCGAGTCCTCATAATCAGTTACAGAAACCAGCCTTCCCACACACGCAAGGAGAGCCCCGGATGAGTGGCGAACGCGACCTCGATACCCTGCGGCGCGAGA
>CAZBUU010000455.1:0-2811 GCA_964495125.1 uncultured Rubrivivax sp.
TGCCGCCCAGCGCGCGCGACACGGCACGTTCGGCGTGCGCCGACAGGAAGGTGGGCGTATGGATGGTCTGGGCCAGCAGCTCACGCAGCGCGGTGGCGTCCTCGCGCACTTCGATGCCCAGGGCGCCCTGGCCGGCGGCGGGGATCATCTCGTCGGTGCCGAAGCAGCAGCGGATGCGGCTGGCCAGCCCCAGCCGCTTCAGGCCGGCGGCGGCCAGCACGATGGCGTCGAAGCCGCCTTCGTCCAGCTTGCGCAGCCGCGTGTCCAGGTTGCCGCGCAGCGGCTCGATGCGCAGGTCGGGCCGGCGGCCCAGCAGCTGCACCACGCGGCGCAGGCTGGAGGTGCCCACCACGGCGCCCTGCGGCAGTCCGGCCAGGTTCGTGTACTGGTTCGAGACGAAGGCGTCGCGCGGGTCCTCGCGCTCCCAGACGGCGGCCAGCGAGAAGCCGGCCGGCAGGTCCATCGGCACGTCCTTGAGCGAGTGCACGGCGAGGTGGGCGCGGCCCTCTTCCAGCGCCGTTTCCAGCTCCTTGACGAACAGGCCCTTGCCACCCACCTTCGACAGCGCGCGGTCGAGGATCTGGTCGCCCTTGGTCGTCATGCCCAGCAGGCTGACGGCGATGCCGAAGCGCGCGTTCAGCGCGTCGCGCACATGTTCGGCCTGCCACAGCGCGAGGCGGCTTTCGCGGGTGGCGATGGTGAGGGAGGCGATGGCGGCAGACATGGAGCGCATGATAGCCAGCAGGTCCGGGCACGCGGCTTGCGGCGGATCAGGCTCCGCCCCATTGCACAATCGGTAACCCGGTTACTTGCCCAGGAGCCATGCATGCCGCGCACCAAGACCACGCAGCCGCCCACTTCTGCACGCACCAAATCAAGCCGCAGCGCGGCTGAGATCGAAGCCACCGCGAAGAACAAGCCACTGGTCGAGGATATCCGGTTACTGGGCCGCATCCTCGGCGACGTGATCCGCGAGCAGGAAGGCACGGCGGCTTTCGAACTCATCGAGCGCGTGCGCCAGCTCAGCGTGGCCTACCGGCTGAAGGCCGACGCCAGCGCCGGCCGCGTGCTCGACCGCCTGCTGAAGAACCTCTCGGCCGACCAGACGGTGACGGTGATCCGCGCCTTCAGCTACTTCAGCCACCTGGCCAACATCGCCGAAGACCGCCACCACGTGCGCCGCCGCGCCGTGCACGAAAAAGCCGGCGACCTGCAGGAGGGCTCGCTGGCACTCGCCTTCGAGCGCCTGCACCGGGCCGACCACCGCGCCGCCGACATCGCCGCCGCGCTGTCCACCGCCTACATCAGCCCCGTGCTCACCGCCCACCCGACGGAGGTGCAGCGCAAGAGCATCCTGGACGCCGAGCGCGCGATCGCCGAACTGCTGGGCGAGCGCGACGATCTGCCCACGCCCGAGCGGCGGGACGACAACGAGGGCCTCATCCGCGCCCGCGTCACGCAGCTGTGGCAGACGCGCATGCTGCGCACCGCCAAGCTGACGGTGGCCGACGAGGTGGAGAACGCGCTCAGCTACTACCCCACCACCTTCCTGCGCGAGATCCCCAAGCTGTACCGCGAGCTCGAACGCGCCCTGCCCGGCCACGCCGTGGCGTCCTTCCTGCGCATGGGCCACTGGATCGGCGGCGACCGCGACGGCAACCCCAACGTCACCGCCGCCACGCTGCAGCATGCGCTGGGCCGCCAGTGCGAGGTGGTGCTGCGCCACTACCTCACCGAGGTGCACGTGCTGGGCGCCGAACTGTCCATCAGCGGCACGCTCAGCACCGTGACGCCGGAGATGCAGGCCCTGGCCGCCAGCTCGCCCGACACCAATCCGCACCGCGAGGACGAGCCCTACCGCCGCGCGCTCATCGGCATCTACGCCCGGCTGGCCGCCACGCTACATGCGCTGACGGGCACCGAGGCGCTGCGCCACGCGGTGGCGCCGCAGAGCCCCTACGAGAACGCGGCCGAGTTCCTGGCCGACCTGCGCGTCATCAAGCGCTCGCTGGCCTCGCACCACGCCCAGGCGCTGGTGGGCCCGCGCCTGGCGCCGCTGATGCGCGCCGTGCAGGTGTTCGGCTTCCACCTCGCCACGCTGGACCTGCGTCAGAGCAGCGACAAGCACGAGGCCGTGGTGGCCGAACTGCTGAAGGTGGCGCGCATCGAGGCCGACTACGCGGCGCTGTCGGAGCCGGCACGCCGCGAGCGGCTGCTGGCGCTGTTGAACGACGCGCGGCCGCTGCGCGTGCATGGCGCCACGTACTCGGCGCTGGCGCAGGACGAACTGGCCATCTTCGAGACCGCGCGGCGCGCCCTGGCCGCCTACGGCCGCGAGGCCATCCGCCACTACATCATCAGCCACACCGAGGAGGTGAGTGACCTGCTGGAGGTGCTGCTGCTGCAGAAGGAAACGGGTCTGCTCACCGGCACGCTCGACGGCGAGGCCAAGGCCTCGCTCATCACCGTGCCGCTGTTCGAGACCATCGGCGACCTGCGGCGCAGCGAACCCATCATGCGCGAGTTCTACGCCCTGCCGGGCATCCTGCCGCTGGTGGTGCGCAGCGGCGCCGAGCAGGACGTGATGCTGGGCTACAGCGACAGCAACAAGGACGGCGGCAGCTTCACCAGCCATTGGGAGCTGTACCGCGCCGAGACGGCGCTGGTGGCGCTGTTCACCGAGCTCGGCAAGACCAGCCCGATCACGCTGCGACTGTTCCACGGCCGCGGCGGCACCGTGGGCCGCGGCGGCGGGCCCAGCTACCAGGCCATCCTGGCGCAGCCGCCGGGCACGGTGAACGGGCAGATCCG
>CAZBUU010000456.1:0-2811 GCA_964495125.1 uncultured Rubrivivax sp.
CCACGTTCCCCTACGCCACGCCCGTGGGCCTGACCTACGACACCGGCGACTACGTAGCCACGATGGCCAAGGCCATCGAACTCGCCGACGTGGGTGGGTTTGCTGCGCGCAAGAAGGCCAGCGAAGCCAAGGGCCTGAAGCGCGGCCTGGGCTACAGCTGCTACATCGAGGCCTGCGGCATCGCGCCCTCGTCTGTCGCGGGCGCGCTCGGGGCGCGCGCCGGCCTCTTCGAAGCCGGCGAAGTGCGTGTGCACCCCACCGGCAAGGTCACCGTCTTCACCGGCAGCCACAGCCACGGCCAGGGCCACGAGACCACCTTCGCGCAAGTGGTGGCCGACAAGCTGGGCATCCCGCTGGAAGACGTGGACATTCAACACGGCGACACCGGCAAGATCCTCTTCGGCATGGGCACCTACGGCAGCCGTTCGCTGGCCGTGGGTGGCACGGCCATCGTGAAAGCGCTGGACAAGGTCATCGCCAAGGGCAAGAAGATCGCCGCCCACCTGATGGAAGCGGCCGACAGCGACGTGGTCTTCGAGAACGGCGTCTTCAAGGTGGCCGGCACCGACAAGAACGTGCCCTTCGCCAGCGTCAGTCTCACGGCCTACGTGCCGCACAACTTCCCGCACGACAAGCTGGAGCCCGGCCTCAACGAGAACGCCTTCTACGACCCCAGCAACTTCACCTACCCCGCCGGCAGCTACGTCTGCGAGGTGGAGGTGGACCCGGCCACCGGCGTCGTGCGAGTGGACCGCTTCACCGCGGTGGACGACTTCGGCAACGTCATCAACCCGATGATCGTGGAAGGCCAGGTGCACGGCGGCATCGCGCAGGGCCTGGGCCAGGCGCTGCGCGAGAACTGCGTGTACGACGTGGACAGCGGCCAGCTGCTCACCGGCAGCTACATGGACTACGCCATGCCGCGCGCCGACGACTTCCCCACCTTCACCGTGGAGACGGCCAAGGGCACGCCCTGCACGCACAACCCGCTGGGCGTGAAGGGCTGCGGCGAAGCGGGCGCGATCGGCAGCCCGCCGGCGCTCATCAACGCTGTCTGCCACGCTCTCGGCCTCAAGGACATGCCCATGCCCGCTTCACCGCACAATGTGTGGAAAGCGATCAACGGCCAGCACTGAACGGACGCACACCATGCAAGCCTTCGCCTACCAGACCCCGAAGACCGTGGCCGACGCCGTGAGCGCGGTGGCCCAGGAAGACGCCAAGTACATCGCCGGCGGGCAGACGCTGCTGCAGTCGATGAAGCTGGGGCTGATCGCGCCCTCGGCCGTCATCGACCTTTCGGGCATCGCCGAGCTGAAAGGCATCTGCCGGGACGGCAACGCCATCGTCGTCGGCGCCGGCACCACGCACGCCGAAGTGGCGGCTTCGGCGGACGTGAAAACGCTGATCCCGGCGCTGGCCAACCTGGCCGGCAACATCGGCGACCGCCAGGTGCGCCACCGCGGCACGCTGGGCGGCAGCCTGGCCAACAACGACCCCGCCGCCTGCTACCCCGCCGCCGTGCTGGGCCTGGGCGCCACGGTGCACACCAACCAGCGCAAGATCGCCGCCGACGACTTCTTCCTGGGCGTCTACACCACGGCGCTGAACGAGGGCGAAGTCATCACGGCCGTGAGCTTCCCCATCCCCACGAAGGCCGGCTGGCAGAAGTTCAAGCAGCCGGCCAGCCGCTTCAGCCTGGTGGGCGTGTTCGTGAGCCAGGGCCCGGCCGGCGTGCGCGTGGCCGTCACCGGCGCGGGCGCGGGTGGCGTGTTCCGCGCCACCGACCTGGAAGCGAAGCTGGCGGCGAACTACAGCGCCGCGGCGCTGGCGGGCGCCACCGTGAGCGCGGCCGACCTGAACAGCGACCTGCACGGCTCGGCCGAGTACCGCGCGGCGCTGATCCCGGTGCTGGCCGCGCGCGCCGTGGGCTGAAAATGCCTGCGTGAGCACCCTCCCCACCAGCATCGACGACACCGCCGCGCGCCTGCTGGCGCTGGACTACGTCCCCGAACGCGCCCTCGCCACCACGGTCTACCTGGCGCTGAAGCTGCAGCGCCCGCTGTTCCTGGAAGGCGAGCCCGGCACCGGCAAGACCGAAATCGCCAAGACGCTGGCGGCGATGCTGGACCGGCCGCTGATCCGCCTGCAGTGCCACGAGGGCCTGGACCTGGCGGGCGCGGCCTACGAGTGGAACTACGCGCGGCAGATGCTGGAGATCCGGCTCGGCGAAGCCGAGGGCCTGAATCGCGAGCAGCTGGCGCAGGAACTCTTCAGCGACCGCTTCCTCATTCGCCGGGCCTTGCTTCAAGCGATCGACCCTGCGGCGCCGGTGCCACCGGTGCTGCTGATCGACGAACTCGACCGCGCCGACGAGCCCTTCGAGGCCTTCCTGCTGGAAGTGCTGTCCGACTTCCAGATCACGATCCCCGAGTTCGGCACGGTGAAGGCGAAAGAGCCGCCCATCGTCGTGCTCACCAGCAACCGCACGCGCGAGATCCACGACGCGGTGAAGCGGCGCTGCCTGTACCACTGGGTCGGCTTCCCGGATGCCGCGCGCGAGACGCAGATCCTGGCGCGCCGCGTGCCGGGCGCGCCGCAGAAGCTCTCGGCCGAGATCGTGGCCTTCGTGCAGAAGCTGCGCGCCATGGAGCTCTACAAGCTGCCTGGCATCGCCGAGACCATCGAGTGGACGCGCGCGCTGATGGAACTGGACGCGCTGGTGCTGGACCCGGACGTCGTCAACCACACGCTCGGCGTGCTGCTGAAGTACCAGGACGACATCGCCCGGGTGCAGGGTGGCGAGGTGGC
>CAZBUU010000457.1:0-2799 GCA_964495125.1 uncultured Rubrivivax sp.
TGAAGTACCCGCTGGCGCCGCTGGTGCTGGCGCTGGTGCTGGGCGACATGGCCGAAAGCAGCTTCCGCCAGGCCATGCTGCTGAGCCAGGGCAGCCTGTCCATCTTCTGGGCCAATCCGCTGGTCGGCAGCATCGCGGGGCTGGCCGTCCTGATGCTGGTGTGGCCGCTGTTCGGCATGCTGAAGGCGGCGCTGGCCCGGCGTGAGGGGGGCGTGGTCGCATGAAGATCGCTGTCGTCGGCGCCGGGGCCATCGGCGGCTACCTGGGCGCGCGGCTGTCGGCGGCGGGCGAGGACGTCACCTTCATCGCGCGCAACCGCAACCTCGAGGCCATCCGCGCCAATGGCTTCCGGCTGATCCTGGAAGACGGCAGCGAGCTGCACGCGCCCCAGGCCCGGGCCGCTCAGCACTATGAAGAAGCCGGCCCGCAGGACGCCGTGCTGCTCACGGTGAAGGCGCACCAGGTGCGTGACCTGCTGCCCGGCCTGCGCGGCCTCTTCGGGCCCGACACCGTGCTGGTGACGATGATCAACGGCGTGCCCTGGTGGTACTTCCACAAGCTGACCGGCCCCTACGAAGGCCGTCAACTGCAGAGCCTGGATCCGGACGGCGCGCTGGCCGCGCACATCGAGCCCGAGCGCATCCTCGGCAGCGTGGTCTACCCGGCCAGCGAACTGGTGGCGCCCGGCGTGGTGAAGGTCATCGAAGGCAACCGCTTCAGCCTGGGCGAGCTGGACGGTTCGCGCAGCGAACGCGTCGAACGGCTGTCGAAGGCCTTGATGAACGCCGGCTTCAAGAGCCCCGTCAGCCGCGACATCCGCAGCGAGATCTGGGTCAAGCTGTGGGGCAACCTCACCTTCAACCCGCTGTCGGCGCTGACGCACGCGACGCTGGAGGACATCTGCCGCTTCCCGCCCACGCGTGAACTGGCCGCCAGCATGATGCGCGAGGCCCAGGCCGTGGGCGAGAAGCTCGGCGTGGCCTTCAAGATCAGCCTGGAGCAGCGCATCGCCGGCGCCGAGGCGGTGGGCGCGCACAAGACCAGCATGCTGCAGGACGTGGAGGCCGGTCGCGCGCTGGAGCTGGAGGCGCTGGTCGGCTCGGTGGTGGAACTGGGCCGCATCACCGACACCCCGACCCCCGTGATCAGCGCGCTGTATGCCGCCACCAGCCTGCTGGCACGTACGTTGCAACTGCAGCGGGGTCGTCTCGTCGTTCAAGCCTCATGAACAAGTTCGCAATGGCCGCCGTGCTCTGTGCCGGCCTGTCCGCCACCGCGGCGAAGGCGTCGGCCGACGTCTCGGCCTGCATCGCCATCGCCGACAGCAGCGCGCGGCTGGCCTGCTACGACCGCGCCGCGGGCCGCGACGCATCCACGCCCGCCGTGCCCCCCGCTGCAGCGCCCGCCGCAGCCGCCAGCGCGCCGCCGTCCAGCGCCAAGATCACCGAGACCTCGCGCCTGGCCCGCCGTTGGGACCTGGACGGCCTGCGCGCCGCCGAGCCCTTCGCGCCGCGCCCCTACAAGCCCGTCTACCTGCTGCCGGCCACCTGGACCGACCGCGTCAACCAGCAGCCCAAGTCACCCTCGCCCGACCACTCGGTGTTCCAGGACCTGGACCTGCGCAACATCGAGGCCAAGTACCAGATCAGCCTGAAGGCCCTGCTGGGCGACCGCCTGTTCGGCACGACGGCCAGCCTGTGGGGCGGCTACACGCAGTCCTCGCGCTGGCAGGTCTACAACGGCGCCGAGTCGCGGCCCTTCCGCGAAACCAACTACGAGCCGGAAGTGATGCTGGTGTGGCCCTTCCAGACCGAAGTCGGCGGCTGGCGGCTGCGCCATGGCCTGGTGTCGCTGAACCACCAGTCCAACGGCCGTTCGCTGCCGCTGTCGCGCAGCTGGAACCGCATCATCGGCGAGCTCGCCTTCGACCGCGGCGAATGGCTGGTGGAACTGCGCCCCTGGTGGCGCCTGCGTGAGGCCGTCAAGGACGACGACAACCCCGACATCACCGACTTCATCGGCCGTGCCGAGGTGGTCATCGGCCGCTACTGGGGCGACCACGCGCTGACGCTGCAACTGCGCCATTCGCTGCGCGGCGGGCAGCGCTCGAAGGGCTCGGGACAGCTGGAGTGGGTGTTCCCCATGTCCGGCGCGCTGCACGGCTACCTGCAGGTCTTCAGCGGCTACGGCGAGAGCATGATCGACTACAACCTGAGCCAGCGCCGCATCGGCATCGGCGTCACCATCGCCGGCTGGCGCTGAAGGCCGGTGCGCGCCGCTCAGGCGTGCGCGGGCGCGTCGCCCTCCGCGACGGTGGTGATCTCGCCCGGCACCGCCTGGCGCGCGAACAAGGTGTAGATCGTCGGCACCACGAACACCGTGAGCAGCGTCCCCACGGACATGCCGCCCACGATGACCCAGCCGATCTGCTGGCGGCTCTCGGCCCCGGCACCGCTGGCCAGGGCCAGGGGCAGCGCGCCCAGCACCATGGCGCCGGTGGTCATGAGGATCGGACGAAGCCGCAAGGTGGCTGCCTCGGTCACCGCTTCCATCACGCTGCGGCCCCGTTGGCGGAGCTGGTTGCTGAACTCCACGATCAGGATGCCGTGCTTGGTGATCAGGCCCACCAGCGTGATGAGCCCGATCTGCGAGAACACGTTGAGCGTGCCGCCGGAGAGGTGCAGCGCTGCCAACGCGCCCACCATCGACAGCGGCACCGAGAGCAGGATCACGAAGGGGTCGATGAAGCTCTCGAACTGCGCCGACAGCACGAGGAAGATGAACAGCAGCGCCAGCACG
>CAZBUU010000458.1:0-2762 GCA_964495125.1 uncultured Rubrivivax sp.
ACTATAGAAGAATTTTCGCGATGTCCTGAGAAGTGTTCTTATCAGGACGTCATTTCGCGAAGGTATATCTGGCCTTCCGCGCGCCAGCATTCGCAGTGGGGCGGCATGGCGCTCACCACCGCAGCGCCGCACGCAGCTGCGGATGCTCCAGCCGCGCCATCGCAACCTCTTGAAGTCGGGCGAGGCAACAAGCCGGAAGTACTTGCCTATTGCGCGCCGGTCAAGCGCCCGATGGCGGCCGCCGCAAGAGCGCCAGACTGGTAGCCAACAGCAGCAGCGTGGCGCCACAAGCACGGTCGATCTGTAGGCGAGTCGACGCCGCGTCGAAGAACCGCGTGGCGCGCTCGCCTGCCACGGCGTAAGCGGCCATCGTGACCAGGTCCAGCGAGCCGAAGATCAGCGCCAGTACGGTGTATTGCGCGGCCTGAGGCTGTGCAGGATCGATGAACTGGGGCAGCAGTGCCGCGAAAAACAGATAGGCCTTGGGATTGGTCACGGCGACCAGAAAGCTACGCAGGAAGAGGGCGGAGGACGTTGGCCTGTTGTCGAGCGCTGTAGCGGCTTGCACCGGCGACAGGGCGGCGCATTTTTGAAGCAGCCGCACACCGAGGTAGGCCAAGTAAGCCACACCCACCCACTTGACGACGGCAAACGCTGATGCCGATGCCGCCAGCAGCGTACTCAACCCCGCCGTCGCGGCGGCCATCAGCAAAAGGTCCGAGGCCACCGCACCTGCCATTCCGGGCAGCGCCGCCCGCAAGCCAAAACGCGAGCCGTTGCTGAGCGCGAGCAGGGTGGTCGGGCCCGGCGTGGCGACGCACAGCAGCGCGACACCAGCGAAAGCAAACAGGGTGGCCGACGACACGGTCAGTCTCCGGACACGAAGCGGATCTGGGTGACCCGCCCTTCCCAGAACGGCAGGATCCGGCCGGCCGCCGCTCGAGCAATGACAAAGCGTCGGGGCAGCATCATGCCTTCCACCGCCTCGTAGTCGTCGCGCGATGCGTGCTCGCCCGAGCCGTGATACGACGTGCGCAGGTCGCCGTCCTCCTCGGCGTCAAAGCGCAGCAGCCGCCCGTCGCTGCCGAAGGTCGCAACCATGGATGCACTGTCGGTGCCCAATGTCACGGTGGCCCGCGCGCGGTTGATGTCCATCGCCTTCCAGCGCACCGCACCACCGGGCAGCAGTGCCATCGGATACAGCGGGCTTTCCAGCAGCCAGCGCCGCAAGGAGATCCGGTTCAGCGTCGGCGAGGCGGGCTCGTCGACCACGGTGATGGCCGACAGCAGCTTGGCCTTCATCTCCATCTGACCGCCTGCGTAGGCGTCGTAGGCACGCGCGGTCAGCGCCGGAACGCCGGGCAGCAGCGGCGTGGTCGCGGCAAACACCAGCGCCGGTGTGTGGACCGCAATCGTCTGCTCTGCGCGCGTGGGTGTGAAGGTGTCGTTGCGCGGCCGCCTGAAGCGGCCCTCCATCGCGAGTTCCACGTGGCTGGCCTGAGGTGGCGGGGCGCCGCGGAAGGTGAAGGCGAAGTACCGCTGCACGGGCGCGGGCAGGGCCGCAAGAGCCGTGGCCGACGCGGCGGCCGGTGTCGCCTGTAGTGCCTGCACGACGACTCGCTCGCGGTGGGCAGCGATGTCGGCTTCGGTGCGCGATGCCAGCCACGCCAGCACCGCGCCGCCCGTGACGGCAAGTGCCGCCGCGACGATGGCGCTCCGTACAAAGAAGTCTCGGGTCTGCATGGTCGGCTCCTTGGCTGTGCACGGGAGCCGACTGTGCGGCGCGGATCGATCCAGGGCCTTAACAAATGATCAGGGTGCGTCCGACATGCGCCTCAGGCGCGACAGCGAGACATCGGTCAGGCCGAGATAGGTAGCCAGATGCACAAGGGGCACCCGCTCTGCCAGCGCCGGGAAGCGCTGGCAGAAGGCCTCGTAGCGGCGACGGCCGTCCAGCGCGAGCAAGTCGTGCTCGCGCTGCAATTTGCCGGTGAGCAGGCGCTCCAGCAGTTCGCGCTGCATTGCCGGCCAGACACCGTGGCGCTGCAGCGCGTCACGGAACAGGGCCTCGTCACACCTCCAGACTCGCGAGGCTTCGATGCACGTGACGCCAAACAGGGAAGGCGCGTTCCACATGGCCGGCGTGATCGGGCAGACCAATGCGCCTTCGGCAAAGAAGTTCTTGTTGAACTCGCGGCCGTCACGGCGAACGAAGTGCATGCGAACCAGCCCGCGCTCGATCAGGAGCGCCCAGCGCCACCGATCTCCCTGAGTCAGGAGCGTGGCCCCGCGAGCCAGGTTGATGGGCGTGAAAACCGGTGCCAGGTCGGCAACCGGTGCGGCACCAACGTCAGGCACCACGGACTTCAACGATTGGTGCAGCAGGGCGGCGTCCATGAAGGGATTGTCGGTGCCCAGTGCGGCTCGGAGCAGTCGCTGGTTCCCAGCGCTTTTCGGGACAGTCAAGCGTTGAATTCGCTCGCCCGCCATGCCCCCAGCGCCACGACCGCCGAGTCAGTCAGTCTCGTCACCCTCAGCCTCAAGGGCACCAGGCCGGGAAGCGGCGGAAACTTCAGCACCGCGAACCCGTGAGTCAGCTCGCAATAGGCCGCCGGTGGTACATGTGGAACTCCCCGTCGCGGGTCCAGCCCTTCGCGGCGTAGAGCGCCTGCCCGACCACGTTGTCCTGCGCCACATTCAACGAGACCCGTACCGCGCCTTGCGCCCACGCGTAGCGTTCGACTGCATCCAGCAGTCCGGAC
>CAZBUU010000459.1:0-2748 GCA_964495125.1 uncultured Rubrivivax sp.
CACTTCGCGGTACCAGCGCATCACGCCCGCATGGCCGTCCCACACCGGCACCCAGGCCACCGGCTTGAAGCCGACGCCCTCGGGGTTGAGCAGGATCAGCACGCGGCTGCCGCTGGCGTGGCGGCCGACGCCGGCGACGCGGCGGCGGTTGTCCAGGCCGTTCGGGCGGTCGGGTTGCAGCGTGATCACCTCGCCGTCGAAGGCCCAGCGGCCGGCGTGGCCCTGGGCCTGCGGGCCGGTGTTCGTGCCGGTGCCGGGGTTGAAGGCGTAGGCGGCGATGTGGTCGGTGTAGCGGCCGTCTTCGCCCAGCACCAGCTCGCTGGCGCTGCCGCGCACGGCCGTGCCCAGCGACGCGCCGGTGCTGGCGTCGACGAAGCTGCCGCCGGCACTGCCGCTCTGGTGTTCCCAGCGGCCGACCACGTCGTCGCGCGTGAAGAGCGGCTGGGCTGCCGGGGCGCGGCCGCCCGGGGCGCGCAGGCTGTCCAGCAGCGGGAACAGCTGCTGCGCCAGGCTGCGCAGGCCGTGGTCTTCCACCGCGCCGGGGTAGTTCACGCCGTCCCAGCCGGGCGCCACGCTGGCGGCGATGAGCTGGGCGCGGTCGCCCAGGTCCAGCAGGTACATCACGGCGTACATGGCGCCGCCGGGGCGCTCGAAGAAGCGGCCCATGAAGCAGCAGGCCAGCCCGCCGGGCAGGCGGCCGCGGTAGTGGGCCACGACCTCGCCCACGCCGAGCGAGCCGAACTCGGCGCGCCATTCGTTTTCGAAGAGCGCCGTGAAGCCGGCCGAATCCGCCGGCCGTGGCACCGGGGCGTAGACGAAGACGCGCGCGGCGTGGTTGGCGCGTGGCTCGGGCTTGAGCGTGGCGCCGTAGATCTGCGGGTTGCCGCGGCCGGGCAGCAGGGCGAAGCCCGGGGGCAGCGTCAGGCTGGCGCCGCCGGGCGGCAGGGCGGCACGGGCCGCAGGCAGAAAGAACGGCGCCGCCAGCGGCAGCGCGGCGGCCAGCAGGGCGCGGCGGCGCGTCACGGCTGCTCCTTCCAGCCGAGGCTGCGCCGCACGGCGGCCCAGTCCAGGCCGCGCAGCGTGGTGGTGATGCGGCTGCAGACGTTGTCTTGCGCCGTGGCGTCCCAGGCCTTGCCGCAGTTGGCGTGGCGCAGCCAGGCGGTGACCAGGCGCACCTCCTCGGGCTTGCCGGGGGTGATGAGGTCGGCGCGCAGGCGCACCATGGGCTGGCAGTCGGCCGGCGCGCCGGCGCCCATGGCGTGCCAGCGCACGGCCATGTCGGTGCCGAAGGCCGGGTCCAGCGTGCCGCAGGCGGGGGCATTGCGGCCGGCGGCATCCAGGCCGGCGAGCGTCTGCTCCAGCGCCTGCAGCGCCAGCCTGGCCTTCCAGTGCGGGCTTTGCACGTCGGGCGTGGGCGGCGGGCTCAGGCGGGCCAGCTGGCGTTCGTAGTCGAACTGATCGGTGCGCTCGGCCGCGTCCAGCCGCTTGGCCATCGCGGCCGGGTCCTTGGTTTCCCGCGCCCAGATGCGCTCGCGCTTGGCGCGCCGCGCGGCCACGGCCTCGGGCGTCATCGACGCTTCCAGCTCGCGCAGGCTGGCGGCGAAGCCGCGCTCGGTGTCGGCCACGCGCTTCTTCAGCTGCGCGATGTCCATCTCCAGCAACAGGGCCAGCGGCACCGGGCCCAGCGCCGGGCGGCCGTCGCGCGTGGCCACCCAGTAGCTGCCGTAGAAGGTGCCGCCGCCGGCCTGGCCCCAGGCGCGCGGCTCGGCGTAGAGCGCCACGTCGCGGCCGCGTTCCTGGATCGCGCGGTCGAAATCGTTGCGGCCTTCGGCGCCGAGCTTGTCGCCCAGGGGCACGCGGTTGGTTTCGATGAAGAGCAGCTCCAGCGCGCCGCCCATGACGCCGAAGTAGGCGCCGTCGGCGCGCCGGCGCGTGTCACGCGGGTCGCCCCAGTAGACGACGAACTTCTGCTGCAGCACCGGGCCGGGCTCCAGGTGCGCCCAGCTCGTCATGAAGGTGGCGTGGCGTTGCGGGCTGGCGAACACGGGCACCGCCTTCAGCGCCTGGTAGAGCGCCTCGGCGCGTTCGCGCGACAGCTTCAGCTCGCCCGGCGTCATCGGCCGCACGGTGGCCGGCCGGGCGACGCCGCCATAGACCGATTCCGGGTCCCAGGTGACGATGGGGCTCATCCCCGGGCCGGGCACGGGCTGGCCGGGGACGGTGACGGCGGCGGCCAGGCCCGAGCCCAGCAGGCCGACGAGAAGAAGGGCGATGCGCTGGTTCATGGCGCCAAGGTAGGCGGCAGGGCGTTACGCGGCCGTTACGCGGCCGGCGCGGCTGCCCCGCTCACCCAAGGGGGGGATGGGGCCTGTGGCAAAGTCCGCGCATGAGTGACGACACCGCCATGCCGCGTGTCGTGGTGCAGGGAACCTGCCCCCACGACTGCCCCGACACCTGCGCGCTGCAAATCACCGTCGAGGCCGGGCGTGTGGTGCGCGTGGCCGGCGACCCCACGCACCCGCCCACCCACGGCGCGCTGTGCACGAAGGTGAGCCGTTACGCCGAGCGCAGCTACCACCCCGAGCGCCTGCTGCAGCCGCTCAGGCGCGTCGGCCCGAAGGGCGAAGGTCGCTTCGAACCCGTGAACTGGGAAGTGGCCCTGGCGGACATCGCCAGCCGCCTGAAGGCCATCGCCGCGCGCGACCCCGAAGCCATCCTGCCCTACAGCTACGCCGGCACCATGGGCCT
>CAZBUU010000460.1:0-2746 GCA_964495125.1 uncultured Rubrivivax sp.
CCATCGTGTTCATGCAGTCGGGCTACAACGTCTACACCTTGCAGCAGGCCAGCCGTCGCAGTTGGCGGATCGGCCAGAAGCTCCCTGTCGACGTGCACTTCCTCGGTTACGAGGGCTGTGCGCAGATGGAGTGCCTGGCGTTGATGGCCAAGAAGATCGCAGTGTCCCAAAGCACGTCGGGAGACATGCCGGATTCGGGACTGGATGTCCTCAACCAGTCGGGAGACTCGGTCGAGGTGGCACTGGCCAAGCAACTGCTTGGCTGAAGTTTGGCAGGTGGAGGGTTCGCCCTCTGCCTCGCTCTCTCAGGTGGGCCCCTTTGGGGGCCCTCTTTCTTGTTCGCTCAGGCGGGGGCGATCTGCCCTGGCGTGCCTGGCCTGTCCCCCACATCGGAGGCAACCTTGAAGCCTTTCACCATCGTCTACAGCAACTACACCGGCTGGCGCTTCGCCTGGTCGGGTTCGCCCGAACGGCTGCGGCCGTACTTGGGCAACCGCGTCGTTCTTGGCAGCGTCACCGCGACCAACCAAGCAGAGGCGATGCGTCTTTGGGAACAGCGCGGCCAATGCGCTCTACCTGCCACTGCGGCCCACGCGCCGGCACATGGCGCTCGCTGAGATCTGCCGTTCTTCAACTTCAGGGCGGCCTTGCCGTCCGACCCACTACGCGTAATAGGAGTTATCCGATGTCCAACAGCTACTACGACATGACTGGCGTGCTGTGCCTCAAGGAGGTCACGCCCATCATCAAAGCCCTCTTCGGAGGGTTCAACCTCGACGCCGCCTACCCCGGCAACGGAGAGGTGTACTTCTGCAAGATCACCGACTCCAACAGCCAGTCCTGGGATGACGTCCTGGAGGAGCTCGAAAGCCTGGCGCAAACGCTGGGCATCGAGGTCGAGGTCGAAGGCGACGAGCCGGAGGCCGACCGCCTTCTCCATGCCTTGGCCAAGCACTTCGGTGCGGCCGAGAACGAAGTACTGCAGTCGCTCATCGAAGGATCAACCTTCGAAGACGAGTCCGACCTCGACTCGCTGTTCGTCCTGGCCCAGGCCTTCAATGACGGGCATGGCCTGAAGGCCATCCGCTACGAAGGCTGCTGGCGCGAGGACAAGCCGCGGCTGTGGCACTTCGGTGGCAACGGTGGCCTGATTTCTCAGGCTGTGAGCATCGACGGTTCGTCGTCAGGCCTGCTTCGTATGGCCGACGAGATCGCCGCGGCGCTTGAAAAACACGACCTCCAGGCCGCAACGAGTGCCCTGGAGCAACACGTGCGGTACTTGCTGGGGGGCCTAGACGCTGATGCGACCCGAGCGGCTCTGAGGCACAACCTGGCAAAGCGGCTCCTCGAAGCGTAGACCTCGATCGGTATTCCTGGGCCCCGCTGCACCGCAAGGTGTGGCGGGGCCTTTTCTTTTGGCGCCTGGGCATGGCCTCGCCATCGCCGGCGACAAGCCATGCGGCAGGGGAAGCTGCTTGTGGCATCGGCTACCCTTGCTCCAAGAACAAGCAGGACTTCAGGGCTGGCCAATGTCGCAGACGTGGGGATCATCGACCCTCGGGAAACTCTTCACCTCCACACAGCCTTGGTCGCTGACGCTGGACCAGGATCGGTTCAAGCTGGTTGTCGCCGACAAGCCGATGGCTGGGGCGGTTCTGCAGCTTGAGAAGCTAGTCGTTGAGCCAGGTGCGTTCTGGGCCTCGGTGCGGATCGAAGGAAGAGCCGGGCAGACCCTCAGTCTGGACGGCATCCCGAACGGCGAAGCCAGAAAGATGCAGGAGGACATCGCGGCGTCCATCGCGGTGATCAGGCGCCAGGCGCAGATCGCCGCCTTGGTCGGGCAGTTCCCTGGTCAGCTTCAGGTCGTGACTGACTGGGTGGCAAGGACCACGCTGGCCTGCCAGCAACAGTTCCTACGGCGGGGCTGGCTGAGCCGGGAATTCGTCGCCGAGTGGTCCTCGTCCAAACCACAAGGCCTGGAGCGGCTGTTGGCGGTCCAGGAGGTAGCCGACTACCTCGCGCGCCAGGATGCGGCCACGCGCGATGCCGTCAGCTTCTGGCGGCAGCCTTTCGGCCACATGGCGGACGGTTTGAACCAGCGCCACCTGGTCCAGGAGTTGGACGTCTCCCGTCCGTTCTTCAACACCGTCGAAAAGTCGCCCCTGTCACCTGAGCAGGCCGAAGCGGTCATCTGCTTTGACAACCGCGTGCTGCTCATCGCCTCGGCAGGCTCTGGCAAGACCAGCACCATGGTGGCCAAGGCGGGGTATGCCTTGGACCGAGGCTACTTCGAGGCCGACAAGATCCTCCTGCTCGCGTTCAACAACGATGCGGCGGCCGAGTTGCGTGAGCGGATCAAGGCCAGGCTGTCGCCGCTGGGCCTCCTGGCCGAGCGCATCAATGCCAAGACCTTCCATGCATTTGGGCTGGAGGTCATCGGCCAAGCAACGGGCAAAAAACCTTCGCTGGCACCCTGGGTGGAGTCCGGCCGCGATGCGGAGACGCTGCTGCAGATGGTCGACGATCTCAAGGACTCGGAGCCGGATTTCAGGGCCTCTTGGGATCTGTTCCGAGTGGTCTTCGGCCAGGATCTCCCGAAGTTCGGCCAGGAGGCTGCGAACCCTGATGCCTGGGACGGCAGCACCAACGGCTTCCGGACCTTGAAGAACGACGTGGTCAAGAGCCGCGGCGAGTTGGTCATCGCCAACTGGCTCTTCTACACCGGCGTTGAGTACGTCTACGAGGC
>CAZBUU010000461.1:0-2730 GCA_964495125.1 uncultured Rubrivivax sp.
TTGCGCTGCATCTCGCGGAAGGTGATGGGATTCAGCGGCGAGAAGGACCACAGGACCACCCAGTCGGGCTGGAAGCGCCGCATCTGCGTGAACGCCGCACTCTGGTCATTGCCCGGCACAGGGATTGGAAAGGGCTGGTACTCGAAGCTCTCGAGCCGCTTCAGAGCCTCAAACACCGGCGTTGGCTCGCGGCCGAAGGGCGTGTCGAGGTACATGAAGGCTACCTTCTTGCCCTTGAGGCTGCCCCCACTCTGCTTCTTGAAATAGCTGATGATGTTTGCCGCCTGGCCCCAATAGGTGGGAGCCAAGGGAAACACCTGCTTGAAGACTTCACCGTCGACGGCGTCACCCCGGCCCACCAGGGGCTGCACCAGGATGTTGCCGTCCTGCATGATGCGCGGCAGTACGGCGCGGGAAACCGGCGACGAGAAGGTGTCGAAAATCATCGTGCCTTCACGCTTCAGGCGCTCGTAGCAGTCGATGCCCCGTTGCGGTTCGTTGCCATGGTCCTGAACCGCGACTTCGATCGGGTGACCTTCGAGGCCACCGCGAGTGTTGAGCAGGTCGGCGTAGTCCTTGACGGCCTGTGCCACTTGTGGCACGGCAGCGACATAAATCTTCGTCAGGTCGTAGCACAAACCGAACTTGACCGGTTCTGCGGCCAGCGTGGCCTGGGTTGAGACCAGCAAGGCGGCTGCCGTCAGTACTCTCTTCAGACTGGATCGCATATGGGTTGCTCCTGTTCGGTTTGTGCTCCCCACCGGCCGCTGGCCAGTGGGGAGGAGAGGGCGGTTACTGCCCCGTGGATTTGGCGAATTCCGCCGAGTGCTGCTTCACCGTGCTCCAGACCAGATCGTTGTAGTCGGCGATCCAGTCCCCCTGTGGGATCCACTTCGAGCCGTCCCACAACTCGATCCGTGTCTTACCGCCGCCGCCATGGTCCTTGGCGGTGACCGTGAGAGCCGGCAACAGACCGCTGGCGTCAAAGCCGCGCACGCTTTCCAGCCCCTTGCGCATTTTCTCCGCAGTCATCGGGCCCTTGTCTGCTTTCAGCGCCAGGCGGGCGGCCTCGAAGATGGGCGCGTAGATGGCCAGCCCGGTGGAGTAGTAGATGTCGGAGAGGAACTTGCGATCGCCGTTGCCCTTGCCCTTGTCGTACAGCTCGCGAATGATGTCTTTCATGATGGGGTTGTCGACACCGCTGGCGACCGTGGTCGACCGGCGAATGCCCTTGGCGACATCGTGACCGATGTTGTTCAGGTCTGTTTCGTTGAACCAGTTCACGGTGACCATCTTGTCCAGCGATATGCCGTTGCGCTTGGCCTCCTTCGACGCGACCACGTGCATGGCCGAGAACGCCCAGTGCACGATCAGGTCGGGCTGGAAACGGCGCATCTGCGACCAGGCAGACGACTGGTCGCTGCCCGGCAGCGGGTAAGGGAACAACTGAAGTTCGAAGCCCTCACGCTTCTGCAGTTCCTGCATCACCGGAATCGGCTCTTGCCCGAACGGGTAGTCGATGTACAGGAATGCGATCTTCTTGCCCTTGAGGTTGCCGCCGGACTGCTTCTTGAAGTGGCTGACAATGTTGGCGGCCTGGCCCCAATAGGTCGGGCCGAGCGGGAAGATCCACTTGAACACCTCGCCATCCACCGCATCGCCACGGCCGACGAGTGCCTGGACCATCACCTTGCCGTCCTTCATCGCGCGTGGCAGCACGGCTCGCGACACCGGCGTGGACAGCAAATCGACGGTCAGCGCCTGGTCCTTCACCTTTTCGTAGCACTCGATCCCGCGCTGCGGCTCGTTGCCATGGTCCTGGACGATGATCTCTATTGGATTGCCTTCGATGCCCCCCTTCAGGTTGAGCACCGCGGCATAGTCGCGCACCGCCTGCACGACCTGCGGCGTGATGAAGGTGTAGGCCTTGGTCAGGTCGTAGCACAGCGCGAAGCGAAGGGTTTCGGCGTGCGCGGGCACGGCTCCGAGCAGCACGGCGGCCGCTCCGAGCATCAGCTTGAGTTTTAGGTACATGGTCGTCTGCTCCTGTGGGGTGGTGGGGCTGGATGGTTAAGAGCCGCTACTTGCGGGCGTAGCCGAACGGCCAGAAAATGAGGTAGTTGCGCAGGTTCGTGTAGATCTTTGCCAGACCCAAAGGTTCGAACAGCAGAAACCCGATGATCAGAATCCCGTAGAGGAAGCTCGGGATGTGGGCCAGCAACTCGATGCCGATCTTCAAGTCCATTGCCTGGGCGCCAGCGAAGATCAGGTTGGCCACGATGCCGGGCAGCAGCAAGATGAACGCGACGCCGAAGTAGCAGCCGATCACGCTGCCCAGGCCGCCCACGATCACCATGGCCAGCACCTGGATCGACACGTTCACGGCGAACTGTTCCGGCGTGACGGCGTGGTAGAAGGTAAAGATGAGGATGGCGCCGCTGATGCCGCCGATGAAGGAGGACATCGCAAACGCCACCAGCTTGTAGTAGAAGCTGTTGACGCCGATGACCGCGGCAGCGAAGTCCTTCTCGCGCACCGCCACCAAGGCCCTGCCAAGGCCGGTGCGGCGCAGGTTGAGCATGAAGATGGTGACGATCACGCACCAGACCAGCGCGACGTAGTACAGGCCGGCGTCGGACGTGACCTCGATGCCCAACAGCCGTAGCGGTGGTGCTTGGATCGTGGCCTGCGTGCCGCCGCTGACGGCCGGCACCTTGTTGATCACCCAGT
>CAZBUU010000462.1:0-2730 GCA_964495125.1 uncultured Rubrivivax sp.
CTGCGCAATGAGGTGTCGGCGTCCGACGGCACTCGCCCGACTGTCGATCCCCATAAAGATTGGGCCCCTCGCCAGGTGGCTCAAACCGTCCTCATCACCACCAGTTCCTTGATCTTGCCGATGGCCTTGGTCGGATTCAGGCCCTTGGGGCAGACATCGACGCAGTTCATGATGGTGTGGCAACGGAAGAGCCGGTACGGGTCTTCCAGGTTGTCGAGGCGGCCGCCGGTGTCCTGGTCGCGGCTGTCGGCGATGAAGCGGTAGGCCTGCAGCAGGCCGGCCGGGCCGACGAACTTGTCCGGGTTCCACCAGAAGCTGGGGCACGAGGTGCTGCACGACGCGCACAGGATGCACTCGTACAGGCCGTTGAGTTCATCGCGCTCTTCGGGCGACTGCAGGCGCTCCTTCTCGGGCGGCGGCGTGTCGTTCACCAGATAGGGCTTGATCGAGTGGTACTGCTTGAAGAACAGCGTCATGTCCACGATCAGGTCGCGGATCACGGGCAGGCCCGGCAGCGGCTTGAGCACGATGGTGCCCGGCAGCGTGAGCATGTTGGTCAGGCAGGCCAGGCCGTTCTTGCCGTTGATGTTCATCGCGTCCGAACCGCACACGCCTTCGCGGCAGCTGCGGCGGAAGCTGAGGGTGGGGTCCACCTTCTTCAGCTTCATCAGCGCATCGAGCAGCATGCGCTCGTTGCCGTCGAGTTCCACCTGCAGCGTCTGCATGCGGGGCTTCTCATCGGTGTCGGGGTCGTAGCGGTAGATCTGGAAGGTGCGGAGCGTCATGGGGGATCTGCCTGCTTCGGAATCAGAACGAGCGGACCTTCGGCGGAACGGATTCCACCGTCAGCGGCTTCAGCTGCACGGGCTTGTACTCGAGGCGGTTGCCTTCGGAGTACCACAGCGTGTGCTTCATCCACACCTCGTCGTTGCGGCCGTTCGGGTGTTCGGGCGTGTCGCCGAAGTCATCGACGCTGTGCGCGCCGCGGCTTTCCTTGCGCGCGGCGGCCGAGACCATCGTGGCCTGCGCGGCCTCGATCAGGTTGTCGACTTCCAGCGCCTCGATGCGCGCGGTGTTGAAGACCTTGCTCTTGTCCTTCAGGCCGATGGCCTTCACGCGCTTGGCAATCTCGGCCACCTTCACGACACCGGCGTCCATGATGGCCTGCGTGCGGAACACGCCGGCATGCTGCTGCATGGCGTTGCGAAGATCGTTGGCCACGTCCTGCGCGTACTCGCCGTCGGTGTTGGCGTCCAGCCGGGCCAGGCGCGCCAATGTGGCGTCGGCGGCGTCGGCCGGCAGCGGCTTGTGCAGCGTGTCGGTCTTCTTGAAGCCGTCGACGATGTGGTTGCCCGCGGCGCGGCCGAAGACCAGCAGGTCCAGCAGCGAGTTCGTGCCCAGGCGGTTGGCGCCGTGCACGCTGACGCAGGCGCACTCGCCCACGGCGTAGAGGCCGTTCACCACGGTGTTGGGGTTGCCGTTCTTCGGCATCACCACCTGGCCGTGGATGTTGGTCGGGATGCCGCCCATCTGGTAGTGGATGGTCGGCACCACGGGGATCGGCTCCTTCGTGATGTCGACGTTGGCGAAGTTGTGGCCGATCTCGAACACGCTGGGCAGGCGCTTGAGGATGGTGTCGCCACCCAGGTGCGTCATGTCGAGGTTGATGTAGTCCTTGTTGGGACCGCAGCCGCGCCCTTCCTTGATCTCCTGGTCCATGCAGCGCGAGACGAAGTCGCGCGGCGCCAGGTCCTTCAGCGTCGGCGCGTAGCGCTCCATGAAGCGCTCGCCATTGCAGTTGCGCAGGATGGCGCCCTCGCCACGGCAGCCTTCGGTCAGCAGCACGCCCGCGCCGGCCACGCCGGTGGGGTGGAACTGCCAGAACTCCATGTCTTCCAGCGGGATGCCGGCGCGCGCCGCCATGCCCAGGCCGTCACCGGTGTTGATGAAGGCGTTGGTGCTGGCGGCGAAGATGCGGCCCGCACCGCCGGTGGCGAAGAGCGTGGTCTTGGCCTCAAGGATGTGCACGTCGCCGGTTTCCATCTCCAGCGCCGTCACGCCCAGCACGTCGCCGTCCGCATCGCGGATGAGGTCCAGCGCCATCCACTCGACGAAGAAGTTGGTGCGTGCCTTGACGTTCTGCTGGTACAGCGTGTGCAGCATCGCGTGGCCGGTGCGGTCGGCCGCGGCGCAGGCGCGCTGCACGGGCTTCTCGCCGTAGTTCGCGGTGTGGCCGCCGAAGGGGCGCTGGTAGATGGTGCCGTCGGGGTTGCGGTCGAACGGCATGCCGAAATGTTCGAGCTCGTAGACGACCTTGGGCGCCTCGCGGCACATGAACTCGATGGCGTCCTGGTCACCGAGCCAGTCGGAGCCCTTCACCGTGTCGTAGAAGTGGTAGTGCCAGTTGTCCTCGGCCATGTTGCCGAGCGAAGCACCGATGCCGCCCTGGGCCGCCACCGTGTGCGAGCGCGTGGGGAACACCTTGGTCAGCACGGCCACGTTCAGGCCGGCCAGCGACAGCTGCAGGGAGGCGCGCATGCCCGAGCCGCCGGCGCCGATGATGACGACGTCGAACTTGCGGCGCGGAAGCGAAGAGGTCAGAGCCACGGTCACAGTCTCCACAGAACTTGAATGGCCCAGCCCATGCAGCCGACCAGCCAGACGATGGTCAACACCTGCAGCGTCAGGCGCACGGCCACCGGCTTGACGTAGTCCATCCAGATGTCGCGC
>CAZBUU010000463.1:0-2729 GCA_964495125.1 uncultured Rubrivivax sp.
GGCCGGTGACGAACATGTAGCTGCTGTCCTTCACCATGAAGATGAAGTCGGTCATGGCCGGCGAGTACACGGCGCCGCCGGCACAGGGGCCCATGATCAGGCTGATCTGCGGCACCACGCCGCTGGCCATCACGTTGCGCTGGAAGACCTCGGCATAGCCGCCCAGCGAAGCCACGCCTTCCTGGATGCGCGCGCCGCCGGAATCGTTCAGGCCGATGACCGGCGCGCCCACCTTCATGGCTTGGTCCATGACCTTGCAGATCTTCTCGGCATGCGCTTCCGACAGCGCGCCGCCGAAGACGGTGAAGTCCTGGCTGAAGACGAAGACCAGCCGCCCGCTGATCATCCCGTAGCCGGTGACGACGCCGTCGCCCGGGATCTTCTGGTCGGCCATGCCGAACTCCGCGCAGCGGTGCTCGACGAACATGTCCCATTCCTCGAAGGTGCCTTCGTCCAGCAGCAGTTCGATGCGCTCGCGGGCCGTCAGCTTGCCCTTGGCGTGTTGGGAATCGATGCGGCGCTGCCCGCCGCCCAGCCGGGCGGCGGCGCGCTTGCGTTCAAGCTGCTGGATGATGTCGTGCATGTCCGGTCCTTCTCGTTCTTTCGTCAATGCCTGCTCAGGTCCAGCAGCCGGCGCGCGGCGACGGAGGCCGCCAGGCGTCCGCTGCGGACGTCTTCGGTGATCAGCGGCAGCGCCTCGCGCACGGCGGGGTGGCTGCGGAAGCGCTGGCGCAGGCCGGCTTCCACGCGTTCCCACATCCAGGCCTGGTCCTGCTGGTGGCGGCGCGCGGCCGCCTGTCCACCGGCCCGTCGTTCATCGCGAAGGCGTTCGATGGCCTGCCAGAACTCGGCCAGGCCACTGCCCTTCAGCGCGCTGAGCTGCAGCACCGGCGTGCCTCCTGCCGAATGACTCTGGTGCGACCCCAGGAAACGCAAGGCGCTGGTGAAGGTCGCGCGGGCCCGCGTGGCGGCGGCTTCGTCGATGTCGGCCTTGTTGATGACCACCAGGTCGGCCAGTTCCATCACGCCCTTCTTGATGGCCTGCAGGTCATCGCCGGCATTGGGCAACTGCAGCAGCACGAAGCAGTCGGTCATGCCGGCCACGGCGGTCTCGCTCTGGCCCACGCCCACGGTCTCGACGATGACGATGTCGAAGCCCGCGGCCTCGCACACGAGCATGGCTTCGCGGGTCTTCTCGGCCACACCGCCCAGCGTGCCCGCAGCGGGGCTGGGGCGGATGAAGGCGCGCTCATCGACGCTGAGCTTTTCCATCCGCGTCTTGTCGCCCAGGATGCTGCCGCCGCTGACGCTGCTGCTCGGGTCCACCGCCAGCACGGCCACGCGGTGGCCGCGCCCGACGAGGAACATGCCCAGCGCCTCGATGAAGGTGCTCTTGCCCACGCCGGGCACGCCGCTGATGCCCAGGCGGAACGAGCGCCCGCTGTGCGGCAGCAGTGCATTCAGCAGCGCATCGGCGCGCGGCCGGTGGTCGGCTCGCGTGGACTCCAGCAGCGTGATGGTCTTGGCCACTGCGCGGCGACGGCGCGCGGCATCGGGGCCGGTCACGGCCTGCAGCAGCGCCTGGTCGGGCGCGGGCAGTGCGTCGCTCATGGCGTTCTGGCGCGGGAATCGTCCAGCCCGTCGAAACGCTGGCGGCCGGGCAGGCTGTCGCGCCAGGCGGGCGGCGCTTCGGCCGTGGCCCAGTACTCGTCGATGGCCAGGATGCGGCCGTCGTCGACGAGAAAGAAGGACGTGGCATAGAAGCTGGCGGGTGGATGGTCCACACGCACCAGCGTCATGACGCGGCCGTCTTGCAAAGGCGCAATCTCCAGCAGCCGGATCGTCCAGCCCTCGGGGTACTCGGCCTGCGCGGCAATGAAGCCGTCGGCCGTGCTGAATCGCTCGCCCGAGGTCCACCACGTGGCACGCAGTTCGTCGGTCAGTAAGGCGCGTGCGGCCGGCCAGTCGCGGCGCTGGAAGGCGGCCCACATGGTCAGCACCGTGCGCTGGTTGGCGGTCAGCGGCACGCGCACGTAGTCGTGGTCCCAAGGGCCGTCGCCCACGTGCACGAAGCCGTGGCGCAGGTAGAAGCGGTTGGCCGGACTGCCCTTCAGCGCGCACAGTTCGATCGGCAGCAAAGCGGCGTCGGCCTCGGCGCAAAGGCTCTCCAGCACGGCGCCGCCGACACCGCGGTTCTGCAGCTGCGGGTCGATGTAGAAGTGCTCCAGGCGAAGCGCATGCGACAAGCGCTTGAGCACGAAGAAGCCGGCACGTCGGCCGTCCACGACGATGTGCTTCGTGGCTTCCGGGTCGAAGCCGGCGGCCAGGCGTTCGCGTGACCGCGCTTCGTCGTAGCGGCCCAGCTGTTCCAGGCTCTCGCGCATGGCACGCAGGCGCAGCGCGAGCAGCGACTCGAAGTCGCCCGCGCGTGCCGGCTCCAGCGAGAACGCCGGCAGGCTCATGCCACCTGGGCCTTGCGGATGTTCTCGAGCACGTCCTTTGCGCTCACGGGGATGGGCGTGCCCGGGCCGTAGATGCCCTTCACGCCGGCGGCGTAGAGGAAGTCGTAGTCCTGCTGCGGGATGACGCCGCCGACGAAGACGATGATGTCGTCGGCGCCCTGCTTCTTCAGCTCGGCGATGATGGCCGGCACCAGGGTCTTGTGGCCGGCCGCCAGGGTGCTCACGCCCACGGCGTGCACGTCGTTCTCGATGGCCTGGCGCGCGCAT
>CAZBUU010000464.1:0-2720 GCA_964495125.1 uncultured Rubrivivax sp.
CCCGCCGCCCAGGCGCCGGCCACCAGCGCGCCCATGCTGGTGCCGGCCACGCAGTCCACCGGAACGCGCAACTCCTCCAGCACCTCCAGCACGCCGATGTGGGCGGCGCCCCGGGCGCCGCCGCCACCCAGCACCAGCCCCACGCGAGGACGCGCGGCCGCGGCCGCGGCCGCCACGGGCGCCGACGGCTGGGCCAGCGCCGCGGCGCACAGACCGCCGGCCAGCAGCCCGGCTCCCAGGCAGTTCACGAATTTCATCGTGCGATTGTTGCCTGCCGCTCAAGTTGCCGGGCCCGGCCGTCGAAGAACGGCGGATGGAACTCCGGGCCTTCGCCTCCGTGCGCGTGCTGCTGGCCACCGCCTTTCGCACGGTGGCGCTGGCGCTGCTGGGCGGGCTGGTGTCTGCCGGCGCGGGCGCCACCGAGGTGCTGCAGGTGGACGGGCGCGCCGCCGTGCCGCTGTGGCCGGCCGTGACGCTGCAGCTGGACCGCGCGGGCGCCCTGTCGCTGGAGCAGGCCATCGCCCAGCGGCACCGCTTCGAGGTGCCCACCGGCACGCCGGGCAACCTGGGCCGCGCCGACGGTGTGGTGTGGCTGCACGCCACGCTGCACGTGCCCGGCGTCGAGCACGTCGACCGCGTGCTGGACATCGACTACCCCTCGCTCAACCGCGTGGATGTCTACCGACTGCGCGACGGACGCGTGGCCGATCACCTGCGCCTGGGCAACACGCTGCGCATGGACGAGCGCCCGCTGCGCGCGCGCACGCACGCCGCGCCGCTGCGCCTGGACCCCGGCACGCACGAGCTGCTGCTGCGCGTGCAGACGCTCAGCTCCACCGTGCTGCCCCTCACGCTGCGCACGGCCTCGTCCTTCACCGAGAGCGAGTCGCGCGTGCAGCTGATCCAGGGCGTGTTCCTGGGCCTGGCACTGTGCATGCTGATTTACAGCCTGGCGCACTGGGTGACGCTGCGCGACGCCGTGTTCCTGGACTACGCGCTGCTGCTGGTGGGCAACGCCCTGTTCGGCCTGGCCTACTTCGGCATCGGCGCGCAGGTGCTGTGGCCCGACTGGCCGCCCATGTCGACGAAGGTCGCGCCGGTGGGCATCCTGCTGGCGGTGGCCTTCGGCATGCGATTCATGCGCGCCAGCCTGGACATCGCCAGCGTCAGCCGCATCGTCGACCGCGTGCTGGGCGGCGCCACCGTCGCGGCCGTGGCGGGCCTGGCACTCATCTTCACCGACACGCTGGGCTACCGCGCCGCGCAGACCCTCGTCACCGCGCTGGGCCTGTCGGCCACGGTGCTGGTGCTGCCGGTGGCCTTCGTGCTGGCGCGGCGGGGCGACCGCCTGGCGAAGTACATGCTGGTCGGCTGGGCCTTCTACACCGGCGGCGCCTTCACCCTGGCCGGGCTGCTGCGCGGCCACATCGAACCCACGGTATGGACGCAGCACCTCTACCCGCTCAGCACCATGGTGGAGATGGCGGCCTGGATGGCGGTGCTGGGGCTGCGCGTGCAGGCCATCCACCGCAACGCCGACCGCGCCCGCGTGGAGAGCGAGGCGCTGCGCACCCTGGCCCACACCGACGCGCTGACCGGCCTGCCCAACCGCCGCGGCCTGCAGGATCATCTGGCCGATGCACTGCGCGGCGCGCGGCCGCAGGCCCTGCTGGCCGTCTATCTGCTGGACCTGGACGGCTTCAAGCCCATCAACGACCGCTACGGCCACGACGTGGGCGACGCCCTGCTGGTGGCCGTGGGCGGCCGCCTGAAGGCACAGCTGCGCGGCAGCGACATCGTGGCCCGCCTGGGCGGCGATGAGTTCGTGGTGCTGGCCGCCGGCCTGGCCGACGAGCGCCAGGCCCATGCGCTGGGGCAGAAGCTGCTGGCCGCCTTCGACGAAGCCTTCGACGCCGACGGCCACCACTGCGAGGTGGGCCTGACGGTGGGCTACGCGCTGGCGCCGCTGGACGGCAGCACCGCCGACGAACTGCTCAAGCGCGCCGACGCGGCCATGTACGCCGGCAAGCAGGCCGGGCGCCGGCGTGTGCAGCGCGGCGGGCGCGCCATGGCGCCCATCTGAGCCGGCGCGAGCCCTACTGCACGAACCCCATCGGCTGCCGCTTGCCGCCCATGCCCGGCAGGTCGGCGATCTCCACCGTGGCACGCCCGGCCAACCGGGCGTTGCCGAAGGCCGTCATCCAGGCACGGCGCATTTCGCGCGGCGCGGTGGTGGCCAGGCGTTCCAGCACGGCGTCCGAGGGCGCTTCGTCGAAACGCGCGCCCCAGTCGTGCGCGCTGCGCAGCTTCTGGTACAGGCGCAGCGCGATGGCACGCGCGGCCTCGGCATCGGGGGCCTGCACCTCGAACACGTTCATGCGGTTGAGGATGGGCTCGGGGATGCTGCGCTCGTCGTTGGCGGTGGCCACCCAGATGAGCTGGGAGGCGTCGATGGCGACTTCGGCGAACTCGTCGGTGAAGTGGCCCGCGGTGTCGTGTTCCAGCAGGCTGTACAGCGCACCCAGGGGGTCATACGCGTGCTCGGCGCGCGCCTTGTCGATCTCGTCCACCACCATCACCGGGTTGGCGTACGCCCCATCGACGAGCGTCTCGAACACCTTGCCGGGGCGCGCGCCCTTCCACTGGCTGGAAGCGCCGCTGAGCACCCAGCCCGCGGTGAGGCTGCTCATGCTGATGAAGCCCAGGCCCGTGCCCAGCAG
>CAZBUU010000465.1:0-2716 GCA_964495125.1 uncultured Rubrivivax sp.
GGCGTAGTCGATGATGATTTTCGGGTCGATCTTCACCGGGCCCTAGAAGCGGAAGGAGGTGGCGGTGCGCACGCCGTCCTACTCGACCACGTCGACGATCACCTCGTGGCGCTTCTTGGCCTCACGCAGGAAGTCGGTGGGCTTGTCCTTGCCGTCGTCGATGACCTTCAGCGTCTTGGCATCGAAGCGCAGGATCTGCGGGGCCTTGCCGCCGATGTCGATCTGCATCGACTGCGACTTGAAGGCCGCCGACTCGTAGTAGCCGCCGATCTGCTGCGGCTCCAGCTTGTGGCAGGCGGTGCACATGGCGGGCATGGGGGCCGCGGCCGGGGCCGGGCTCTGCGCCGTGGCCCAGGTCGCGGCCAGCAGGCCGGCCATCAGCATGGTGGTGCGGATCATGAAAACTCCTCTGGCGGTCTTGCCGCCGGTCAGTGGAAACGGTAGGAATACATCAGCTGCACGTTGGTCTGGCCGTGCGAGATCTCGAGGCCCGAGCCGTTGACGACCGTGGCCCGGGGGGCGTGCGTGAGCGAGGCATTCAGCTCATTGGCATTGCCGAAGCGCCAGCCGGCGCCCAGCGTGAGGTGCCGCTTCACGGTGGCCGGGAACAACGGGTTCACCAGGGCATCGGGGATGGGATTGGCGGCCACGTTCAGCCCGGCGCGCAGCGTCAGCTGATCGCTCATGGCCCAGGCCAGGCCCAGCGCCGTGACGGTCTGGTCCTTCCACGCCTGCGGCAATTCGAAGCTGACCGAGCCACCCATGCCGGCGCTGTCGTAGCGCATGCGGAAGCTGCCCATCACGTCGGCCCAGGCGATGCGGCGGACGTCGGCCGCCAGCAGCCAGCCCGGGCTGATCTGCCAGGCCAGGCCCACGGCGGTGACGGCCGGCCACTGGAAGTCGACGACCGTCATGCGGCCGGTGTCGCTGAAGCCCCCGGTGGCGCTGAGCGACGCGCCGCCGATCGAGGTGGTCATGTCCTTCAGCGATGACTTCAGGCGGTAGGACAGCCCGAGCGTCATGTCGGCCGCGGGCTGCCACACCAGGCCCAGCTTGCCGCCCCAGCCGGTGGCGCGGGCGCGGCCGGTGAAGTCGCTGCTGTTGGAGAAGTCCACGCGCGCCCAGGGCGCGCCAGCCAGCGCCGGCAGCGCCGCCCCCAGGTTCCCGGACGCCCCCGTCACCAGCGCGCCCAGCTGCGCGCCGCTGGCGGCCATGCGCAGGTCCAGGCCCGCCCACATCCAGTCCACCGTGGCACCCACGGCCAGCGTGGGGCTCACGCGCCAGGCCACCGGGAAGAGCAGGCTGCCCACACCCAGTTCGGATCGCACCGGTTCGCCCGAACCCATGGCGAGGAAGCTGTCGGCGGCGTACTCGGTGCCCATGCCGCCTTGCGCGAAGACACCGAAGCCGTACACCACCGAGCCGTCGCGCGAGCGGCGGGCATAACCCAGCGCGGGCATGAAGTACGACGTGCCGCCCGACTTGGCCGACGCCATGCCGGGCATGCTGGTATTGACGTCCGGGCCCAGCATGCCGAAGGCCGCGTCATGGCGCGCCCGCGTGGGCATCAGCGACAGCGTGGCGGGATTCATGGCCATGGCGGCCGTGCCGTGGTCGATGGCTTGCGCGGCGCCGCCCATGGCGGTGGCGATGGGGCCGTAGCCCTCCATCAGCATGCCGTCGGTGGCATGGGCGGGGTTGAACGCGGCGCACAGCAGCGCCGCGCCGGCCGCGATGGCGGATCGGTTCGGGAACTTCATGGATCGCTTTCCAGGGGTCGAAGGACCATGGGCGCGCGGCACCGCCGCGCGGGGCTCAGGGCACCAGGCCCGCAGCCGCCGTGATCTCGCTGAGCTGGCCGGCGTTGACCATCACCCAGCGCAGCGTCAGGCCGCCGGCCAGCACCAGCACGGCGGGGAGCACCGTGTGCGGAACCTTGTGCGCCAGTTCCAGCGCCTGCCAGACCAGAGGCACCAGCACGCCGACCACCACCACGCCGCCCCAGAAGGCCAGCGCGTAGGGCCCGCTGGTGATGATCGATGCGGCGGCCGCATGCGAGGCCGAGCTGGTGAAGAGGTTTGCCAGCAGCAGGCCGATGAAGACCAGCTCGGCCACCAGGAAGACCTGGTCCTGGCGCACCAGGGCCTGCGCGGTGGGCTTGTCGGGGTGCTGCGGCCCCAACGGCAGCAGCAGGGACGAGAAGGCGCCGCCCACCATGCCCTGCGGCGCGCCGCGGCCCTGCAGCAGCGTGGCGGCGATGTGCATGGTGGCCACGCCCGCCGACAGGCCCGAGACGAGGAACAAAGGCCCCAGGATGGCGCTGTTCCAGAGCGGCCGGGCCACCATCGTGTTGAGCAGGATGCCGGTGTAGATGCCCAGGCCGATGCCGAGCACCACGTTGGCCCAACCCAGCGCCTGCATCCACTTCGGGTTGCCGGTGATGGCGTCCGAGGCCCTCTGCAGCACCGGGAGCAGGCGCCCGAGCCAGGGCCAGGCCTCGTGCAGCCGCACCACGGCGGAGAGCATCAGCACGGCGTAGACGACCAGCAGCACCCAGGAGCCCCAGGCCATCGGCGACGCGTACTGGAAGGTCGTGTAGATCCGCCAGACGTAGAGCCGGTGCGTCAGGTCCAGCAGCAGGGCCAGCATGCCGATGTTCATCAGCACGAAGCCCAGCAGCGGCGGCTGCGTGGCGAAGAAGCGGCGCGTGGCCGCG
>CAZBUU010000466.1:0-2708 GCA_964495125.1 uncultured Rubrivivax sp.
CCAGCATCACGTAGTGCACCTTGTGGTGCGGCGTGCTGGTGAAGAAGTACTGCAGCGCGCGCCCGATCTCCTGCGACAGGCTGTCGACGAAGGGGGTGAGGATGGCGCTTTCGTAGTCTTCGGGGAGGTCGCCGCTGAGCTTCTTGGTCTCGGCTTCCTCGAACGAGAAGCCGTACTGGCGGCTGATGAGCTGGGTGAGCTGGGAACCGCCGAAGGCCTGGTCGCGGTCGTACAGCATCTCTTCGTCGCGCAGCACCTTCAGGCTGGTGGTGTCGGCGCCGATCTCGAACAACGCCACCAGGGCGTCGCGCCCCTCGTTCGGCAGCGCCGAGACGACGCGGCTCATGGCCAGGCGGGAAGCGTGGGACTCGATGTCCAGCACCACGGGCTTCAGGCCGGCGGCTTCGGCCAGACCTTGACGGTCCTGCACGCGGTCGCGGCGGCTGGCGGCGATGAGCACTTCCACGTCGCCCGCCGAGGTGGGGCTGGGGCCGATGACGCAGAAATCGAGGCTCACCTCGTCCAGCGAGAACGGGATGTACTGGTTGGCCTCGCTCTCGACCTGGATTTCCATCTCCTCTTCGCGCAGGCCAGCGGGCAGCATGATCTTCTTGGTGATGACGGCCGACTGCGGCATGGCCATCACGACCTGCTTGGTCTTGGTGCCGCTCTTGCTGACCACCCGTTTCACGGCGGCGGCGACCTCGTCGAACTTTTCGATCTGGCCGTCGGTGATCCAGCCCTTCTCGAACGGCTCGGAGGCGAAACGCTCGAGCACGAACTCGCCGCCAGGGGTCTGGTCCAGTTCAACCAGCTTGACGCTGGACGAACTGATGTCCAAACCGATCATCGGCGTGTGTTTGCGTCCCAGCAGTGTGTCGAGAAAACCCAAGATACCCACTCCCCGCCGCTTGCCGCATTCGGGTCCGAGACCTGCTCGGGAACCCAAAACGACCCCCGCGCTTGTTAAGAAGTTACTTCAATGCTAGCAGTAAAGCCCTTGTGCACCAAAGAAAAAAGCCGTTTCGGACCCCCTTGCTCGTTGCCAATCCCTCACTTTGCCGGGGTAGTTGAAACAACGCGCAAGCCCTCCGGGGGCAAGGTCCGGGGGAAGTTGGCGGGCCGAGCCCGGACGATTCCACGTCTGCTCGAAAGCCGGTGTGGCATTTGTGTCCGGGCGTTCGTGAGGGCCCGCTTCCTATAATCTTTCGGCCCGATCGCCGGGTTCTGTATGCCGCCCAACGAACCCGCATCGCCTTCCCCGTCGCCTGTCCGTCATGCCGCGCCGCCCCTGCCGGGCTGGGCGGCGGTCGCGCTCAAGGGCCTGGGCTGGGCTGGGGGCCTGCTGGCTGGAGGCCTCTTTTCCGTGCTTCTGCTGGTGGCGCTGGCGCTGGCGGTCGCCCACCCGAACCTCCCGGAAATCGGCAGTCTCACGGACTACCGGCCCAAGCTGCCGCTGCGGGTGTTCTCGTCCGACGGCGTCCAGCTGGGCGAGTTCGGCGAGGAGCGGCGCAACTTCATGCCCATCGGCCAGATGCCGCAGGTGATGAAGGACGCCGTGCTGGCCGCCGAGGATGCCCGCTTCTACCAGCACGGGGGCGTGGACTACAAGGGCGTGGCCCGCGCCGCGCTGGAAAACCTGCGCGACGCGCGCAGCCAGGGCGCTTCGACCATCACGATGCAGGTGGCGCGCAACTTCTACCTGTCCACCGAGAAGACATTCACCCGCAAGATCTACGAGATCCTGCTGGCGCTGGAGATCGAGCGCAAGCTGAGCAAGGACCAGATCCTCGAGCTGTACATGAACCAGATCTTCCTCGGCCAGCGTGCCAACGGCTTCGCGGCCGCGGCGGAGATCTACTTCGGCAAGAAGCTCAAGGACGTGTCGGTGGCCGAAGCCGCCATGCTGGCCGGGCTGCCCAAGGCGCCTTCGGCCTACAACCCCATCGCCAATCCGAAGCGGGCGAACCAGCGGCAGCGCTACATCATCAACCGCATGTTCGAGAACGGCTTCATCACCGAAGCCCAGCACGAGGAGGCGTTGGCGCAGACCTTGCGCTACCGCGTGCCCAGCGATGCCGCCGTGCATGCCGAGTTCGTGGCCGAGACCGCCCGCCAACTGGTCTACTCCCAGTATGGCGACGAGGCCTACACCCGCGGCCTGAACGTCTACCTGACGATCTCGGCCGCTGACCAGGCGGTGGCCTACCGGGCGCTGCGCAAGGGCCTGATGGATTTCGAACTGCGCCAGGTCTACCGCGGCCCCGAGGCCTACGTCGACCTGCCTGCCGACGCGGGGCTGATCGACGCCCGCGTGGCCGAGGCCCTGGCCGAGCATCCCGACAACGACGACCTGCGCTCGGCTGTCGTGCTGGAAGCCTCGCCCCGCAAGGTGACGGCCATGCTGCAGTCCGGTGACACCATCACCGTGACCGGCGACGGCCTGCGGCCGGTGACCTCGGGCCTGTCGGGCAAGGCCGGGCCCAAGACGCAGATCCGCCGTGGCGCCGTGGTGCGTGCCTACAAGCATCCTGCCTTCAACAAGGGGGATTGGTCGCTCACCCAGGTGCCGGAGGTGGAAGGTGCCTTCGTGGCGCTCGACCCGCGCACCGGCGCGCTGCGTGCCCTCGTCGGCGGCTTCGACTTCGGCAAAGGCAAGTTCAACCACGTCACCCAGGCCTGGCGCCAGCCGGGCTCCAGCTTCAAGC
>CAZBUU010000467.1:0-2704 GCA_964495125.1 uncultured Rubrivivax sp.
ACTACGCCAACTTCCGCGTCAACCGCGACCTGCTGGAACTGCGCAACCTGGTGGTCTGCGCCGAGCTCATCGTGCGCAGCGCGCTGCGCCGCCACGAGAGCCGCGGCCTGCACTACAGCCGGGACTTCCCCGACGCATTGCCGGTCAGCTTCCCGACGGTGCTGACGCGGCCGGCCAGGAGCGGGCGCTGAGCGAGACGCGGTTCGCATCGCGCCAGGCGCTCAGTTCAGCGTGCCGGGCCGGCTGATCGGCGCGATCTCGATGCGCGCGCGGCCCAGGCCCTTGGCCGCATAGAGGGCCAGGTCGGACTTCTGCAGCAGGTGTTCCAGCGTGTCGGCATGCTGCGGGAAGAGGGCGATGCCGGCCGAGAAGGTGGACAGCGGCAAGGTGGTGTGGCCGTCGGCCAGCGGTTGCGCCAGGCAGGCCTCCAGCAGGCGGCCCAGCACCGTGTAGGCGCCTTCGGCGTCGATGTCGGGCATCACGGCCACGAATTCCTCGCCGCCGTAGCGGCACAGCAGGTCGCTGCGGCGGAGCATGCTCCGCGCGCGCTGGGCGAAGGCCTGCAGCAGGCGGTCGCCGGCCTGGTGGCCGTGGGTGTCGTTGAACTGCTTGAAGTGGTCCAGGTCCAGCAGCACCACGCTCAGCGGCGAACCTTGGCGCCGCGCCAGTTCCAGCATGGCCGGCGCCGTCTCGTAGAGGTAGCGGCGGTTGTGCAGGCCGGTCAGCGGGTCGTGCAGGGCCTGCTCGAGCAAGCGTTTCTGCAGCCGCTCGTTGGCCTCGATCTGCCCTTGCAGCGCTGCGTTCAGCTCGGCCAGCCGCAGCCGGTCGGCTTCCGAGCGCTGGTGCTTCTGGATCGCGGTGTCGCGCTCGCGCTGCGTGCGGGCGAGGTCGAAGCCCACCTCCAGCGCGATGCGACGCGCCCGGGCGCTGCGGCCCACCAGTTGCACGTACAGGTTGTGGGCGTGGCGCAGGCCGGCCAAGGCGGCCGGCGCGTCGCCCAGCGCCTCGCAGGCGTCGGCCAGTGCCAGGTGCAGTTCCATCAGGTCGTAGGGCACGTCGGCGCGGCCATGCGCGGCGCGTTCCTGCAGCAGTGCTTCGCCGATCTCCCGCGCCTCGGCAGGCCGGCCGCGAGCCAGCGCGCAGCGCATGCGCACCCAGGCGCGGTAGGCGTGCCCGTCGGTGTCGCCGGGGTTCGGGTGGTGCACTTCGGCCAGCAGGGCCTCGGCCTCGTCGAGCAGGCCCACCGAGAGGTGGCCCAGCGCTTCCGAGGTGCCGAAGCGCAGCAGCGCGCCGCTGTCGTCGATGGCGCGCAGGGCCAGCAGTTCGCGCGCCATCTCGTGCGCGCGGTCGTGCTGGCCCAGGGCGTGGTAGACCACCACCAGGTTGTTGGCCACCAGGCCGATGTTGCGCGGCATGCCGGTCAGCCGGGCGGCCACCAGGGCCTTTTCGCTGGTCAGGCAGGCGTCGTCCAGGTTGTACAGGTCCTGCTGGAAGCCACCCAGATTGGCCAGCGCGGTGAGCCGGGCACCGAGGTTGCCGCTGGTCTCGGCCGCCGCCAGCGCGAGCAGGAAGTGCCGCAGGGTGTCGTCCATGCGGCCCAGCACCTTGCAGGTGATGGCGCGGGAGTTGTGTGCGATGAAGCGCTGCAACGGGTCGAAGCCGGGGTCGCCTTGCGACTCGGCCAGGTCCATCAGCCGCCCGGCTTGCTCGATGTCACCGGCGATGCGGCAGGCGATGCCGTCCACCTCCTCGCACAGCGCCTGCCCGACCACGTCGCCCAGGTCGACGAAGGCCACGCGCGCCTGCGCCAGGGCGTGCAGGCCGGCGTCCATGCGGCCCAGGCGCACGCTGGCCAGGGCCACGTGCCACCAGCCCCAGGCCGAGGCCACCGGGTCTGCGGCGCCCAGGGCCGCCAGTTGCTCGCCGGTGGCCGCGGCCTGGGCCGGGTCGGCATAGCAGAGCGTCCAGGCGTCTTCCAGGCTCACCCGGGTGCCGGCGAGGGGCGTTCGCTCATCCACGGGCGCGCATGGCGGTTCGGGCCTGCACGAACCCGAAGGCGTACTCCACCGCGTCCAGCAGTTGCCGCTCGTTGTCGCTGCGCTCGCGCTCGCTCAGGTAGAACACGAAGTCGACCTTGTGCCGGATGTAGCGCGGCCCCAGGCGGTTCAGGGCGACGCAAGCCACGTCGGCCAGCAGTTCGGGATCGTGCGCCAGGCCGGGGTAGCGGTCGGCCTGCCGGCTGACGGCCTCGAAGACGGCATGCTCGTTGTGGTTGCGCACCGAGCTGAAGTCGGTGGCGAGGATCTGGCTCATGGGGCAACTCCGCCCCGCAAGGGGGCACGCCGGGTTTTCGGCCGCCTGCCGCCGCGACTTGAGGCTGGGTCCCGCGCGTTCGCTCAGGCGGCGCCGATGTTGCGCACGAATCCGCGCTGCGGCGTGGCCAGGCTGGCCGGATGCGCGGCCACGAAGTCGAGCATGCGCTCGATGCAGCCCAGCGCACGGCTGCGCACGGGCTCGGGCACGTGGATCTCGCCCCGGCCCTGTTCCAGGCAGGCCAGCACGCCCTGCAGCGCGTTCATGGCCATCCACGGGCAGTGCGCGCAGCTCTTGCAGCTGGCGGCGTTGCCGGCGGTCGGCGCTTCGATCAGTGTCTTGCCCGGCGCCAGCTGGCGCATGCGGTGCAGGATGCCGTTGTCGGTGGCCA
>CAZBUU010000468.1:0-2686 GCA_964495125.1 uncultured Rubrivivax sp.
GCGATGCTGCTGCAGACCAGGTCGCACAGCGCATACACCGATTCGTCGGCGATGGCATAGAAGACGCTGTTGCCGCGTGCCTGCCGGTGCACGAAGCCGTGCTGCGTGAGCAGCGCCAGGTGCCGTGACACGTTCGCCGCACTGCTACCGCACAGACGGGCCAGTTCGCCCACGCTACGTTCCTGCTCACGCAACAGGTTCAGCATCTGCAGGCGCGTGGGTTCCGACAAGGCCTGGAAGTACGACGCCACCAGGCCCAGCGCGTCGGGCGGCAGCTTTTCCATTGCGTTACAGGACTTCGCCATCGTGGGCCTGCCGGTTCGTGGGCCCCGAGGGGCGTTGAATGCATTGTACTTGACTAATTGCGTGAATGCGCAAATAATCAATTCATCGCGCTGCACTGCGCCTTGAACGGGTCCCGCCATGAGCCACCGCCTGAACCTGCTTGCCCGCCGAGCCCTGCTGCTCTCGGTGCTGGTCGCTAGCAGCCCCTTGATCGCGGCGGACCTGCCCAGCACCCCGGCCGCTGCGGCGAACGCCGGTACCAGCTTCGGCTTCGACGGTGTCGTGGAAGCCGTGCGCCAGACCACCGTGGCCGCCCAGGTGGCCGGTGCGGTGGTGGAACTGAAGGTCAAGGCCGGCGACCGCGTCACCGCTGGCCAGCTGCTGCTGCGCATCGACGCCCGCGCCGCCGAGCAGGCCGTGGCGGCCAGCGACGCGCAGTCGCAGTCGGCCCGCGCCGCGCTGGCCCTGGCCACCAACGAGTTCGAGCGCCAGCAGCAGCTCTTCCGCCAGAACTACATCAGCAAGGCGGCGCTGGAGCGCGCCGAGGCCGAGTTCAAGGCCACGCAGGCGCAGCTGAACGCGCAGCTGGCGCAGGCCGGCGTGGCCCGCACGCAGACCGGCTTCCACCTGGTGCGCGCGCCCTACGCCGGCGTGGTGGCCGAGGTGCCGGTGACGCTGGGCGACATGGCGCAGCCCGGCCGCCCGCTGGTGACGCTCTACGACCCGTCCGCCCTGCGCATCACGGCCTCGGTGCCGCAGAGCGTGGCCTCGCGCCTGGCACCGGGCTGGCTGCCGCGCGCCGAACTGCCCGGCCAGCCGGCCGCGGGCCAGTGGGTCACGCCGACCAGGTTCCAGGTGTTGCCCACGGCCGACGCGGCCACGCACACAGTGCCCTTGCGCGCCGAGTTGCCCAGCGGCCTGGCTGGCGTGGCGCCGGGCCAGTTCGCGCGCCTGTGGCTGCCGCTGCCGGCCGGGGCGGGTGCTTCGGTCTCGGTGCCGGCTTCGGCCGTCGTGCGCCGCGCCGAACTCACGGCCGTCTACGTGCTGGCCGAAGGCGGCAAGCCGCTGCTGCGCCAGGTGCGCCTGGGGCGCGCCGAGGCCGGCCGCGTGGAAGTGCTCAGCGGCCTGAGCGCCGGCGAGCGTGTGGTCTCCGACCCGCAAGCCGCCGCGCGCGTGCGCTGAGGCGGCCATGAGCACCACCGCAGACAAGCCGCAAGGCATCTCCGGCCGCATCGCCGGCTATTTCCAGAGCGCCCACCTCACGCCGCTGCTGGCGCTGATCGCGCTGCTGCTGGGCATCTTCGCCGTGATGGTGACCCCGCGCGAGGAAGAGCCGCAGATCAACGTCACCATGGCCAACGTGCTGATCCCCTTCCCGGGGGCCAGCGTGCGCGACGTGGAGCAGATGGTGGCCGGCCCGGCCGAGCAGGTGCTTTCGCAGATCTCGGGCATCGAGCACGTGATGTCGGTGTCGCGGCCGGGCCTGGCCATCGTCACCGTGCAGTTCAAGGTGGGCGTGCCGCGCACCGAGGCCCTGGTGCGCCTGTACGACACCGTCAACAGCAACGCCGACTGGCTGCCGCGCGGCCTGGGCGTGGGCGCGCCGCTCATCAAGCCCAAGGGCATCGACGACGTGCCCATCGTCACGCTGACGCTGTTCTCGAAGAACCCGGCCACCGCCGGCTTCGACCTCGAGCGCGTGGCGCACAGCATCGAGATCGACCTCAAGCGCGTGCCGGGCACGCGCGAGGTCACCACCGTGGGCGGCCCCGGCCGTGCGCTGATGGTGGAGATCGACCCCACCCGCATGGCCGGTGCCGGCGTCACGGTGGCCGACCTGCGCGCGGCGCTGCAGTCGGCCAACCAGGGGCTGCCGGTGGGCGAGCTGCTGGCGGGCAACCGCAGCGTGGCCATCGAGTCCGGCCCCTTCCTGGCCAGCGCCGACGAAGCGGCCTCGCTGCTGGTGGGCGTGCGTGGCGGCAAGCCTGTCTACCTGCGCGACGTGGCCACGCTGCGCGACGGCCCGCCGCCGCCGGTGAACTACGTCTGGCACGCCACCTCGGCCCGTGACGGCGCCCCCGCCGCCGAGTACCCGGCCGTCACTCTGGCCATCACCAAGAAGGCCGGCGAAAACGCCATCGACGTGGCCACCGCCGTGATGCAGCGCGTCGACGCCCTGCGCAACACCGTGATCCCCGCCGACGTGCAGGTGGCCGAGACGCGCAACTACGGCGCCTCGGCCAACGACAAGGCCGTCAAGCTGATCCAGAAGCTGCTCTTCGCCACGGCGTCCGTGGTGGCGCTGGTGTTCATCGCCCTGGGCCGGCGCGAAGCGGCGATCGTGGGCAGCGCCGTGATCCTCACGCTCACGGTGACGCTGTTCGCTTCCTGGGCCTGGGGC
>CAZBUU010000469.1:0-2678 GCA_964495125.1 uncultured Rubrivivax sp.
GGCGCGGGCCGCGGCCATTGCGGCGGCGGCTTCGGCGGCGCGTTGGGCGGCTTCTTCTGCCGCCCTTTCGCGCGCTGCCTGTTCGGCCAAGGCGCGCTGGCGGGCGGCCTCGCGTTCTGCGGCGGCCTGGGCCTCGCGTTCCTGGGCGCGACGGGCCGCTTCCTGCGCGGCAGCGCGTTCGGCGGCGCGGGCCGCTGCCTCGCGCTGGGCTTCGAGCACGGCGGCCTGAGCGGCCTGGGCGCGCTGCTCCGCGTCTTCGCGCAGGCGTCGGCGGCGCCGCAGGAAAGCCAGCACCAGACCCACCCCCGTCGCCAAGGCCAGGGAGATCGCTGCCGTGTAGAAGAAGTTCTCGCTCATCGCGTGGCCGGTGCCGTCCAGGGCGCCGGTGCGGCAGCTTAAGCGTGAAGCCCTCAGAGCCACTTGGGCAATCGCACCCCCAGAAGGGCGGCGTGCGGTTTTGTGCATGGCGCCCATGCTTTCGGCGGGGCTGTGTAGGGCCAGCACTACACGGCTTTCACCGCGGCCCCGATTTTGCGAGGCGCCTTCCGTTCCCAGAATGCCCTTCATCCTGAACGAGGAAGCCCGCGCCATGAGCTCGCCCCACGACCCCTACGACGCCGACCGCCCCCTCACCCTGCGCTGCAGCTGCGGTGGCCACGCCTCGGCGGCCGACCACGCCGCCGCCGAACTGCGCGCTCGCGCCGACACCGCCGACTTCGAAGCCGAGTCCAACGCCTTCGTCGAAGCGGCGCTGGTCAAGGCCCTGTTCCCGCAGGACGCCGTGCGCCGCCGCTTCCTGCGCGCCGTGGGCCGCCGCAGCGCGATGGCGGCCATCGCCAGCGTGCTGCCCATCGCGCCGCTGCAGGCCATGGCCCAGGAGAAGGGCGCGCTGGAGAAGAAGGACCTGAAGATCGGCTTCATCCCGATCACCTGCGCCACGCCGCTGATCATGGCCCACCCCCTGGGCTTCTATTCGAAGCAGGGCTTGAACGTGGAGGTGGTGAAGACGGCGGGCTGGGCGCTCATCCGCGACAAGATGCTCAACAAGGAGTACGACGCCACGCACTTCCTGAGCCCCATGCCGCTGGCCATCACGCTGGGCCTGGGCGCGAACGCCACGCCCATGCGCGTGGCCACCATCCAGAACACCAACGGCCAGGCCATCACGCTGGCGGTGAAGCACAAGGACAAGCGCAACGCGAAGGACTGGAAGGGCTTCAAGTTCGCCGTGCCCTTCGAGTACTCGATGCACAACTTCCTGCTGCGCTACTACGTGGCGGAAGCCGGGCTGGACCCGGACACGGACATCCAGATCCGCGTCGTGCCGCCGCCCGAGATGGTGGCCAACCTGCGCGCCGGCAACATCGACGGCTTCCTCGGCCCCGACCCCTTCAACCAGCGCGCCGTGTTCGAGGAGGTGGGCTTCATCCACATCCTGAGCAAGGAGCTGTGGAACGGCCACCCCTGCTGCGCCTTCGGCACCAGCGCCGAGTTCATCGAGAAGAACCCCAACACCTTCGCCGCGCTGTACCGCGCGGTGCTCACCTCGGCCGCGATGGCGCGCGAGGCCAAGAACCGCGAGCTCATCGCCAAGGTCATCAGCCCGCAGCAGTACCTGAACCAGCCCGAGACGGTGCTGGCCCAGGTGCTCACCGGCAAGTTCGCCGACGGCCTGGGCAACGTGAAGACCGTGCCCGACCGCGCCGACTTCGACCCCATCCCCTGGCAGAGCATGGCCGTGTGGATGCTCACGCAGATGAAGCGCTGGGGTTACGTGAAGGGCGACGTGGACTACAGGAAGATCGCGCAGCAGGTCTTCCTGCTGACCGACGCCACCAAGCAGATGAAGGCGCTGGACATGAAGGCGCCGGACCCGAAGGCGGGCTACCCGAAGTTCACCATCATGGGCAAGGTGTTCGATCCGGAGAAGCCGGACGCCTACGTCAGCAGCTTCGCCATCAAGCGCGCCTGACGGCCCCGCGCCATGGACGCCTCGTCCTCGCTGCAGGCGCGCGCCGCCATGCTGTCGGTGCTGCTGCTGGCGCTGATCCTGTGCGTGTGGCACATCGCCACGCTCTCGGGCAGCGCGCCGGCGGCCAAGCCGGCGGCGGCGCTGACGGCCGAGCAGATCGAGTACCTCAAGCTGATGGGCAAGGACCCGACGGCCGGCGCGCCCGCGGCGCCGGCCAAGAGCGGCTTCCCAACGCTGGCGCAGATGCGCGATGCGATGGTCAAGCACCTGTCGGACCCGCTGCGCGACAACGGCCCCAACGACAAGGGCATCGTGCTGCAGCTGCTGCATTCGCTGGGGCGGGTGGCGCTGGGCTACGCACTGGCGGCGCTGGTGGCCATCCCGCTGGGCTTCGTCATCGGCATGAGCCCGCTGGTCTACCGCGCGCTCGACCCTTTCATCCAGGTGCTCAAGCCCATCTCGCCGCTGGCCTGGATGCCGCTGGCGCTCTACACCATCAAGGACAGCCACATCAGCGGCATCTTCGTCATCTTCATCTGCAGCCTGTGGCCGATGCTCATCAACACCGCCTTCGGCGTGGCCGGCGTGCGCAGGGAGTGGCTCAACGTGGCGCGCACGCTGGAGGTGACGCCGCTGCGGCGCGCCTTCGAGGTCATCCTGCCTGCCGCCGCACCCACCATCCTGACGGGCATGCGCATCAGCATGG
>CAZBUU010000470.1:0-2663 GCA_964495125.1 uncultured Rubrivivax sp.
GCGGCACGCTCCAGCAGCAAGGCCCGCTCGGGCAGGTTCTGCGTCAGCCCGGCGGCGCGTTCGAACTCGGCCCGCGCTTCATCCTGCCGGCCCAGGCGCCACAGCAGGTCGGCCCGCACGCCCGGCAGCCAGGGGTAGGCGGCCAGGGCCTTCACGTCGCGCAGCGCGTCGGCGGCCTGCAGGCCGGCTGCCGCGCCCGAGGCCCGTCCCACGGCCACGGCGCGGTTCAGGGCCACCACGGGCGAAGGCGCCAGGGCCAGCAGTTCGTCATAGAGCGTCACGATCTGCGGCCAGTCGGTGGCTTCCACCGTGGCGGCGCGGGCGTGGCAGGCGGCCAGCGCGGCCTGCAGCAGGTAGGGGCCACGCCGGCCGACGGCGAGCCGCTCGCCGCGTGCCAGCGCTTCCAGCCCGCGGCGGATGAGCAGGCGGTCCCAGCGGCCGCGGTCCTGGTCGGCCAGCAGCACCGGGCGGCCCTGCGCGTCGGTGCGCGCGGCGGTGCGCGAGGACTGGATCTCCATCAAGGCCACCAGGCCCTGCACCTCGGGTTCCTCGGGCGCCAGCGTGGCCAGCACGCGGCCCAGGCGCAGGGCTTCGTCGGCCAGCGCCGGGCGCATCCAGTCGGCACCGGCGCTGGCGGTGTAGCCCTCGTTGAAGACGAGGTAGATGACCTCCAGCACGGCGCCCAGGCGGTCGGCCAGGTCGTCGTGCGGCGGCAGCTCGAAGGGCACCTTCGCCTGCGCCAGCGTCTTCTTGGCGCGCACGATGCGCTGCGCGATGGTGGGCTCGGGCACGAGGAAGGCACGCGCGATCTCGGCCGTGGTGAGGCCCCCCAGCAGCCGCAGCGTCAGCGCCACGCGCGCGTCGGCCGGCAGCACCGGGTGGCAGGCGGTGAACATCAGGCGCAGCAGGTCGTCGCCGATGCGGTCCTGCCGTGCGGCGTCCAGGGCGTCCACGAAGTCGGGCACGATGGTGGCCTCCTGCGCTTCCAGGTCCTGCCCCAGTTCTTCCAGCTTGCGTTCGCGCAGCGTGTGGTGGCGCAGGATGTCCAGCGCGCGGTTCTTCGCGGTGGTGGTGAGCCAGGCGGCCGGATTGGCCGGCGTGCCGTCCTTGGGCCAGTGCTCCAGCGCGGCCACCAGGGCGTCCTGCGCGCACTCCTCGGCCAGGCCCACGTCACGCGTCATGCGCGCCACCGTGGCCACGATGCGCGCGCACTCGATGCGCCAGGTGGCGGCGATGGCGCGGTGCGCCGCCGCTTCGGGGAACACGATCAGCGGCCGGCGCGGCCGATGCCGCTGTCCACCAGCTTGTCCAGCGCCTCGCCGGGCGTGAAGTCTTCCATCTCGTAGAGCTGGCGCACTTCCACTTCGCAGTCGTCGTCGCCGAAGGGCGAGGGGAAGCGGCGGCTCCATTCGAGCGCCGCCTCGCGCGTGGGCACCTGGATCAGCGTGTAGCCGGCGATCAGCTCCTTCACCTCCGCGAAGGGCCCGTCGACGACGCTGGGCTGGCTCTTGCGGTAGCGGATGCGCCAGCCGTCGCGGCTGGGGCGCAGGCCGTTGCCGTCCAGCAGCACGCCGGCTTCGGCCAGCTGCTGGTGGTACTCGGCCATCGCGGCCATGACCTTCGGGTCGACCTCGTCGGGCCGGGTTTCCGACTCGCTCAGCGCGGTGGCACGCACGATGATCATGAAGCGCATGGCGGTCTCCGGTGGGGGTTCGGTCACACGACGAACGACGCCGTGCCGTTTCGACAGGCGCTCAGGCGAAGCAGGGACCGGCGGCGCGCACTTCCACGGTGGCCCATGTCGCCGCAGGGCAGCGCGCGGCCAGGGCCACGGCGGCGTCCAGCGAGGCGCAGTCGACGAGGAAGTAGCCGCCGATCATTTCCTTGGCCTCGGTGAAGGGTCCGTCGACGGTGCGCGTGCGGCCCTCACGCACCTGCACGCGCGCGCCGCGCTCGTCGCCCAGCAGCGAACCGACGCCGCGCAGCACGCCCTCGGCCTTGAGTTCTTCCGAAAAGCCCACCATCGAGGCATAGGCGGCCTCGCCCTCGGCCTGCGTGCGCGCGGCGCGCTGGCCATGCGGTTCCAGGATCAGCAGCAGGTAGTCCATGAGAGGCCCCTTTCAGCCACGCTGCAACTGCGCCAGCTCCTGCGGCGTGTTGGCATTGAAGAAGGCGGCGCTGTCCTCGAACACCACCTGCGAGCAGCGGTGCCGGGCCGTCCAGCGGTCGATCTTGCGCTCGCCGGCCTGCAGCGCGGCCACCAGGCTTTCCATCAGCTCCGTCTTCAGCAGGCAGAACACCGGCTGCACCTGCACGCGGCCGTCTTCCAGCGTGGCGGCCATGGCGATCTCGGCGCCCTCGGCCTCCAGCGCGGCGGCCAGGCGGGCGACGAGGTCGGTGGGGAAGTCGGGCGTGTCGCACGGCACCGTCACCATGTAGGGCGTCTCGCAGTGCTCCAGCCCGGCCAGCCAGCCGGCCAGCGGACCCGGATAGTCGGCCACGGGGTCGGGCCACACCGCCGTGCCCATCGATTCGTAGGCCGACAGGTTGCGGTTGGCGTTGATCATCACCTGCGCCACCTGGGGCTGCAGCCGCATCAGCGCGTGCAGCGCCAGCGGAATGCTGCGGTGGTTCTGCAGGCCCTTGTCGACGCCGCCCATGCG
>CAZBUU010000471.1:0-2649 GCA_964495125.1 uncultured Rubrivivax sp.
GCGCCATCTTCCTGGGCGCCTTCACCAGCGAAAGCCTGGGCGACTACTGCGCCGGCCCCAACCACGTGCTGCCCACCAGCGGCACGGCGCGCTTCTCCTCGCCGCTGGGCGTGTACGACTTCGTCAAGCGCAGCAGCCTGATCGAGGTGAGCGAGGCCGGCGCCCAAGTGCTGGGGCCGATCGCGGCCACGCTGGCCTACGGCGAAGGCCTGCAGGGCCACGCGCGGGCGGCCGAACTGCGGCTGCGTGGAGGGGCGGCCGCGGTGCAGGCGCCGCTGGCGCAGCGCATCCAGGCCACCATCCGCCAGGACGTGCAGGGCATGCACGCCTACGCCATCCAGAACAGCGCGGGCCTGCTGAAGCTGGACGCGATGGAGAACCCGTTCACCCTGCAGCCCGAACTGCAGCGCGAACTCGGCGAGCGGCTGGCCAAGGTGGCGATCAACCGCTACCCGGTGCAGTGCTTCGCCGACGTGGTGGCGGCGCTCACGAAGTACGTGGAACTGCCCGCCGGCTGCGCGCTGACGCTGGGCAACGGCTCCGACGAGCTGATCGACATCCTCTCGCTGGCCGTCATGAAGCCGGGCGCCAGCATCCTGGCACCGCTGCCGGGATTCGTGATGTACGAGACCTCGGCGAAGCTGCGCGGGCTGAACTTCGTCGGCGTGCCGCTGACGGCCGATTTCGAACTCGACGAAGCCGCGATGCTGGCCGCCATCGAGCAGCACCGCCCGGCGCTCACCTACATCGCCTACCCGAACAACCCGACGGCGAACCTCTTCGTCGACGCGATCGTCGAGCGCATCGTGGCTGCCGTCGGCCGCCAGCAGGGCCTGGTGGTCTTCGACGAGGCCTACCAGCCCTTCTCGTCGCGCAGCTGGTTGCAGCGCATGGCGGCACACCCGCACGTGCTGGTGCTGCGCACGCTGTCGAAGTTCGGCCTGGCCGGCGTGCGCCTGGGCTACCTGTGCGGTGCGGCCGAGCTGGTGCGCGAGATCGACAAGGTGCGCCCGCCCTACAACGTGAGCGCGCTGAACGCCGAGGCCGCGCTGTTCGCGCTGGAGCATGCCGACGAGTACGCGCGCCAGGCCGCGGTGCTGCGCGCCGAGCGCGAGAAGCTGCAGGCGGCGCTCGCCGCCATCGCCGGCATTCGAGCGTTTCCTAGCGAAGCCAACATGATCCTCGTGCGCGTGCCGGATTCGAGGCGCGCCTTCGAAGGCATGAAGGCCCGCGGCGTGCTCATCAAGCACGTGGCCGCGCTGCACCCGCTGCTGGCGAACTGCCTGCGCCTGACGGTGGGGACGCCGGAGGAAAACAAGCTCATGATCCAGGCCCTGAAGGACTCGCTGTGACACTGATCTTGCCCAGGACGGCCGACCTCCGCCGCGACACCAAGGAAACGCAGATCCGCGTGGCGCTGAACCTCGATGGCACCGGCGCCGCCATGCTTTCCACCGGCATCGGCTTCTTCGACCACATGCTCGACCAGATCGCCCGCCACGGTCTCATCGACCTGACGATCGAGGCGAAGGGGGACCTGCACATCGACGGCCACCACACGGTGGAAGACGTGGGCATCACGCTGGGTCAGGCAGTGGCGCTGGCGGTGGGCGACAAGACCGGGATCACCCGCTACGGCCATGCCTACGTGCCACTGGACGAGGCGCTGTCGCGCGTGGTGGTCGATTTCTCTGGCCGCCCCGGGCTGCACATGAACGTGCCCTTCAAGGCCGGCATGGTGGGCGGCTTCGACACCCAGCTGGCCTACGAGTTCTTCCAGGGCTTTTCCAACCACGCCGGGGTCACGCTGCACATCGACAACCTCAAGGGCGAGAACGCCCACCACCAGTGCGAGACGGTGTTCAAGGCTTTCGCGCGCGCGCTGCGCATGGCGCTGACGGCCGATCCGCGCTCGGCCGGCGTGATTCCCTCCACCAAGGGAAGCCTGTAGGGCCATGCCGACCGTTGCCGTCGTCGACTACGGGATGGGCAACCTGCGCAGCGTGTCGCAGGCGGTGATGCACGTGGCTGCAGGCAGCGGCGTGGACGTGGTGGTGACGCAGCGGCCGGAAGACGTGTTCGCCGCCGAACGCGTGGTGCTGCCGGGGCAGGGCGCCATCCGCGACTGCATGCGCGAGCTGCGCGATTCGGGGCTGCTGGAAGCCGTGCTGCACGCTGCCGCGAACAAGCCGCTGTTCGGCGTCTGCGTGGGCATGCAGATGCTGCTGGCGCACAGCGAGGAGCAGGACACCCCCGGGCTGGCGCTGATCCCGGGAGAGGTGCGCCGCTTCCGCCTGGAAGGCCGGCTGCAGCCCGACGGCAGCCGCTACAAGGTGCCGCAGATGGGCTGGAACCGCGTGAAGCAGCGCTCACACCCCCTGTGGGCCGATGTGGCCGACGAGAGCTGGTTCTACTTCGTGCACAGCTTCTACGCCGCGCCGTCGGAGCCCGTCCACATCGCCGGCGAGACCGACTACGGTGGGCGCTTTACCTGCGCCGTGGCGCGGGATAACATTTTTGCCACCCAGTTCCACCCCGAGAAGAGCGCAGACCAGGGCCTGGCCCTGTACCGAAACTTCCTGCACTGGAAGCCCTGAAATGGAGCCCCCAAGCTCGCTAGCGCTCGCTACCCCCCGAGGGGGCCGTCCG
>CAZBUU010000472.1:0-2634 GCA_964495125.1 uncultured Rubrivivax sp.
GCGCGCATCGGGCAGTGCGCGCCCGACGATGACGCTCATCGCGTAGTCGAGGTAGCTGCGCCGCATCTCCTCTTCGAGGCTGATGGCGACGGTTTCCTTGGCGAACGATGTCATGCGGGCGGGGCGACGGGGCGCGTTGGTCGGGCTGGGTCCAGCCCATGGGTGCAGCGGTGAAGCGGGCGCGATTCTACGGGGCGGAAGGCCTGTCGCGACTGCGCAACAGCGCAGGCAGGCTGCGCCGATGCAGCGCGCAGAATACGGTGCAACCGACGCCCTATGGCACAATGATTTGTCGGTGGCAAGTGCCCATTCGTGCTCGCACGAGCGTGTGTTTGCCCGGTAAGGACTACCGAAGCTCCCGCTTGTCGATCTGGACTAACGCAGGCCCGTCTGCGGCTTTCCTCGAGAGGAGAATCAATGAAGAAACTGAACAAGGTAGCGGTGCTGTTTGCATCCGCTGCACTTGCCGCACCGCTCGCGTCGGTGGCGCAGTCCAGCGCCACGAACGACAACTGGCGTGCCACGGACGGTACCGTTTGGAAGAACGGCACCAACGAGCTCTGCTGGCGCGATGCGTTCTGGACGCCGGCCACTGCCGACAAGCAATGCGACGGCGCCCTGAAGCCGCCGCCTCCCCCGCCGCCGCCGCCGCCCCCGCCGCCCCCGCCGCCGCCCCCGAAGGCGCCGGTCGATGCGCCGAAGCCGGCTCCCGTGCCCCCGCCGCCGCCCCCGCCGCGTCCTGCCCCGGTGCAGGAAAAGGTCACCTTCGCGGCTGACGCCTTCTTCGACACCGGCAAGTCGGTGCTGAAGCCGGACGCCCAAGCCAAGCTGGCTGATCTGGTCGACAAGACCAAGGGTGTGAGTCTGGAAGTCATCATCGCCGTCGGCCACACCGACAGCACCGGTGACCAGAAGCTCAACCAGAAGCTGTCGATCGCCCGTGCCGAATCCGTCAAGAAGTTCCTGACGAGCAAGGGCATCGAGCCGAACCGTGTCTACACGGAAGGCAAGGGCTCGGCTCAGCCGGTCGCTGACAACAAGACTGCCGAAGGCCGTTCGAAGAACCGCCGCGTGGAAGTCGAAGTCGTCGGTACCCGCGCCAAGAAGTGATGACCGCGGCGCTCCGGCGCCGCCCATCGCGACGAACCCCGCCTCGGCGGGGTTTTCTTTTTTCAGCCCTGCGCTGCGGCCTGGCCGCGCGCTGGCTACCATCTGCAGCATGAGCAACGTCGACGCGCAAGAACTGGCCAAGTTCAGCGAACTGGCCCACAAATGGTGGGACACGGACAGCGAGTTCCGACCCCTTCACCAGATCAATCCGCTGCGGCTGGACTGGATCGACAGCCTGGCGCCGCTGTCGGGCAGGAAGGCGCTCGATGTCGGCTGCGGCGGCGGCATCCTGGCGGAGGCCATGGCCCGCAAGGGTGCGCAGGTCATGGGCATCGACCTCGCGACGCGTCCGCTGGGTGTGGCCCGGCTGCACGCACTGGAGGCCGGCATCGACGGCCTCGACTACCGCGAGGCCTCGGCCGAATCACTGGCCGCCGAGAGGCCCGGCAGCTTCGACGTGGTCACCTGCATGGAGATGCTGGAGCACGTGCCTGACCCCGCGGCCATCGTGCAGGCCTGCGCCACGCTGGCGAAGCCCGGGGGCTGGGTGTTCTTCTCGACGCTGAACCGCAACCCGAAGTCGTTCCTCTTTGCCATCGTCGGTGCGGAGTACGTGCTGGGTCTGTTGCCCAAGGGCACGCACGAGTACGCCCGCTTCATCCGCCCGAGCGAGCTGGCGCGCTGGGCGCGCGACGCCGGCCTGGCCATGCAGCAGAGCCGCGGCATGGCCTACAACCCGCTCACGCGCCGCTACTGGCTGTGTGACGACACGAGCGTCAACTACCTGGTCGCCTGTCGCCGCCCGGCATGAGCCTGCGCGACGTGCAGGCCGTGCTGTTCGACCTGGACGGCACCCTCATCGACAGCGCGCCTGACCTCGCCGGCACGGCGAACGACCTGCGTCAGCGGCGCAATCTTCCTCCATTGCCCTATGCCGCGTACCGGCCGCATGGCGGCTCGGGCGCGCGGGGCATGCTCGGCGTGGCCTTTGGCTTGACCCCGGGCGAGCTTGGCTACAACGAGCTTCGTGACGAGTTCCTGGTGCACTACGCGACGCGCTCGCTCGTCGAGACGCGCGTCTTCGAGGCCGCTGCAACGCTGCTGTCGGCGCTGGACGCCATGGGCCTGCCTTGGGGCATCGTGACCAACAAGGCGCTGCACCTGGCCGAGCCCATCGCCAGGGCGCTTCCGCCCCTGCAGCGCGCGGCGGCGCTGGTCGGTGGTGACAGCACGCCCCACCTCAAGCCGCATCCGGCGCCCTTGCTGGAAGCCGCGCGTCGCCTGGGCATGGCGCCTGAGCAGTGCGTCTACGTCGGGGACGACCCGCGCGACATCCAGGCCGGCCGAGCCGCAGGCATGGCCACGCTGGCCGCGGCCTGGGGATACCTCGGGGCCGACCTGCCCGTGCAGGCCTGGCGGGCCGATGCGGTGCTGGCCGAAGCCGATGAGCTCTTGCAATGGCTGCGGATGGCCTAAACTCAAGCACTTGGGCCCGACTTGGCTTCGACGTGGGTGCGGAGTCGG
>CAZBUU010000473.1:0-2629 GCA_964495125.1 uncultured Rubrivivax sp.
CCGTGCACAACGCCGGCCTGGTGCCCTGCGTGCCCAGCCAGGGCAGCGTGGGCGCGAGCGGTGACCTGGCGCCGCTGTCGCACATGACGCTGGCGCTGATGGGCGAAGGGCACTTCATCGTCGACGGCGAGAAGCAGCCTGCGGCCGAGGTGCTGCGCAGCAAGGGCATCGCGCCGCTGGAACTGCAGGCCAAGGAAGGCCTGGCGCTCATCAACGGCACGCAGACGAGCACGGCGCTGGCACTGCACGCGCTGTTCGCCTTCGAGCCGGTGCTGGAAGCGGCGCTGGTGGTGGGCGCCCTGACGGTGGACGCCGCGCGCGGCAGCGACGGTCCCTTCGACCCGCGCATCCACGCCCTGCGTGGGCAACCGGGGCAGATCGACGTGGCCCAGTACTACCGCGCCTTGCTGCAGGGCAGCGCCATCCGCGCTTCGCACGAAGAAGGCGACGACCGCGTGCAGGACCCGTACTGCCTGCGCTGCCAGCCCCAGGTGGTCGGCGCCTGCCTGGACCAGCTGCGCCACGCCGCGCTGGTGCTGCTGCGCGAAGCGAACGCGGTGACGGACAACCCGCTGGTCTTCGCCGAAGACGGCGCCATGGTCAGCGGCGGCAACTTCCACGCCGAGCCCGTGGCGCTGGCCGCCGATGCGATGGCGAATGCGATTGCAGAAGTGGGCGCCATCGCCGAGCGGCGCATCGCCATGCTCATCGACAGCAGCGTGTCGCGCCTGCCGCCTTTCCTGACCGCCAACGCGGGGCTGAACAGCGGCTTCATGATCGCCCATGTCACGGCGGCCAGCCTGGCCAGCGAGAACAAGAGCCTGGCGCACCCGGCCAGCGTGGACAGCCTGCCGACCAGCGCCAACCAGGAAGACCATGTCTCCATGGCCACCTTCGCGGCGCGCCGGCTGCAGCCGATGATCACCAACGTGTCGCATATCCTGGGCATCGAGCTGCTGGCCGCAGCGCAGGGCATCGAGTTCCTGCGGCCGCTGGCCAGTTCCGGAGCGCTGGAGCAGGTGCACGCGCTGCTGCGCCGCCACTGCCCGGCGATGATGCAGGACCACTACCTGGCGCCCGACATCGAGGCGGCCACCACCCTGGTGAGCGACGGCTCGCTGGCGCGCGTGCTGCACGGCCTGCCGGGGCTGCCGAGGCTGTGGGTGGCGGCCTGATCCGCTGGACCCGCCACTGGCTGGCCGCGCTGCTGCTGGCGGCGCTGCCGGCCTGGGCGCAGGTCAGCGTGGTCTTCGAGGTCGACCTGCGCGCCGAGATCGCCGCCGGCCGCTTCGACCCGACGCGCGACGGCGTCGGCCTGCGCGGCGGCTTCGCGCCGTTGCAGTGGGACCGCAGTCTGCCCATGCAGGCTGCGGGCGAAGGCCGCTATGCCGTCACCGTGCGTTTCGCGTCGGTGCCTGCCGGCGGCCAGGCGGTGCAGCACAAGTTCCGCATCGAAAGGCCCGGCCAGGGCCCCGACGAAGGCTGGGAGCCCGGCCGCAACCGCACCGTGATGCTGGAAGGCCCCACGCCGCGCGTGGCGCGTGTGTTCGGCGTCGAAGACGCGCCGCAGCCCCCGCGCTTCACCGGCACCATCCTGCACTTCGACCCCGGCCCCGCCCGCCACGCGCCGGCGCGCCCCGTGTGGGTGTGGCTGCCGCCCGGCTACGAGCGCGAGCCCGAGCGCCGTTATCCGGTGCTGTACCTGCTGGACGGCCAGAACGTGTTCGACCCGCAGAACTCCGGCGCCGAGTGGCAGGTGGACGAGACCATGCAGCGCCTGGTGCTGGCCGGGCGTGCGCGGCCGCGCATCGTCGTCGCCGTGCCCAGTGGCAGGGACCGGCTCAGCGAGTACACGCCCACCGCCGGCTTGATGGACGGCGCGCGCCGAGGCGACGGCGGCGCGCCGCAGCGCGTGGGCGGCGGCGGGCCGGCCTTCGCGCGGTACCTGCTGGACGACCTGAAGCCGGCCATCGACGCCCGCTTCCGCACGCGTCCCGAAGCCGCATCCACCGCGCTCGGCGGTTCATCCTTGGGCGGCCTGTTCTCGTTGTGGGCGGCGCTGCACCATGCCGACCGCATCGGCGCCGCGCTGGTGGTGTCGCCATCGCTGTGGTGGGACGAGGGCTTGGCCGAGCGCGACGCGCGCCTGGCGGCGCTGCCGGCGGGCGCACGGCCGCGCCTGTGGTTGCACATCGGTGGCCGCGAAGGCCCGGGCGCCGTGCCGGCGATGCACCGCCTGCGCGAAACGCTGCTCGCGCGCGGCTGGCGCGGCACCGATCTTGCCTACAGCGAGGTGCCCGACGCCGGCCACGACGAGCTGGCCTGGGCCGCCCGGGTCGAAGACATGTTGAAATTCCTCGACGACGACGGCGCCAGCCCGGCGCGATGAAGTTTCACCCACCACCAGGAGTCCCGATGCGCAAGCCCTCCACGTTCACCCTCGCCCTTCTCGGCGCCTTCCTGGCCCTGCCGGCCGCGGCGCAGGAGACCAAGGTCGCCATCGGCATCAGCGGCTGGACGGGCTTCGCCCCGCTGACGCTGGCCCGGGAAGCCGGCCTCTTCAAGAAGCACGGCCTGGACGTGAGCATCAAGAAGATCCCGCAGAAGGACCGCCACCTGGCCATTGCCA
>CAZBUU010000474.1:0-2623 GCA_964495125.1 uncultured Rubrivivax sp.
AGCGCGCTTCACCCGCCAACCAGAAGGCGCCGCTTGCGGCGCCTTTTTTCTTGGCGTCGCCAATGCCGTGACCCCCTGAATCGGGGGTTCGTCATTTATGGCCTGGAGTGTCATCTTTCTTTACGTTCGCGCAGATCCAAAGTCGAGCCTCGCCACTAAGTGCTTGCCGTCGATATCGATTCCCGAACTGGTACGTGAATTGCGCTTCGTCTTCTGCAAGTTGCGTTGTCCGCCTTGCCGTCCGTCTTCTCGCGCAGTCGCGGGATGGCCCCGCTGAAGCCGGGGCGCTACGGTGCGGGGCGGTCTCAGTCAGTCAGTCAATCGGGAGGCATAGCGATGCTGAATCGGTATACAGGGTCCGGAAGCGGCGAACCCAGCGGGTTCGTCGACAAGTTCTTCTGCTTCGGCAGAAGCCTGGTGAAGAACTCCGCGCTGGCGCTGGTCGCCTCCGCAGCACTGGTTTCCGGCGCTTCGGCCGAGACCCTGCTCATGCCCTCGCGCGACGCGCGCACCACGGCGCCCGTGGTCGTGTGGGGCGTCACGACGCAGGTGCAAGGCCCGGGCCTGCCCTGTGCGCTGGACTTCGGTGACCTGACACCCGCTTTCAACTGCACCGGTGTCGACCGTTCCTACATCGCCCAGGCCCACACCTACGCCAACCAGGGTACCTACACCGTCCGCCTGACGGTGGGCCTGGAAACCACCACCACCACGATCCAGGTGTTCAACCCGGCGCTGCTGATCGGCGGCGTAGCCGGCGACAACAACCGCAGCCTGGGCATCAACATGGCCATCCAGGATGGCCTGCGCTTCCTGTGGACCAGTCAGGTGAGTCGGGCGGCCAACTTCCCGGCCAGCACCACCACCAGCTGGCAGAACTCCAGCTTCCCGGCAGCCGACACCTCGCTGGTGGTCTTGGCCTTCGAGAACCAGGGCTACAAGATCACGGCCAATACGCCGCCGACCGGCATCTATGAGAAGTACGTTGTCCGCCGCGGCCTGAACTTCGTGGTGTCCAACCTGGGGACGCAGACGCTGGCGGTCACGCCGCTCGGCAACAACCCCTGCGCCGTGTATGCCGACTGCGTGGGCCTGCGCCCCAACGGAAGTGACCAGGGCTACACCACGGCGCTGGCCATCCTGAGCCTGGCCGGCAGCGGCGCGCTCGCCCATGTGAACACCGAGGTGGCCGGCTACACGAACGGCAAGACCTACGGTGAAATCCTGCAGCGCACTGTGAACAACCTGGCCTGGGGTCAGAACGACAGCGGCAGCGGTCGCGGTGGCTGGGACTACAGCTTCAATTCCACGCGGGGCGATGGCTCGACGCTGGGCTGGGACATCCTGGCTCTTCTGGACGCAGCGGCTGCGGGTGCGACCGTGCCGGCCTGGGTGATCAGCGAAGTCCAGACGCTGATGGCCGTGCCCGGCGGCGGCATCCTGAACTCCAACGGTTCATGGGACTACGTGGCCAATGCCGCCCTGACGTCCAGCAGCGCCGGCCCGCAAAAGGTGGGCATCGGCCTTCAGGGTCTGTTCCTGATCGGCGAGACCAGCGGTGCCCGCGTGAACGCCGTCCGCGACAACATCAACAGCTGGTGGAATGGCTCGGCCGGCGGCATCGGCGACAACTCCTGGGATTGCGGCGTGCCTAGTGCGCCCTACCCGAACGGCACGAACAAGGGCTGCGCCTACTCGATGTTCAACAACTTCAAGGGATTGAAGCTGATGGGCATCAACACGCTGCCGAACGTCACGCGGCCCGCCGGTCCCGGTGCGCAGCCGGCTGGTGACTGGTACGCTGACTATCAGGACTGGCTGGTGGCCAACCAGACTTCGCCCACGACCACCCTGGGCGGCAACTGGCCGATGGGCTTCTCCTGCTGCGCCAGCGGTTCGTCGATCACCGCCGCAATCGCAGAGTTGATCCTCGCGCCGGTGGCCCTGGTGGCGCCGGACCCGGTGCTGTTCTCGACGGTGGGCCTGAGCCCGCTGACGGCCACCAACCCGGTGGGCACCAGCCACACGGTGACGGCCTTCGCGCAGGCGGCCAACAACGCGCCGGTGCCGGGTGTGACGATCACCTTCCGCGTCCTCACGGGCCCCAACGCCGGCAAGAACGGCACGGGCACGACGGGTGCGGACGGCAAGACGAGCTTCACCTACACCGACACGGCCGGCCCGGGCACGGACACCATCCAGGCCTTCATCGGCACGACGCTCAGCTCCAACCAGGTGCTGAAGATCTGGGGCATTGCCTGCGATGTCAACAACGACGGCGTGGTGAGCCCGGCCGACATCCGCCAGATGCGCACGCGTCTGAACACGGTGGCGACAGGCCCGACCGATCCGTATGACGCGAATGCCGACGGCGTCGTGAACATCGCCGACCTGCGCTATTGCCAACTGCGTCAGACGGCCACCACGCCCTGAACCTGGGCATCTCCAGGGCTTCCGATGGTTTCGGCGATCGGAGGCCCCGGGGGGCAGGTGGCCTGCGGCCCGTCCTGGATTTACATGTTGACTAGGGAGTTTGAAATGAGCATCAGCAAACTGAAGCGCGGAGCTCTTGCGGCGATCGCCCTGGCGGCCTCCGCGCTGCTGTCGCCGGTGCAGGCCGCGA
>CAZBUU010000475.1:0-2620 GCA_964495125.1 uncultured Rubrivivax sp.
GCCCCTGGGCGTCGGTGATCTCCTTGAGCACGGCCTTGAGGCGTTCCTCGAACTCGCCGCGGAACTTGGCGCCGGCCAGCAGGCCCGCCATGTCGAGCACCAGCACGCGCTTGTTCTTGAGCGAGTCGGGCACTTCGCCGTTGATGATGCGCTGCGCCAGGCCTTCGACGATGGCCGTCTTGCCGACGCCCGGCTCGCCGATCAGCACCGGGTTGTTCTTGGTGCGGCGCTGCAGCACCTGGATGGCGCGGCGGATCTCGTCGTCGCGGCCGATCACCGGGTCCAGCTTGCCCTGGCGGGCGCGCTCGGTGAGGTCCAGCGTGTACTTCTTCAGCGCCTCGCGCTGGCCCTCGGCGTCGGCGGAATCCACCTTCTGGCCGCCGCGCACGGCCTCGATGGCCGCCTCCAGCGACTTGCGGCTGAGGCCGTGGCCGCGCACCACCCCGCCGAGATCCGTCTTGGCGTCGGCCAGGGCCAGCAGGAACATCTCGCTGGCGATGAACTGGTCGCCGCGCTGCGTGGCTTCCTTGTCGGCGGCCTGCAGCAGGCCCAGCAGGTCGCGGCCCGGCTGCACCGGCTGGCCACCGCCCTGTACGGTGGGCAGGGCACGGATGGCGGTTTCCATGGCGGTGGCCAGGGCCGCGGTGTTGGCGCCGGCACGGTCCATCAGGGCCTTGGGGCCGTCGGGCTGGGCCAGCATCGCGGCCAGCACATGCGCCGGCTCGATGTAGGGGTTGTCGCGGGCAATGGCGGCACTCTGGGCGTCGCCCAGGGCCTGCTGGAAGGCGGTGGTGAGCTTGTCGGCACGCATGGGAAGTCCTCCGGTTGAAGGGGACATGGGGGCGGAGCCGGCTTCGTCAAGCTCCCGGCGGCAACAGTGCTTGCGCCAGCGCGCGTCGCTGCACCTTGCCCAGCGCGGTGCGCGGCAGGGCGTCCACGATGACCACGCGGCGCGGCAGCTTGAAACGGGCCAGCCGCCCGGCCAGGCCGGCCAGCAGGGCCTGCGCGTCGACGGTGGTGCCGGGCTGCGCCACCACGGCCAGCACGGGCACTTCGCCCCAGCGCTCGTCGGGCAGGCCGACCACGGCGCAATCGGCCACGCCCGGCAGGCCGGCGACGATCTGCTCGATCTCGGCCGGGTGGATGTTCTCGCCGCCCGAGATGATGAGTTCCTTGCTGCGGCCCACCACCTCGAAGAGCCCGTCCGCGTGCTGCACGGCCAGGTCGCCGGTGTGGAACCAGCCTTCGTCATCGAAGCCCCGCTCGGGGCTGCGGTGGTAGCCGCGCATCAGGTTGGGGGCCTTCAACTGGATTTCTCCGTCCGACCCCAGCCGCACCTGCACGCCCAGCGCCGGGCGGCCGGTCTTGCCGACGTTCGCCAGCGCCTCCGCCGGCGACAGTGCGATGGACACCGGCCCCGTTTCCGTGGCGCCGTAGACCTGCGCCACCGGCACGCCACGCGCGTGGAAGGCCTCGATCAGCGCACGCGGCACGATCTGCGAGCCGCTGTTGACGAAGCGCAGCGAGGCAAGATCCGCCGCCGCCCAGCGCGGGTGCTCGACGAGTGCCTTCATCACCGCCGGCACCAGCAGCGTGGTGCTCGGCCGCCATTGCGCGACGGCATCGAACCAGGCGCCGGGCTCGAAGCGCGGCTGCAGGCTCACGCGGGCGCCGAGGGCCAGCGCGGGCAGCGTCTGGATGCACAGGCCGCCGACGTGGAACAGCGGCAGCACCGAGAGCACGCGGTCCTGCGGTGTGAGCCCCTGCGCCGCCACGGCCGCCAGCGCATTGGCCTGCAGGCCGGCCGCGGTGTGCAGCGCCCCCTTGGGCTCGCCGGTGGTGCCGGAGGTGTAGACCAGCAGCAGGTCGCCCGCCTGCACGCCCGCCGCCGGGCCCGGCGTCAGGCGCACGCGCGCCAGCACGTCCAAGGCCTGCGCTTCCACCTCGGGCGTGCCCAGCAGGTGGCCGGCACCGGCGTGGCGCAGCAAGGCCGCCAGTTCGGATGCCGCCAGCCGCCAGTTCAGCGGCAGCAACACCGCACCCAGGCGGTGACAGGCCACCAGGGTGGCGATCATGTCCCAGCTGTTGTGCCCCAGCCAGGCCACGATGGCGCCCCGCTGCACGCCTTCGCGCTGCAGGTGCGCGGTGGCGGCATCGGCCAGTTCGGCCGGGACGAGGCGCTCGAACACCGGGGCGGCGCTAGTTGATCTCTTCGTCGCGCTCGCCGGGCTCGTACAGGCACTCGCGGCCCAGTCGGTCGACGCACAGCTCGGCCGTCCACGGCAGCATCAGGCTGCCGCAGCGGCTGTCGCGGTACAGGCGCTCCAGAGGCAGGCTCTTGAGCATGCTCTGCCCCCCGCAGGTGCGGATGGCCAGCGAGGTGAGTGCCGCCGCGTTCTCCATGATCGTGTAGTGCGCGGCGTACAGACGCATGCGCGTGTCCTTGTCCGGATCCACCCGCGCGTCGCGCGCGTTCTGCAGGAAGAGCGCGCGCGTCTGCTCCAGCTTGATGCGCATGTCGGCCACGGCGATCTGCTTGGTGGGGTACATGCGGCGCAACACCGGCGGCATGCCCGGCACCTCGGCGCGCAGGTAGGCCACGGTGAAGTCGTAGGCGGCC
>CAZBUU010000476.1:0-2620 GCA_964495125.1 uncultured Rubrivivax sp.
CAGCCGGTGATGCCGGGCTTGACCTTGTGGCGCACCATGTAGGCCTTGATCAGCTTGCGGTACTGCTCGTTGTGCGCCACGGCGTGCGGCCGCGGGCCGACGATGCTCATGCGCCCCTGCAGCACGTTGATGAACTGCGGCAGTTCGTCCAGCGAACTGCGGCGAAGGAAGGCGCCGAAGCGCGTGATGCGCGGGTCGTCCTTGGTCGCCTGCGGCACCACCGCGCCGTCGTCCAGCGCGCGCATGGAGCGGAACTTGTAGACGACGATCTCTTCGCCATCCAGCCCGTTGCGCCGCTGTCTGAAGATGGCCGGGCCCGGGCTGCTGAGCTTGACCCCGATGGCCACGGCCAGCAGCACCGGTGAGATCAGCACCAGGATGGCCGCCGCCAGCACCACGTCGGACACCCGCTTGACCAGCCGGTTGGTGCCCGTGAACGGCGTCTCGCACAGGCCGACCACGGGCACGCCGTTCATGTCCTGCAGGCGGCCCTGGATGATGCTGATGCCGAAGACGTCGGGCACGAAGAAGACGCTGGCCGTGGTGTCCTGCACCTGCTCGAGCAGCTCGACGATGCGCGGCTGGCTGCCCAGCGGCAGCGTGATGTAGACCTCGTGCACGCCGCGCTCGCGGATGAAGGGCGCCACCTGCTTCAGGTTGCCCAGCCGCAGGCCGCGGGCGTCGGCGTCCACGCGGTCATCGGCGCGGTCGTCGAAGTAGCCCAGGAAGAGCAGGCCGATGTCACCACGGGCCTGGAAGGCGCGGGCTACCTTCACGCCCAGGGCCCCCGCGCCCACCACCACGGCCTGGCGTCGGTTCTCGGGCTTGGCGGCCTCGTGGCGCAGCGCCTTGCGGCCGAGAAAGAAGGCCAGCCATTGCAGCACCGGCGTGGCCACCCCCCACCACAGCACGATCTCGGGCCGGAACAGCGACAGGCTGCGCGTGGCATAGCCGCACAGCAGCAGGATGAAGAGCAGGCTCAGCCACGAGGTGGAGATGTCCACCGCCGCGTTCAGCGGCCGGTCCCAGAAGCGGTTGCGGCCCGGGAAGGTGAGCGCGAAGATCAGCAGGCACAGCGTGAGGTCGGAGCGGCCCACGGGCTCGTCGAACCACGCCGTGACGCCCAGGAACACCGCCACCGTGAGCGTGGGCTCCAGAAACGCCGCCACCAGCGAGGTCACCGACTGCGGTGCGCTGTAGAACGTGCGTTTGTAGCCTCGGTTTTCGAACATCAGGGCAGGAACAAGGACAGGCCGGCGGTCGGGCCGGCGGGCGGCCCCGAAAAAGGCCCGGAACCACCCAAGGCGCAGCAAGGTGCGGCGCACGGCAAGCCAAGGATTCTGACCCAATCCCAAGCAAGGACCGTGACGGCCTGTGAGGCCCCTGGCCCATGTGCTGCCTACAATCGCACGATGCTCCAGTCCCTGCACGCCCTCCTCGCGCCGGCGCTGGCCGAGCGCCTCACGCTCGTTCTCAACCACGTGCTGGCCAGCGAAGCGGTCGCCACCGAGCGGCTGCGTCCGCACGCCGGGCGCACCGTGTCGCTGACGCTGGACCAATGGCCTTCGCTGCTGCCTGCGCCGCCGGCGCTGGCCTGGCGCATCACGCCGGCGGGCCTGCTGGAGTGGTGCGGACGCGAGGATCCGGCCACGCCGGACCTCTCCTTGCGCGTCGACGCCTCCAACCCCGCGCTGAGCTTCGCCCGCGCGGTCGGCGGGGCCATGCCTTCGGTGCAGATCGACGGCGACGCGCAACTGGCCGGCGACGTCAACTGGCTGATGCAGAACCTGCGCTGGGACGTGGCCGCCGATCTGGAACGCTTCTTCGGCCCGGTGGTCGCCCAGCAGCTCGTGCGCCTGGGCGGCATGCTGGCCGGCGGTGTGCGCACGGCGGTGAAGACTGCGTCCGAGCTCGCCGAGCGGCTGCGTCCGCGGCGGTCGTGACCCTTCCGCCTTCCAACCGGCCGGCGCCGTCCTGGGGTCGCCCGGCGTGATGCACCTCGGCCGCCTGGTGACGATCGTCGTCACCGTCATGCGCTACGGGCTGGACGAGGTCGCCCTGTCGGCCTTCAGGCAGCGCTGGGTGCGCCTGCTGGTGCGCCTGGGCACCATCGGCCGCCGCCTCGACGCGCCCCGGGGCGTGCGCCTGCGCCTGGGGCTCGAGCGCCTGGGGCCGATTTTCGTCAAGTTCGGCCAGCTGCTGTCGACGCGGCGCGACCTCGTGCCGCACGACATCGCCGACGAACTGGCGCGCCTGCAGGACCGCGTGCCGCCGTTCCCCGCCGCGCAGAGCCGCGCCCTGATCGAAAAGGCCTTCGGGCGACGCATCGAGGACATCTTCGCCAGCTTCGAGGCCGAGCCGGTGGCCAGCGCCTCCATCGCCCAGGTGCACTTCGCGGTGCTCAAGGACGGGCGCGAGGTCGCCGTCAAGGTGTTGCGGCCGGGCATGCTGGAAGTCATCGACCAGGACCTGCAGCTGATGCACCTGCTGGCGGCCTGGGTCGAGCGCCTGTTCGCCGACGGCCGGCGCCTGAAGCCGCGCGAGGTGGTGGCCGAGTTCGACGCCTACCTGCACGACGAGCTGGATCTCGTGCGCGAGGCCGCCAACGCCGCGCAGCTGC
>CAZBUU010000477.1:0-2606 GCA_964495125.1 uncultured Rubrivivax sp.
CATCATCCGCCGCGAAGACGCCATCAAGTTCAGCGAGAAGGACTGGGACGACGTCGTCGACCTGAACCTGAAGTCGGTGTTCTTCTTCGCCCAGGCCGCGGCGCGCCAGTTCATGGCGCAGGGCACGGGCGGCAAGATCATCAACGTCGCCTCCATGCTCAGCTTCCAGGGCGGCGTCCGCGTGCCCAGCTACACGGCCAGCAAGAGCGGGGTCATGGGCATCACGCGGCTGATGGCCAACGAGTGGGCCGGCCACGGCATCAACGTCAACGCCATCGCCCCGGGCTACATGGCGACGAACAACACGGCGCAGCTGCGCGCCGATGCCAACCGCAGTTCGGCCATCCTGGAGCGCATTCCCGCCGGCCGCTGGGGCACGCCGGATGACCTGGCCGGGCCGGTGGTGTTCCTGGCCAGCAAGGCTTCGGACTACGTGAACGGCTACACCGTGGCGGTCGACGGCGGCTGGTTGGCCCGATGACCCAGCGGACGCCGCGGAACCGGCTTTGCCGGGCCGCTGGCGGCGCCCCCCTGGGGGGGGAGCGCCGAAGGCGCTTCGGGGGGGATCGTTGATGTACGAGAACAAGAAGCTGGGCTTTCTCTTCGTCCTGCCCTTCGTGCTGGGCGTGCTGCTGTTCAAGCTGTTCCCCTTCGTGGCCAGCTTCGCGCTCAGCTTCTCGCGCTACGACCTGATCGACCCGCCGGAATACGCCGGCTTCGCGAACTACCGCGAGCTCTTCGGCGACGACCCGCTGTTCTACAAGTCGCTGGGCGTCACGCTGTGGTTCGCCGTGCTGGCCGTGCCGCTGCGCGTGGGCTTCGCGCTCTTCGTGGCGCACGTGCTGAACTTCAAGCTGCGTGGCATCAACTTCTTCCGCTCGGCCTTCTACCTGCCGTCCATCCTGGGCGGCAGCATCGCCACCGCGGTGCTGTGGAAGTTCCTGTTCGCCAAGTACGGGCTCGTGAACCTGCTGCTGGTGAAGCTGGGCTTCGAGCCGGTGGCCTGGCTGGCCGACGAGCACTACTCGATGTGGACCATCGTGCTGCTCTTCACCTGGCAGTTCGGCAGCGCCATGGTGATCTTCCTGGCGGCGCTGCAGAACGTGCCGCAGAGCCTGTACGAAGCGGCCGAGATCGACGGCGCTTCGCGCATGCAGCAGTTCTGGCGCATCACCGTGCCGCTCATCACGCCGGTGATCTTCTTCAACATGATCATGCAGATGGTGCACGCCTTCCAGGAGTTCAACGGGCCCTACATGATCACCGAGGGCGGGCCGCTCAGTTCGACCTACGTGCTGGCGCTCTATATCTACGACCAGAGCTTCCGCTTCTTCAACCTGGGTTACGGCGCGGCGCTGTCCTGGGTGCTCTTCGCGCTGGTGGGCTTGCTCAGCGCCATCTCCTTCTGGAGCAGCCGCTACTGGGTGTTCTACGCCGGCGAGAAGGAAGATCGCAAGTGAGCGCCTCACCGCTGGCGGAGCCCTCACGCGGCGCGCAACTCATCCGCACGACCCTCCTGCTGTGCGTGGCGGTGGTGATGCTCTACCCGCTGATCTGGCTGGTGGGCGCATCCTTCAAGAGCAACACCGAGATCTTCACCGAGGCCGGCTTCTGGCCCAGTCGCTTCAGCCTCGACGCCTACGTGAAGGGCTGGAAGACCAGCACCGAGTACACCTTCGCCACCTATTTCCTCAACAGCTTTGCCATCGTCATCCCGCGCATCGTGGTCACGGTCATCAGCTGCGTGCTGGTGGCCTACGCCTTCGCGCGCTTCGAGTTCTGGGGCCGCAAGATCCTGTTCAGCGTGATGGTCGCGACGATGATGCTGCCGCTGATCGTGCTGCGCCTGCCGCAGTACCTGATGTTCCGCGAGCTCGGCTGGCTCGACACCTACCTGCCGCTGATACTGCCCAGCGCCTTTGCCACCGACACCTTCTTCGTCTTCATGCTGGTGCAGTTCCTGCGCGGCATCCCGCGCGACATGGAAGAGGCCGCGATGATCGACGGCTGCAACGCGCCGCAGCTGCTGTGGCACATCATCGTGCCGCTGCTCAAGCCGGCCATCATCTCCGTCGTCGTCTTCCAGTTCATCTGGACGATGAACGACTTCATGGGCCCGCTCATCTACCTGGCCAGCGTGGAGAACTACCCCGTGTCGCTGGCGCTGAAGATGAGCATCAGCGCCAGCGAGGAGGTCGACTGGGCCAACGCCATCGCGATCTCGGTGGTGGCCCTGTTGCCCAGCGTGGCGGTGTTCTTCGCCGCCCAGAAGCATTTCATCGAAGGTGCCGCGAGTTCCGGCATCAAGGGCTAGACATGGCGCAGCTGTCACTCCGCAAGATCGAGAAGACCTACCCCAACGGCTTCAAGGCCGTGCATGGCGTGGACCTGGAAGTGCGCGACGGCGAATTCATGGTCTTCGTGGGCCCCAGCGGCTGCGCCAAGAGCACGCTGCTGCGCATGATCGCGGGGCTGGAGAGCATCACCGGCGGCGAACTGCGCATCGGCGACCAGGTGGTGAATGGCCTGGCGCCCAAGCAGCGCGGCATCGCGATGGTGTTCCAGAACTACGCGCTCTACCCGCACATGAAGGTCTACGACAACCT
>CAZBUU010000478.1:0-2605 GCA_964495125.1 uncultured Rubrivivax sp.
CGCACCCGGATGCACGGCATCTGCGTCGGGTGGGCGCGGTTTACGCCCACCTCTCTAAGGTCATACAGCTTCCCTGAGTGTTGTCGGGCATGACCGGTTCGCCGCCACAGACCCCGCGTACCTACGCGTTGAGTTGAGTTGTTGCAGTGGGGCGAACCACACGTCTCAACGGCGGTCGCGGACCGCATTGGGTCGGTACTCCCACTTCGCGGCACAAGACAGCGGTCACTGGGACCTTGACGGGGTGGTCGAGACTGTACGACCGCTGTACCTCGGACAGCCGCCTTTCAGGCCTGCGCTGCGCCGCCGGGTGCAATGGCTGCTTGGGGCCGGTCAGCGTGAGTAGAGCCGTCAGCGACGACGGACCGCAACCGCTGCGTAGCCGGCAGCTACGTCATCGCACGCACGTTCGGACTGAGCAGGGCCGCTCACGAACGTCAGCTTGATCGCTGGGCGCTGCTCCGAAGTCGACAAGGTTGCGCCGTGCAAGAGCGGCCCCCGGTCATGGACCGTTGAAGTGATCATCGGTTCGCGTTCGACCAGCCTGCGCACCTCACCCAAGCAGCGCCCCATTGCTTCGGCGCGATGGCCGCTGCCAGCAACTCCGCGTGCGTCAGCAGCACGTTGTGTCCTGCATCTTCGATCTCCAGGTAACGGTGCTGTGGCAGCAACTCACGAACGCGTGCGATGTCGCCGAGCGGAATCACGAGATCCGCGGCGCCGGCCACGACGTCAATCTCGTGCTGTGTGGAGCACAACCGCCGGTAGCGCTCGTGCTGGCTTCCCAGGGTTCCGTTCCCGAACATCGAGGCCAGTGCCTCGGCGTACCCTGATGCCCGGGCCTGGTCGATGAACCGGGGCGTCAGGTCTTCGGCACCGATCGCGGCGTACCTGCGCCTGCGCCGGCGCACCAGGGCTGGAACACCGAGCCAACGCATGAACGGGCCTCCGATCCCGGGCAATGCGATGGCCTTCGGCCACCATGCGCCCGCCATGAAGTCGAGCAACGGTGCGACCAGTACGAGCCGCTGGATGAGTCCCGGCCGTTCGCTGACGATCGCTGCCGCCAGGGCGGCCCCAAAGGAGTGGCCAAGGATGGTCAGCGGGCGTGTGGCACGCAAGGAGTCAACCAGTTCCAAAGCCTGGCCGAGGAACAGACCGAAGTCGTACTCGACCGCCGGACGATCCGAAAGTCCGTGCCCGAATAGATCGAAGCGCACGACCCGGAACCCCGCTGACCGCAGGTGCGGCACGAGCCGGTCGAACTCCCAATGAGGGACCGTCGCGCCGTGCACCAGCACCACCGTCCCGGCATCCCCCTGGCCCTCGTCGACGACATGGGTCAAGCCGGCACTGAGTTGCAGGAATCGCCCACCGGAGAAGCGCCGCAGATCGCACAGAGACGGCCGCGCGGTGATGCTGATGGCACGGTCGATTCTCACTGGCTGTTCACCTCGTGTGCTTGCGCTGGGTTGGCGCCCCAAGCCTTTCAGGCAAGCGCTGCACCCAGCCCAGCACCGTGGCCGTGACCGCGGGCGAGTTCCGTGGCGACAGGATCTGCCCGGCGACCCCATGCTGCGAGGCATCGTCTGCAGCGACAACCACGACCCGTTGTTCTGGGGCTGCGCCCAGGCACGCAAAGGCGAGTGGCGCCACACCCACCTCCATGACCTGGTCGTGCGGCGACAGCGGCATCGACACCGGCGCTTGCGAATCCTCCAGCGGCAGTCGGCAGGCGAGGTGCACGGTGGCCCTCGGCGGTGTCAGTGCGAAAGTCAGGTACGCGGCTGTCCCATGGCGCCCGTGTCCGGCATTGCGGGCCTCGAAGCGATACTCCGCCCCGACGACCGCAAGCGCCAGTATCGGGCTCCAGGGCGCGTTGACGATCTCCGAGCTCAAGTCGCGCAGGACGAAGTTGGGGGAGACCAGCGCCCATGCGGTGTCTTCATGGGCTGCAGGCGGCATGGCGAGCCAAGCTGCCAGGCCGGCATCGTTGGACACGCCGATCACGAGCACGCGGCGCCCCAGACGGCGGCCGATGCTCAGCGCGTCGAGCGCGTCACGCTTCCAGGCGGCGACGCTGCCGGTGGTCATGGCGGATCTGCCGCTGCCATACCCGGTCAGGCGTCCGGGGCGGTAGTCGGCACCGGGAGCGCACGCTGCGTCCTCGGGCAGCGGAATGAGTTCCTGGCAGCTCGCCGAGAAGCCGTGCAGGCAGATCATGACCCACGCCACCAGCACGGGCCCGGCGGGGCCGAGCACCACCTGCCCTTTGGTGCCTGTCAGCAGGCCGGGCCCCCGGCGCTCCCCTTGCGCCAGATGTCGGAACGACCCGGCCAGTTTGCCGGGCAGGGGCAGTGTCGCTGCGGGCGCTTCGTCGGCTTGCTGGTCGCCCCGCGGGCCCAGTGCAGCCACCGTGGCCTGAAAAGGCGCTCCCACCAAACCCACGATCCCGAGGCGGCGCCTTGCCATTGGCGCTATCGCACGCATGGGGGCTCTGTAGGTCGGAGGGAGACTCATGCTGCCGCGGCAGGGCGGAACTGCGATCAACACGCCATGATCCCGTCGACCTGCGACGAATTGACGACAGTACCCGGGCGATCGA
>CAZBUU010000479.1:0-2597 GCA_964495125.1 uncultured Rubrivivax sp.
TGGCCGGCGAAGACCTGCAGTCGCAGCGTCTCGCAGGCGATCGCCTCGCGGTAGGTCTGCACCATGGGCAGGGTGCCGATGTCCAGTTCCTGCGCCACCTTGAGCTGGTTCAGCGCGCGCTCCCACTGGCCCAAGAGGCACAGCAGCTGGAACATGAAGACGCGCAGCTTGGCGTCCTGCGGCGCGCCTCGAACCTGCTCGGTGAGCAGCTTCAATGCCGCCTGGGGGTCACCATCCTTGAGGGCCTGCTCGGCCGCGCGCGCTTGGGACATGGGATCTCCGGTGAGGCTGCCAGCGCGTCAGGCGGCAGGGCCCACGTCGTCGGTGAAGGAAGTGCCACCACCACCGCCGCCGGCGCTCAGCTGCGGCGTGTAGTCGACCGTGATGCGCTGGAAGGTGAAGGACAGTCGCTCCGTCAGCGTCGGCGACCCCGTGGGCGTGACGTCGGACTGCACCGTGTACTCGCTGACCCGCGCCTTCTCGAGCGTGACCTTGAAATACGGGAGGCCGGCGCCGGCGCCGGCGGACTTGCGCACCGTGAGGATCACGCTGGTGAGCGTCTCGTTGTTGCTCATCACCGACATGAGCGCCGTGGAGGCGCGGTCGGCCCGCTTGACCACCTTCAACTCCGCCAGCTGGCGTCGTCCGGTGGGTTGGCCGCCGACCGTGGAGTGGGACTTCATGCCCCAGGTCCAGTCGACGAGCTCGATCTGGTTGGTGAACGTGCGGTCGTTCGCTTCGCCCAGGATCTCACCGGTTCGCTGGCCCGTCACCTTGAGGAACATGTCCGATTGAGCCATGGTGCCTTCTCGCACAAACCTGGGAAAGGCGCCCCACCAGGGCCGGCACGCAAGCCGACCCTGACTGGACAGCGCAGGGGATCAGGGCCGGCCGCGGCGGGCCGTCACTCGTCGGCGTTCTCGGCGATGTTCATGATCACCGGGATCGACGCATCGGCCGTGCCATCGGGCTTTTGCGGCGTGTACTCGTACTTGATCTTGGCGAAGTTGATCGTCACGTTCTCGGTGAGACGGTCTTCGCCGCCCGAGCCGCCAGAGGACACGGCAGCGATCAGCACCTCGGTCATCTCGATCTTGATGTACTCGATGGGGGCGTTCTTGCCACCCGCCTTGCGCACGACGAGATTGGCCGTCGGGAAGTGCGTGCCGTTGAAGCAGGCCTGCATCAGCGCGGGTGAGGACTTGTCGGTGTACTTCGTGAAGGAGATGTCCTGCACGTTCGACTTGCCCGAACCGCCACCACCGCCCGCATGGGTGGTACCGGAGTTCGACAGGCCCCAGCTCCAGGCCAGGACGTCGATCTCGTTGGCGTGCTTCTTGTCGGTGGATTCGCCTTTGACGTCCCCGATCTTGATGAACATGTCCATTGCCATGATGCTCTCCTTGAAAGCCCGACCCCGGGCGTTGAACGCTGCGATCAGCGCCCTTGGCTGGGGCGCCCTTCGCCGTGCAGCCGGCGAAGGTTCGGTGGGTGTTCCCTAACGACTACAGACGTCTTAGCCTGCCTTGGCCGACGGCAACTTGGAAACAAGACGCAACGACACCGTCAGCCCTTCGAGCTGGTAGTGCGGGCGCAGGAAGAACTTGGAGCTGTAGTAGCCCGGATTGGCCGGGTCTTCCTCCACGACGACCTCGGCGGCGGCCAGCGGCTTGCGCGCCTTGGTGCCCTCGGAAGAGTGCGCCGGGTCGCCGTCGACGTACTGCATGATCCAGTTGGACAGCCACTTCTGGACGTCGTCGCGTTCCTTGAAGGAGCCGATCTTGTCGCGCACGATGCACTTCAAGTAGTGCGCGAAGCGGCAGGTGGCGAAGAGGTAGGGCAGCCGTGCGGCCAGGTTGGCGTTGGCGGTGGCGTCCGGGTCGTCGTACTCGGCCGGCTTGTGCAGGCTCTGCGCGCCGATGAAGGCGGCAAAGTCACTGTTCTTGCGGTGCACCAGCGGCATGAAGCCATTCTTGGCCAGCTCGGCCTCGCGCCGGTCTTCGATGGCGATCTCGGTGGGGCACTTCATGTCCACGCCGCCATCGTCGGTGGGGAAGGTGTGCGTGGGCAGGTTGGTCACGGCGCCGCCGGACTCGATACCGCGGATGCGCGTGCACCAGCCGTACTCCTTGAAGGAGCGGTTGATGTTGGTCGCCATCGCGTAGGCGGCATTGGCCCAGGTGTACCTGCCATGGTCGGCGGAGCCCGTGTCTTCCTCGAAGTTGAAGGCCTCCACCGGGTTGGTCTTCGCGCCATAGGGCAGGCGCGAGAGGAAGCGCGGCATCGCGAGGCCAAGGTACTTGGCATCCTCGGAATCGCGCAGCGAACGCCAGGCGGCGTAGTCGGGCGTGGTGAAGATCTTGGTGAGGTCGCGCGGGTTGGCCAGTTCCTGCCAGCTGTCCATCTGCATCAGCGTCGGCGAGGCGCCGGTGATGAAGGGGGCGTGGGAGGCGGCGGCGATCTTGGCCATCTCGGCCAGCAGTTCGACGTCGGGCGCGCTCTGGTCGAAGTGGTAGTCACCCACCAGGCAACCGAAGGGCTCGCCGCCGAACTGGCTGAATTCCTCGGCGTAGATCTTCTTGAAGATCGGGCTCTGG
>CAZBUU010000480.1:0-2568 GCA_964495125.1 uncultured Rubrivivax sp.
ATGCGGCGAAGATCAAGGCCAGCAACGCGCAGGCCGTGCTCACCGGCAACTGGGGCAACGACCTCACGCTGCTGGTGCGCGCGCTGCGCGAGGTGGGCTCCGAGGCTCGCCTGTACACCTTCTACGGCAACGCGCTGGGCGCTCCGGCCGCCATTGGCGAGGCCGGCGTGGGGCGCGTGCTGGCGGTGGCCGAGTGGCACCCCAACGTCGGCGATGCGGCGTCCGATGCCTTCTACGCCGCCTTCCGCCGTCGCTTCCCCGATCCGCGCGACGACTACGTGCACGCCCGCATGCAGGTGCTGGTGGAGATGCTGGCCGCGGCCATCGAGAAGGCCGGCAGCGCCGAAGCCACCGCCGTGGCGCGCGCGCTGGAAGGCGCCGCCTACGACGGCCGCACGCTGGGTGGTCTGCACACGGCCACGATGCGTGCCGCCGACCACCAGTTGCAGCAGCCCATGGTCGTCAGCCTGATGGACCGCGTCGGTGCTCCGGGCGTGAAGCACGAGGTCGAAGGTTCCGGCTTCGGCTTTCGCACGCTGCGCCGGCTGGACGCCACCGCGGTGGTCCAGCCCTCTGTCTGCCGCATGACGCGGCCGGACTGAACCCCATGCGCGAAGCCATCGCTGCCCTGCCGGGTTCGAAGATCCGCGAGGTGGCCAATGCCGGCCTCGGCCGCAGCGACGTGCTGCCTTTCTGGTTCGGCGAAAGCGACGAGGTCACCCCCGAGCCCATCCGGCAGGCGGCCGCCGATTCGCTCGCGCGTGGCGAAACCTTCTATTCCCACAACCTCGGCCTGCCCGAACTGCGCGAGGCCCTGGCACGCTACGCCAGTGGCCTGCACCGGCCGGTGAGCATGGAGCGCATCGCCGTCACGTCCTCGGGCGTCACGGCGCTGATGCTGGCGATGCAACTGCTGCTGGACGCCGGTGACGAAGTCGTGGCCGTGGTGCCGGTGTGGCCCAACCTGACGGCGCAGCCGGTCATCCTGGGCGGCCGCGTCACGCGCGTGCCACTGCGCCCGCAGCAGGGCGCCTGGCAGCTGGACATGGACGAACTGCTGGCCGCTGTGACGCCCGGTACGCGGGTGCTTCTGGTCAACGCCCCGAACAACCCCACGGGCTGGACGCTGAGCCGCGCCGAGCAGCAGAGGCTGCTGGACCACTGTCGCCGCACCGGCACCTGGATCGTGGCCGACGAGGTCTACGAGCGCATCTGGTTCGGACAGGGCCGCACCGCGCCTTCGTTCCTGGACATCGCCGAGCCGGAAGACCGCCTGGTGGTGGCCGGCAGCTTCAGCAAGAGCTTCCTCATGACGGGCTGGCGCCTGGGCTGGCTGGTGCTGCCCGAGTCACTGATGCCGGCCGCCGGCAAGCTGCTGGAGTTCAACACCTCCTGCGCGCCGGTTTTCGTGCAGCGCGGCGGACAGGCGGCGCTGGCGCTGGGCGAGGACTTCGTGCCCGGCCTCGTGGGCCGGCTGATGGCCTGCCGCGACGCACTGCTGCCCGGGCTGGCGGCGCTGCCGGGCGTGCAGGTGGCCACGCCGCCTGGCGGGCTCTATGCCTTCTTCCGTGTTGAAGGGCAGGACGATTCGCTGGCCTTCGCCAAGCGCCTGGTGGCCGAGCAGGGTCTGGGCCTGGCGCCCGGCGCCGCCTTCGGCCCGGAAGGCGAGGGCTGGCTGCGCTGGTGCTTCGCTTCGCGCGATCCCGCACGGCTGGCGGACGGATTGGCTCGCCTGGGCGCAGCGCTGCGGCTATAATCAGTGGTTCCTCGGCGTGGGCAACCATGCCAGGGAACTGCACGACAACAGCACGGCACCGGTCGGTTTCACTGGTGTTCGCAAGTCCAACCCGGAAACCGCAGGCGCCCACATTGCAGCGCCGTCATGCGGTTTCCTCTGTCCGAACAGGAAACAAGCATGACCCTCGCCACCGCCGTCAAGGCCGACATCGTCAAGGCCAACGCCCGCGGCGCCGCCGACACCGGCAGCCCCGAAGTTCAAGTGGCGCTGCTCACCGCGCGCATCAACGAACTGACGCCCCACTTCAAGCAGCACGCCAAGGACCACCACGGCCGCCGCGGTCTGCTGAAGATGGTCAACGCGCGCAAGCGTCTGCTGGCCTACCTGAAGGACCGTGACGCCGACCGCTACACCGCGCTGATCGCCAAGCTGGGCCTGCGCAAGTGATTCTTCCGGCCGCCGCCGCCCCCCTCGGGCGCCGGCGGCCGGTTCCCTTTCACCCTCCATTCATCCACCGGGCGGCTTTTGCTGTGTCATTCCAACGGCGTCCCAGCCAGGGACTTCACTGGAATGGCATGACGCTGCCCACCTCAGTCCAGGAGGACTAGTCATGAGCATGTTCAACAAGGTCACCAAGACCTTCCAGTGGGGCCAGCACACCGTCACGCTGGAAACCGGCGAAGTCGCGCGCCAGTCCTCGGGCGCCGTCATCTGCAGCATCGACGACACCGTGGTGCTCGCCACCGTCGTCGCCAAGACCGACGCCAAGGCCGGGCAGGACTTCTTCCCGCTGACCGTCGACTACATCGAGAAGACCTACGCCGCCGGCA
>CAZBUU010000481.1:0-2555 GCA_964495125.1 uncultured Rubrivivax sp.
TGGCCGGCTTGTCGAACTTGTTCCCCGGCACCATGGGGTCGTGGTAGTAGAGGATCTTCTTGCCAGTGGCCGGATCGACCTCCCCGGCCTTGATGCCTGCGGCGATGTGCCGCCGCGTCGCCTCTTCGCCCTGGGCGATGCTCTGTGGCAGCGACTCGGTTGGCGCCGCAGCCGGTGCGGAGGCGGGCGCGGGGGACGGAACCGCCGCCATGCCCATGCCGCGGTTCATGCCGGTCGTGTACAGCCCGTAGCCAGCGGCAGCCAGCAAGCCAAGCGCTGCCGCCACGACCAGACCCGTGGACAGGAAGTTGCGTTTCATCGTTGCTGCTCCTTGGCCGTTTGGTCGACGGCCGGATGGGTGGCGGGGATCAGGGCCGGAATCAGGTAGTTGAGCTGGGCCCACAGCCCCGCCGTCTCCATCTCCAGGCGCAGCCGTTCCATGCGCAGTTCGATCTCCATGCGCCGCGCTTCCAGCACCGCGGCGAGCGCGCCGCTGCCGCCGCGGTAAGCCGCGATGGCAGCCTGCGTGCGTTCGGCAGAAAGGGGAATCACCGAGCCGTCGTACCGCGCCAGCCGGCCCCGGTTGCCCTGCCACTGCTGCAGCCAACCCCGGGCTTCGGCCAAGTGCTCACGGGTGAGTTCCTCGCGCTGGGCGCGCATCTGCTCGGCCAGGGCCAGCCGCGCCGAGAGCTCGCGGTCCTGCCGGTTCTTCTGGTCCCACTGCAAGGGCACCGAGACATTGACCGACACCATGTTCGAGTAGGCCGAACCACGCTGGCTGAACATCAGCTCCACGCTCCAGTCGGACTGCTTGTTGCTGCGCGCGATGTCCGCTTCCGCCCGGGCCACAGCCTCCTGGCCGGCCATCAGCATGACCTGCGGGTGGTGTTCGAGCCGCGCTTCAAGAGGGTCGCCGTGCAGCGGCATGGTGGCCAGGTCGGGCGGCGGTGCGAGCGCCAGATCGCCATCAGCACCGACCCAGCGCGCGAGCTTCGTCCTGGCGACAGCGAGCTGGGTGTCCATCTGGCGGATGCGGTCATCGATCACCGCCACGGCGGACCGCGCGGCAAACACGTCCGCCTGCGAACCCCGCCTGCCCCTGTAGGCGGCATCCGCCGCCTCGATTTGCAGCGCGGCCTCGGCGCGCTGCGCCAGCAGCAGTTCGCGCATGCGTTCCTGGTAGTGGCGATCGAGCCAGGCCACGGCGGTGTCGCGCTGCAGATTCGCCAGCGCCAGGGCTCGGCCGGCCTCGGCCACGCCAGCTTCGCGCTCGAAACGCGCGGAGCGTGCCTTGCGCTTGTCGTCGCGCGTGAACTCCTGCATCACGCCGACCGAGCGCATGGTCATGAAGTCGCGCGTCAGGCTGAAGCGGTCGGCGCCATCGATGGGCAGGTTGTTGACGCCGGCTTTCAGCGTCGGGTCGGGCAGTTGCCCGGCCGCCGCGGCCATCTGCCTCGCCGCTGCCGCCGCGGCATCCTGGGCGGGCAACTGGCGTGACCGGGCGGCCGCCCGCGACAGGGCCTCATCGAGGGTCAGGGTCTGCTGGGCCGCGGCGGGTGCGCCCCAAGCGGCGGCGCAAAGCGCCAGCGTCGGCGCCCAGCGCCGAGCTGACCACCCGGCGCGGGCTACGCAGCGGATTGCAACAATGAACATGAGATCTCCAGACAACGAGCAGGTGGCTTCGTGTCGCGTTCGCTGCACGTCCACGAGCCATGGCTCGCGCGCGCGGACGAACTCGACCGCAGCGCCACGGCGACCAGGGCAGTCGCCGGCGCAGTGCGGTCCGGAGGTTCAGATTCGGTAAACGCAGTGCAGCACGGTGTGCGGCGGAGAAGCCGCAACCAGCGCACTCAGGGTGGCCGCCGCAGGGCGCGACGGCGGTGGGGCGGCCGGCGCCAACGGCGTGGCGTACAGGGCATTAAAAACAACCGCTGGCACGACCAGCGTCGACGCGTGGTCGCTTTGCTGGCCGTACTTGCAGTGCTCGGCACAAAGGTTCGCCGAAGCCGGGTCCATGGCGCCGACCATGTCGTCGCAGTTGGCCATCGGCGCGGCCATCACCATCGGCGCCGCGCTGGCGTCGCGCCCCTGGGCATCGCCCTGCATCGCGGAAGCCAGGCCAGGGCAGGCATAGGCGGCGACGGCCAGTTGCGTGAACAGCAACGCGCCGACAAGCCAGCGTGCGATGGTGCGCAGGAAGCTGCGCTTCACGCCGGGGACTCCAGACACAGCGCCACCCCGCCAACGCACGGAACGTTGGCGTGGACCGAAATCACATCGGAGGCGCGGTGGGTCATGTTGTCGGACCTGAAGGCACCCAAAGATACGGATGTCTGCTGGTGACCGGAATTCTACGGCCGCGCCGGCGAGGCCGCTTCGCATCACGGCAAAGCGGTCAAACCACCTCGCGCATCAGTTCCGGAATCGTGGGCCTGGGTCGCGGAAAGAGTTCGCGCACCGCGCTGCGCGCGCTGATGCCCAGCAGTTGACCCACCTGTTCTTCATCGGCCCCGCGTTCGTAGCGCAACTTGGCGTACTGCGCGCCATTCTTGCTC
>CAZBUU010000482.1:0-2547 GCA_964495125.1 uncultured Rubrivivax sp.
GGGGCCGACGCCGCCCATCTGGAACATCAACCACTGCAGCACCTCGTACCTGCCGCGCGTGGTCTTGGGCAGGAAGCGGCCGGTCTTGCCGGCCAGGTAGAGCAGGATGGCGCCCGATTCGAACAGCGAGATCGGTTCGCCGTCGGGCCCGTCCGGGTCGGTGACGGCCGGGATCTTGTTGTTGGGGCTGATGGCCAGGAACTCGGGCGCAAACTGGTCGCCGGCGCCGATGTCCACCGGGTGAACACGGTAGGGCAGACCGCACTCTTCCAGCATGATGTGGACCTTGTGGCCGTTGGGCGTGGCCCACGAATACACTTCGATCATCACAGTTCCCCTTGGGTGCCACCGAGTGCGGAGCGCCTATCTCGACGGACTCTAAACCATGCTCGAAGGCTTGAAGCGCATGTTCGGCGCCGGCGCCGGGTCGTCGTCCGGTGGCTGGGACGAGATCGCGCCCTGGGCACAGTCCAAGCAGTACGCGTTCCGCGGCGTGCAGGACCAGGGTTTCGTCATCGACGGGCGCCTGGGCGCCACGCCCTGGCGCCTGGAATGGGGCCCCACGCAGCGGCCCTACATCCAGGGCCAGGAGTTGCGCATCCGCGCCGAGATGGGGCTCTCGTCCGACCTGCAGGTGGTGGTGATGAACCGCGCCCTTCAGGAGGCCATGGAGAAGACCATCTTCGACCAGTACGTCGAAGGCGTGCAGACGCGCATCGACAACCAGACGCCGCCCGAGATGCGCTGGCTGGTCATGTTCCCGAAACTGGGCGCCGCGGAGATGGGGCCGTTGAAGGACCGCTACGTGGCGCTGGCCAGCATGAAGGGCTGGCTGCGCCAGTGGCTGGAGGGCCCGCTGACCCAGGTGCTTTCGGCGCAGAACGTCGATGTCGACGTGCCCGTGGTCCTCATGATCGGCCGCGGCCGGCTCATGCTGCGCACGGCGCAGGCCGATGCCGCCGTGTCGCCGATGCAGCACTGGCTGCGCGTCTTCGAGACCGCCATGCGCGAGGCGCGCCGTGTCGCCAGCGAGAGCAACGATGCCATCTCGCCCAGCGTGCAACCCAGCGGCTGGCAGCCGAGCGCGCTACCCGGCGAGGAACACGACAAGTAGCCTCAGCCGGCCGCCGGGCGCGGCGCGTGCTTGCCCAGTTCGATCTTGGCGATGGCGTTGCGGTGCACTTCGTCCGGGCCGTCGGCGTAGCGCAGCGTGCGGGCCAGCGTGTAGAAATAGGCCAACGGCGTGTCCTGGCTCATGCCGGCGCCGCCGAAGACCTGCATCGCCCAGTCGATGACCTGGCAGGCCATCTGCGGCGCCACCACCTTGATCATCGCGATCTCGGCCTTGGCGGTCTTGTTGCCGGCCACGTCCATCATCCACGCGGCCTTCAAGGTCAGCAGGCGCGCCTGCTCGATCATGCAGCGGGCCTCGGCGATGCGCTCCTGTGTCACGCCGTGTTGCGCAATCGGGCGGCCGAAGGCCACGCGCTTGAGGGCCCGGTCGCACATCAGCTCGAGTGCGCGCTCGGCCAGGCCGATCAGGCGCATGCAGTGGTGGATGCGGCCCGGGCCGAGGCGGCCCTGGGCGATCTCGAAGCCGCGGCCCTCGCCGAGGAGCAGGTTACTGGCGGGGACCCGGACGTCGGTGAACGTCAGCTCGCCGTGACCGTGAGGGGCGTCGTCGTAGCCGAAGACGGTGAGCATTCGTTCGATCTTGACGCCGGGGGTGGCCACCGGCACCAGGATCATCGACTGCTGGAGGTGGGTGGGCGCGTCGGGGTTGGAGCGACCCATCAGGACCAGGATCCGGCAGCGCGGATCGCCGGCGCCGGAGGTCCACCACTTGCGCCCGTTGATCAGGTAGTGGTCGCCGTCGCGACGGATCGAGGCCTGGATGTTGGTCGCGTCGGAGCTGGCCACCTCGGGTTCGGTCATCGCGAACGCGCTGCGGATCTTGCCCTCGAGCAGCGGCGTCAGCCACTCGGCCTTGTGGGCCTCGGTCCCGTACCGTTCGAGGACTTCCATGTTACCGGTGTCCGGGGCCGAGCAATTGAAGATCTCGGAGGCGAAGTGGCAGCGGCCCATGACCTCGCAGAGCGAGGCATACTCGAGGTTGGTGAGCCCGGCGCCGTGTGTCGACTCCGGCAGGAACAGGTTCCATAGCCCCTGGGCGCGGGCCAACGCCTTCAACTCCTCGGTGATGGCGGTCGGCTGCCACCGATTGGCCGCCATCTGGTTCCACCAGGTGGCTTCGTTGGGATAGACGTGCTGGTCCATGAACGCGACCAGGCGCTCGCGGAGAGCCGCGGCGCGCGGAGAGAGTTCGAAGCCGGTCACGAGAGTCGCCTTGCGGTTGGCACCAGCAAACTTAGCGGCGGGCGCACCAACCGGAAGGGCGGACCGATCGGATCAGCGCCGGGCGAGCGACACCCGGCGGACGGCGGCGCGGGCCGCGCGTCGTCAGCCGCGCGCGACCTGCTCCACCCGAGCCAACTGGTCCCTGGTCCCGAGCGCCGGACTGTGGGTCTCGGGCGGCACGCGCAACGT
>CAZBUU010000483.1:0-2527 GCA_964495125.1 uncultured Rubrivivax sp.
GCAGGACGATGCCGCAGACCCCTCACCACGAACAGCGTTCGCTGTTCGGCGAGATCCTCGATTGGATGCTCGCCCCGCTGCTGTTCCTGTGGCCCATGAGCCTGGGGCTGACCTGGGTCGTCGCACAGGCCATCGCGGCCAGACCCTACGACCGGGAGCTGTCGGACGTGGTGCGCGCGCTGGCGCGGCAGACCACGGTGCAGTCCACCAGCAGCGGCACCCACCCTGCCGATCTGCGCGCCGAACTCGAACGCTCGGCCGCGCTGCTGCGCCGCGACGACGACGATGACCGCACCTACTACCAGGTGCTGGGCCGGCGCGGCGAGTTGCTGGCCGGCGACGCCGGCCTCACCGTGCCCGGCGACGAACCCGGCCCCGAGGGCGCCGTGCGCTTCCGCGACGACCAGATCGGCGACGAGCCGGTGCGCGTGGCCTACCTGTGGCTGCCTTCGCCCGACGGCGGCCGCAGCGACGCGCTGGTGCAGGTGGCCGAGACGCTCGGCAAGCGTTCGCAGCTGGCCACCGAGATCATCAAGGGCGTGATCCTGCCGCAGTTCGTCATCCTGCCGCTGGCCGTGGTGCTGGTGTGGTTCGCGCTGGCGCGCGGCATCCGGCCCCTGGCCGAGCTGCAGCAGCGCATCCGCAAGCGCGAAAGCACCGATCTTTCGGCCATCGCCGAGGGCGACGTGCCCGACGAGGTGGCGCCCCTGGTGCGAGCCATCAACGACCTGCTGCACCGCCTGGACAAGACCATCGTCACGCAGCGTCATTTCCTGGCCGACGCCGCACACCAGCTCAAGACGCCGCTGGCCGGCCTGCGCATGCAGTGCGAACTGGCCGCGCGCGAGATCGACAGCGGCCGCGGAGACCCGGCGTCGATGAAGCACACGCTGCGGCAGATCGCGCTGTCCACGCAGCGCGCGGCGCACATGGTCAACCAGCTGCTGTCGATGGCGCGCGCCGAGGACAACGGGCAGGCCACGCGCCACCAGCACGTGGACCTGGCGGCGGTGACGCGCGCCGTGGTGCGGGATTTCGTGCCGCGCGCCATCGAGCGCCGCATCGACCTCGGCTACGAAGGCCCGGAGTCGCACGAGAACACGCGGCTGCACGGCGAACCGGTGCTGCTGTCGGAGATGGTGCGCAACCTGGTGGACAACGCGTTGCAGTACACGCCGGGCGGCGGCACGGTGACCGCGCGCGTGGTGCCCGACCCTTTCGGCCAGGTGGTGGTGCTGCAGGTGGAAGACACCGGCCCGGGCATCGCCCCGGCCGAGCGCGAGGCCGTGTTCCGGCCCTTCTACCGCGCGCTGGACACGCAGGTGGACGGCAGCGGCCTCGGTCTGGCCATCGTGGCGGAGGTGGCGCAGCGCCATGGCGCCGAGATCACGGTCACCGACGCCCGGCCACGCAGCGGGCCCACGGCCAGCGCACCGGGGGCGCTCTTCACGGTGCGTTTTCCTCTGCGGCCGGCGGCGGCGCCGGCCGCAGCGGCGTCCTTGCCATCGGCCACGGCTGCCCCAGCGCCCGCGCGATGAGCGCCGCGTCGTCGGCGTCGGCCAGGCCGGCGTCGACGGTGCGTGCGAAAGCGGTCGCAGCCACTTCGCCCAAGGGCATGGCCGTACCCGCGGCGGCGCGCAATGCCAGCGCGCTGTCCTTGGCCAGCAGGGCGACACGGGCGCGCACCTGGGCGTCGCCAGCCAGCAGGCGCCCAGCCCGCTCGCTGCCGATCCAGCTCTGGCCGCTGCTGTGCTCGATCACGGCCAGCGTCGTCGCCAGGTCCAGCCCCAGACGGTTCGCCAGGCCCAGGGCCTCGGCCGCACCGGCCAGGTTCACGGCCGCGAGCAGGTTGTTGACGAGCTTGGTGCAGGCGCCGTCGCCGGGGCGCGTGCCGATGCGGAACAGGTGCGCCGCCAACCGGCGCAGCAGCGGCTCGCAGCGCACGAAGGCGGCGTCCGGGCCAGCCACCATCAGGCTCATGCTGCCGTCGCGGGCGCGCTGCGGGCCGCCGGACATGGGCGCATCCAGCAGGTCCACGCCCTGAGCGGCCAGGCGCGCGGCGGCGTCCTCCACGTCCTCGGGCGCGAGCGTCGGGCACAGCAGCACGGTGGCGCCCGGGCTCAGCGCGGCGGCGGCCCCTTGCTCACCGAACAGCACCTCGCGCGTTTGCGCCCCATCGACCACCGCAACGACGAGGACCTCGCAGCCTGCCGCCACCGCAGCCGCGCTGGCCCCGACCGTGCAGCCCGCTTCGGCGGCCCGTGCTTCGCGGTCCGCGTCGATGTCGCGCACGGCCACCGCCATGCCGCCATCGCGCAGACGCAGCGCCATCGCCAGGCCCATGGCGCCGATGCCGACGAAGGCCACGCGCATGTTCAGCTCTGCATCAGCCGCTTGCTGCGCGCCACCGACATCAGGATGCCCAGGCCCAGCCCCAGCGACACCATCGCCGTGCCGCCGTAGCTGACGAAAGGCAGCGGCACGCCCACCACCGGCAGGATGCCGCTGACCATGCCCATGTTGACGA
>CAZBUU010000484.1:0-2507 GCA_964495125.1 uncultured Rubrivivax sp.
TCCGCGAGAGCCACGTCCACGACGTGCAGATCACGAAGGAAGCGCCGAACTACCGCATGGAATGACGGTCGACGCCAACTCCGCCGGCCCGGGTGGCGCGGCGCCGAAGCGTGCCGCGGGCATGGGCTTCATCATGGCCGCGGTGCTGATCGACATGGTGTCGATCGGCGTCATGGTGCCGGTACTGCCGGCGCTCATCGGCAGCTTCACCGGCAACCCCACGGATCACGCCTTCTGGCTGGGCGTGGTGAGCTTCGCCTTCGGCATCGCCAACTTCTTCGGCTCGCCCGTCCTGGGTGCACTGTCTGACCACTACGGGCGCCGCCCCGTGATGCTGATCGGCTTCTGCGGCTTGGCGCTCAACTTCTTCGCCACGGCGCTCGCCACGGCGCTGTGGATGCTGATCGCCGTGCGCCTGGTGGGCGGCGCGATGCAGGCCAACGCGGCCGTGGCCAACGCCTACGTGGCCGACATCAGCGCGCCGGAAGACCGCGCCAAGCGCTTCGGCATGCTGGGTGCCATGTTCGGCATCGGCTTCATCGTCGGGCCGGCGCTGGGCGGGCTGCTGGGCGCCATCGACCTGCACCTGCCGTTCTATGTCGCCGGCACGCTGGCGCTTGTGAACCTGGCTTACGGCTACTTCGTGCTGCCGGAGTCGCTGCCGCCGGAGAGGCGCCGCAAGGTGTCGTGGGCTTCGGTGAACCCGCTGAGTTCGCTGCGCAACCTGGCGCAGCTCAAGGGGGTGGGGCTGCTGGTCGGCGTCATCGCCTGCTCGGGCCTGGCCCAGGGCGTGCTCTACAGCGTCTGGGTGCTGTACGCCACCTTCAAGTTCGGATGGACGACGCAGGACAACGGCTGGTCGCTGGCCGCCGTGGGCGTGATGTCGGTCATCGTGCAAGGCTGGCTGCTGGGCAAGCTGCTCAAGCGGTTCCCGCCGCGGCGCCTGGCCGTGCTCGGGCTGGCCTCGTCCACGCTGGCCTACATCTTCTGGGGCGCGGCCTCGGCAGGCTGGGTGATGTACGTGGTGATCGTGGCCAATGTCTTCGGCTACACCATCAACGCCGCCATCCAGAGCATGATTTCCGCCGCCGCCGACCCGCGCAACCAGGGCCAGGCCATGGGCGCCGTGAGCTCGCTGAACAGCCTGACGGCCGTGATCGGCCCCGTGGTCGGCGCCGGCTTGCTGACGGCCGTTTCGCACATGCCGCAGGGCCACTGGGCCATCGGCGCGCCGCTGTACTTCGGCGCCGCCTTGCAGGCCGCCGCGCTGGCGCTGGCCTGGGCGCACGGCCGCCGCACCCAGCGCGCGCTGGAAGCAGTGGCGACCTGAACCGAACAACGACTCTCCCGGACGACCGCCATGCACGACAAGATCCTGATCCTCGACTTCGGCTCGCAGGTCACGCAACTCATCGCCCGCCGCATCCGCGAAGCGCATGTCTACTGCGAGATCCACCCGAACGACGTCAGCGAGGCCTTCATCCGCGAGTTCGCGCCGAAAGGCATCGTGCTGTCCGGCAGCCACGCCAGCACCTACGAAGAGCACGAACTGCGCGCGCCGCAGGTGGTGTGGGACCTGGACATTCCCGTGCTGGGCATCTGCTACGGGATGTTCACGATGGCCGTGCAGCAGGGCGGGCAGGTGGAAGCCAGTTCGCATCGCGAGTTCGGCTACGCCGAGGTGAGGGCGCATGGCCACACGAAGCTGCTGGAAGGCATCCAGGACTTCTCCACGCCACAACCTGACGGCACGAGCCACGGCATGCTCAAGGTGTGGATGAGCCACGGCGACAAGATCACCGCGCTGCCGCCGGGTTTCAAGCTCATGGCCAGCACGCCCAGCTGCCCCATCGCCGGCATGGCCGACGAGTCCCGCGGCTACTACGGCGTGCAGTTCCACCCCGAGGTCACGCACACGGTGCAGGGCCGGCAGCTGCTCGAACGTTTCGTGCTGGGCATCTGCGGCGCGAAGCCCGACTGGGTGATGCGCGACCATATCGCCGAGGCCGTGGCGAGGATCCGCGAGCAGGTGGGCGATCAGGAGGTGATCCTCGGCCTGTCGGGCGGGGTGGACTCCAGCGTGGCCGCCGCGCTCATCCACCGCGCCATCGGTGACCAGCTGACCTGCGTCTTCGTCGACCACGGACTGCTGCGCCTGAACGAGGGCCGGATGGTGATGGACATGTTCGTCGGCCGCCTGCACGCGAAGGTGGTGCACGTGGACGCCAGCGCGCAGTTCCTGGGCCACCTGAAGGGCGTGAGCGACCCCGAGGCCAAGCGCAAGATCATCGGCCGCGAGTTCGTGGAAGTCTTCCAGGCCGAGGCGAAGAAGCTGGCCAACGCGAAGTGGCTGGCGCAGGGCACCATCTACCCGGACGTCATCGAGTCGGGCGGGGCCAAGACCAAGAAGGCCACCACGATCAAGAGCCACCACAACGTCGGTGGCCTGCCGGAGACGCTGGGCCTGAAGCTGCTGGAGCCGCTGCGCGACCTGTTCAAGGACGAGG
>CAZBUU010000485.1:0-2504 GCA_964495125.1 uncultured Rubrivivax sp.
CGTGCTGGCCGAGCACCGGCGCCAGCTGGAGCAGCAGCGCGAGGACATCGAGATCACGCTGGCCGAGATCGCGCAGCACGAGGAGCGCTGTCGAAGCCTGCTGGCGCCAGCGCCGAAATCGCGGCGCAAGCCGGCATCCGCCGGGCGTTGAGCCTTCTCCGCGTGCGGCCTTGCGTTAGCGAGGGTCGGGCCGGACTGGCCGGCCGTCGAACCCGAGGAAGGCAGACATGCGCAAGAAGACCGCTTCGTTCCACACGGTTCTGGCCGTGCTGGTGCTGGCCACGGTGCCAGCGCACGCCGGCCTGTTCGACAAGCCGCCCGAAGCCGTGATGCTCACGGCCGAGAGCAAGCCGGCCGAGGCCTTCAAGGCGCTCATCGACGACGGCGCGGCACTGCGCCACGTCTCCAAGCCCTATGCCGGCCCGTCGGCGGAGGCGGCCATTGGCATGGTGCGGGTGAACTTCATCACCGACGCGTCCGACACCGCCGCCACCAAGGAGTTCCTGGGCAAGGCCACGGTCTCGGCCTCCTCGCAGATGAAGCTGGCGGGCGTGAGCCCCGAGCCCATGCAGACGGTGGCCAACGCCTTCCATGCCGCGTTGCGCGAGAGGCTGGCGGCTCAGGGCTACCAGGTGGTGGAGCAGTCCGCGTTGCTGGAGGACGCCGACTTCAAGAAGGCCGTGGCCGACACCAAGCCGATGGACAGTTCGTCCGGCGGCAAGGTGACCTCGGTCTACGCCGCCGGCACCGGCAATCTGATGACCTTCGGCATGCGCAACTTCGCCTACAACCAGAAGATGCCGGTCTACGTGGCGAACGTGACGCTGAACTTCGCCGCCTTCGACAAGGAGACCGCGCGCTGGGCCGAGGGCGGCAGCGCCATCAGCGCCAGCATCACGTCCAAGGTCGTGTCGGCCGTGAGCGGCTACGTCCGCGTGATGACCGAAGACGGCGGTGGCCCGCAGTTCGACTTCGTGCGTCCCATGGTGCTGCCTGGCGTGTTCGCCGAGCGCGTGGAAAAGGTGCAGAAGTCCGACGGCGAGGTGGCCGGCACGGTGGCGCTGCGCGTGCTGGGCAGCTTGCTGGGTTCGCGCGATTCGGGCAGCGCCGAGGCCTACCAGGTGTTCGCCCGCAGTGACTATCCCGAAGTGCTGGGCGGCGACATGAAGCTGCTGGCCGGCGTGCTGGCGCAGGCGCTGAACAATCGCGAGCAGTGACGCGCGGCACGTTCTGCCGCAACACCATCCCTTCCCACAAGGAGACCTCCATGCGTCGAATCGCCCATCTGGCCTCGGCCGCGCTGCTGGCGCTGGCCGTTCTTTCCGCCCATGCCGCCACGGATGCCACCAGCCCGCAAGGGCTGCTCAAGGGCAAGGTGCCGGACGACGCCGCGCTGCTGAAGCGTGTGGCCATCACCGGCTTCGTCGTCCAGTTCGTCACTGACCAGGGCGTGGAGATGAAGCGCTCGAACAACACCTTCAAGTCCAAGCTCACGGAGGTGACGCCGGAGCAGTACCAGGCTGCGGCGGCCGCGCTCTACGGGCAGTTGCTGGCCGAGTTGAAGGCCGCCGGCATCGAAGTCGTGGCAACTGAGCAGGTTGCAGCGCACCCGGCACTGGCCGAGCTGCGGCGTGTGGGCAGCAAGAACATGGCCCGGATCGACGACTCGTCGATCCGCAAGATGAGCACCCTCGTCGGCGCCGCGGAACTGCCCATGGTGCTCGCGCTGGTGCTTGATCAGAAGGTACCCAAGTACTACACCGACGTGCCCGAGGGGACCTTCGCCAATGACCTGTCGGGTTGGGATCAGATGCGCAGCGAGTGGCTGCTTGGCTCGAACGCCGAGGTGATGAGCATGAGCACGATCTTTGGCTCGACCCAGAAGCTGGCCGACGACCTGAAGGCCACGGCGCTGGCGGTGCGCTTGGCCGTCCCCTTCGTGGACATCGGGATCGAGAAGAAGGTAGGGGGCTTCGGCGTCGGGCTCTTCAGCGGCGGCGACTATGGCAAGGTGGTGCCGAACCCGCGCTTTGTCGAAAGCGGCACGGTGTTCCAACTGTCGCAGGCCGGCGGCAACCCGGGTCACCTGGCGCAGCAGGTGCTGGTCTTGCAGAAACCCGTGCCGGTGCCGGGCGTGAAGATGGAGATCGTGAAGGGCGAGGCCACCGGCGACGGCGGCCTGGTGGGTGCACTGTTCCGCGCCGCCGGTGCCGGCGCCGAAAAGGCCGACTTCCTGGTCAAGACCGAAGGCCAATCCCTGGCGCCTGCACTGGCCGCGGCGGCGCAGCCGATCTTCAAGGAGCTGGCGCAGGCGCTGGCCGGCGCGAAGTAGCCTGCTTGCCGCGGCGGGCGGCCCGTATGATTGACGTTTACGTCAACGTCAATCAGAACGCGGAGACCGCCCATGAACCTGCCCGGCCTGAACTTCCAGCTCGGTGACGACATCGACGCGCTGCGCGACGCCGTGCGCGACTTCGCGCAGGCCGAGATCGCGCCCCTGGCCG
>CAZBUU010000486.1:0-2485 GCA_964495125.1 uncultured Rubrivivax sp.
CATCCGCAAGAGCTTCGAGGGCAGCTCGCTGGAGACCATCAAGTACATGGTGGCCTCGGGCATGGGCGTGACGGTGGTGCCGCAGCTCTCGCTGCCCAAGGAAGTGCAGACCCACATCAAGTACGTGCCCTTCAGCGCGCCGGCGCCGACGCGTCGCGTCGTGCTCGCCTGGCGGCGCACCTTCCCGCGCTACGAGGCCATCGCCGCGCTGCGCAACTGCATCTACGCCTGCGAACTGCCGGGCGTGACGCGACTCACCGCCTGAGGCCCGACCCCCGTCCGTAAAGCCCTGGGTCGTGCTATGGTCTTGCCATGCATGAACCGCCCCGGCCCAGGGGCCTTCCACGCCTGTCCGATCTGGCCCCGGAGGTCGCCGCCACCGTGGTTCGCGTGGCGGGCGACATCGCCGTGGTCATCGGCGACGACGGCGTCATCCGCAACGTGGCCGACGGCCGCCAGCCGCTGCCCCGTGCCGACCACGACTGGGTGGGCCGGCGTTGGGCCGACACCGTCTCCCAGGCCACGCGTGGCCGCGCCGAGGCGCTGCTGCGCGAAGCCCGCGAGCACGGCGTCTCGCGCCGCAGCGAGCTGAACCACCCGGGCGCCGAAGGCAGCGAGATCCCGTTCTCCTGGGCCGCCGTGCGGCTGGGCGAGGGCGGCCCCTTGCTGGCCGTCGGCCGCGACCTGCGCGCCGTCAGCGCCATCCAGCAGCGTTTCCAGGAAACGCAGATGTCGCTGGAGCGCGAGTACTGGCAGCGCCGCAGCAGCGACGGCCAGCACCGGCAGCTGTTCCAGGTGGTGCACGACGCCGTGCTGGTGCTGGACGCCGACAGCGGCCTGGTGCTGGACGCCAACGCTGCCGCCGGCGAACTGTTCGCGCGCACCGGGCAGCCCTGGGCGGGCGTGTCGCCCGGAAGCCTGGTGGAGGACAGCCAGCGGGCGCACCTGGACGAACTGGTCTTCAACACGCGCGCCTACGGCGCCGCCTCCGAGCAACGGCTGCGCACGGCGCAGCAGGGCACGACGGTGGACGTCTCGGCCACGCTCTTCCAGACCGGCGAGCGGCGCTGCCTGCTGCTGCGCGCGCGCCGGCCCGAGCCCGAAGCTTCCGCGATCCTCGGCTTCGTCGACCAGACCGCCGACGCCGTGCTGGTGGCCGACTCTGCCGGCGGCGTGTTGTGCGCCAACCCGGCCTTCCTGGCGCTGTGCGGCGTGCCCGAGGAAGCGCAGGCGCGCGGGCGCAGCCTCAGCGCCCTGCTGGGCGGCGACGACGCGGCCTGGGCCGCGCTGCTGGCGCGCGTGCGCGCCGAAGGCATCGTCGAAGGTGTGCGCCTGCCGCTGCGCCTGGCGGCCGGCCGCGCGGCGGTCGTCACCGTGTCGGCCAGTTCCCTGGCCGATGGCGACCAGGAGCGCGTGGGCCTGGTGCTGCGCGCGCTGCCCGGCGAGGCCCCGGGCCCGTCAGCGCTGCAACTGGATTTCACCGGCCTGCCCTTGCAGGTGGGACAGGCCACGCTGGGGGAACTGCTGGCCGAAGTCACCCGGCAGGCCGAGACGCAGCTCATCCAGTCGGCCCTGCGCCTCGGCCAGGGTGACCTGGCTCGAGCGGCGCGGCACCTGGGCATCGGCCGCGATGAGCTGCTGCAGCGCATGTCGGCACTGCCCCTGCCGGCGCCGGGGGTGAACTGATGGACAGCCCCGCCTTCGGCCAGGCCGACCTCAGCAACTGCGAGCGCGAGCTCATCCACCTGGCCGGCTCCGTGCAGCCGCACGGCGTGCTGCTGCTGGTGCAGGAAGGCACGCTCACCGTGCTGCAGGCCAGCCGCAATTGCACCGCCCTGCTCGGGGTGGCGGCCGAAGCGCTGCTGGAGCGCCCGCTGGCCGCGCTGGGCGGTGACATCGCCCAGCAGGTGGCGGCGCTGGCAGAGTCGCTGGCGGAGGAACCGGCCAGCCTGCTGGGCACGGTGGCGCCCGGCGCCGGCATGGCCGCGCGCCGCGTGGAAGGCGCCCTGCACCGCGCCCCCGAGGGCGGCCTGGTGCTGGAGCTGGAGGTCTTCGACCCCGTGGGCCTGCCCACGGCACCGCACCTGGGCGGCGCCGCCCTGCATGCGCGGCTGGCCGAGGCGGCGCAGCGATTCACCGCGGCGCCCTCGCTGGGCGCGCTGACCGACGCCATCGCCAGCGAAGTGCGCGACCTCACCGGCTACGACCGCGTGATGGTCTACCGCTTCGACCCCGACGGCCACGGCAAGATCGTCTCCGAAGCGCGCGACCCCCGCCTGGAGTCGCTGCTGGGCCACCACTACCCCGCCAGCGACATCCCGCAGCGCGCCCGCGAGCTCTACCTGCGCAACCGCGTGCGGCTGCTGGTCGACGTCGACTACGAGCCGCAGCCCCTGGTGCCGGCGCTGCGGCCCGACAACGGCCGGCCGCTGGACATGTCGATGTGCCAGCTGCGCAGCATGTCGCCGCTGCACCTGCAGTACCT
>CAZBUU010000487.1:0-2469 GCA_964495125.1 uncultured Rubrivivax sp.
GAACTGGCAGCTCACCTTCCGCGGCGCGTTCGAGGCGGGGACGATGACGGTGACGGTGCGGCGTTAGGCCCTGCGCCGACAAGGGTCGCTTGCATCTGCGGCGGCGCCCCTTGCGTAGGGCCTCCATGGACTTCGACCCGGATTCTCCCGACCCCGAGCGGCTGCGACGCCTGCGCCAGCGCCTGCTGGAGCGCATGGCCGACGCCGAGACCAGCCACCTCACCGTGCAGGCCTGGGAAGGGCCCTGGCAGCCCTTCGCGCCGGGCGTGCGCATGAAGCTGCTGCACGAGCGCGACGGCATCCGCTCCTACCTGCTGCAGCTGGCCGCGGGCGCCCGTCTGCCGGCCCACCGCCACCCGCGCGAAGAGGAGTGCCTGGTGCTGGAAGGGACTCTCCGCGTCGGCACCGCGCTGGAAGTGCCCGCCGGAGGCTGGCACCTGGCCCACGCCGGGTCGTTGCATGCCACACTGTCCACGGATGTCGGCGCCACGGTGTTCCTGCGCGGCGCCGTTCCCGATGCCTCTCAGTGCCTGTCCGACGCTCAAGGTGAATCCAGATGGCCACGCACTGCGTAAGGATCCGATCGACCTGCCCGACCCCGGCGGACAGGCTGACCGAACCTGAGCGCGAGACCGCCCCATGAACATCGGCATCCATGCGACACCGGACCACGATGGCGCCCTGCCCGGGCCCCTCGCCGAACCCGAACCTGACTCCGACGACGACGAGTTCGAGGACGCTACGGCAACGCCCCTGCCGCGGGCCGCGCCGACGGCCGCCGACGCCCAGCTGCAAGCGTGGCTGTCACGCATCGCCGAGCACGACGAGCGCGCCCTCGCCGCGCTCTACGACGCCACCGTGTCGCGCGTCTACGGCCTGGTGCTGCGTATCGTGCGTCGCGCGGCGCTGGCCGAAGAGGTGGTGGAAGACACCTACTTCCAGGTCTGGCGCCAGGCCTTGCGCTACGACCCGGCGCGCGGCCATGCGCTGGCCTGGCTGCTGGCCATGGCGCGCTCGCGGGCCATCGACGCCCTGCGCCGCGAGGCGCGCTTCCGGCACGACAGCCTGGACGAAGAGAGCGTGGCCGAGATCGCCGCCGACGCCCCGGGCAGCGACGCCTTGCTGGCCTTGGCGCGTGGCCAGGCCGGCCTGCATGAAGCGCTGCAGCAGCTGGCCGCGCAGCCGCGTCAACTGGTGGCCCTGGCCTTCCTGCGCGGCCTCAGCCACGAGGAGATCGCCAGCCAGACCGAATTGCCGCTGGGCACCGTGAAGTCACAGATTCGCCGCGCACTGATCACGCTGCGCGCGCTGCTGGGCGAACAGGCCGCCCACGCCCTTGCCTGAGCCCCATCATGAGCCGCACCTCCAACACCCCGCTGCCGATCTCGCCACCGCCCGAGCTGGCCGCACCCGAGCTGGCCCCGCTGCTGAGCGAGCCCTTCGCAAGTGCCTATGCGCAAGCCGCGCCGGGCGCCGACAGGCTGGCCACCCTGCGTGGCCGCCTGGGCGAGCGCGTGGCGGCCAGCCTTGCCGCCGAGGCGCCCCTGGTCACGCGCCGTCGCGGCCCCGGCGCGGCGAAGCCCCTGGCGCCCGGCGTCCAGGTCCTGAACCTCTACCAGGCCGAGTCCGGCGCCGCCCTCCGCCCGGGTGAGCCGCTGCGGGTGCGCCTGCTGGAAATGGCGCCGGGCGCCACGCTGCCGGCCGCCCTGCTGGACCCCGAGGCGCTGCTGCAGCCGCGGCACCGCGAGTGGTTGCTGGTGGCCGGCCAGGCGCAAGCCGACGGCGAGGCCCTGTCGCTGCGCGACTACCTCGTCACGCCGGCCGGCTGGGCTACGCCCGCCTGGCAGGCCGGGCCCGAGGGCGCGATGCTCTTCCTGCGCGAGTCGGCACTGGCGGCCGCCCCGGGCGACCGCGCGCACGCCGTGCTCGACGCCGAGGCCGGCTGGCCCGACTTCGCTCCCGGCGTCCAGCGCCGCGTGCTGTGGCAGCGCGACGGCCAGGCCGCGCTGCTGTACCTCGCGCAAGCCGGCGCCACCGTGCCTTACCACCAGCACGGCCACGACGAGGAATGCCTGATGGTCCAGGGCGAGCTGTTCCTCGACGACCTGCTGCTGCAGGCCGGCGACTGGCAGCTGGCCCCGGCCGGCACCGGCCATCACGCCACCTTCACCGACACCGGCGCGGTGATCTACGCCCACGGCGACCTGGACCTGCGCTTCGTCTAGCCCTTCAGCAGGGCGCGCACTGCTTCGCGCACGGCCGCCGTGTGCACGGGCAGCACCAGCACGTCACCCGGCTGCGCCCAAGCCAGCAGGGCCTGCGCCGCGGCGGCTTCGTCGTCCTGGTGGGCCAGCCGTGCTGCGGGCAGACCGGCGGCCAGCAGCATGCGCTCGATCAGCGCCGGCACCTCGCCGGGCTGGCGGCCGCGCAGCATCAGCGGCAGTTCCTTGATCAGCACGCGGTCGGGCG
>CAZBUU010000488.1:0-2468 GCA_964495125.1 uncultured Rubrivivax sp.
GCTGCATCATCGGCCCCAACGGCGCCGGCAAGACGACGATGATGGACTGCATCACGGGCAAGACGCGCCCCGACAGCGGCCGCATCTCCTTCGGCAGCAACATCGACGTGTTGCGCATGAGCGAGCCCGAGATCGCGCAGGCGGGCATCGGCCGCAAGTTCCAGAAGCCCACGGTCTACGAACAGCTCAGCGTGTTCGAGAACCTGGAACTCGCGCTGAAGGCCGACCGCAGCGTGCGCGCCGCGCTGTTCCATCGCCTGAGCGGCGAGCAGCTGGACCGCATCGGCGAGGTGCTGGCGCTGATCCACCTGAAGGAGGAAGCGCAGCGCACGGCCGGCCTGCTGAGCCATGGCCAGAAGCAATGGCTGGAGATCGGCATGCTGCTGATGCAGGACCCGAAACTGCTGCTGCTGGACGAGCCCGTGGCCGGCATGACCGACGAGGAGACCGAACGCACCGCCGAGCTCTTCCTCACGCTGGAAGGCCAGCATTCCCTGGTGGTCGTCGAGCACGACATGAAGTTCGTCGACCAGCTGACACAGGGCCGCAAGAAGGTGACGGTGCTGCACGAAGGCAGCGTGCTGGCGGAAGGGCTGCTGAGCGAAGTGCAGGCCAATGAGAAGGTCGTGGAGGTCTACCTTGGCCGGTGAAGTGGTCCTGAAGGTCGACGGCCTGAACCAGTACTACGGCGGCAGCCACATCCTGCGCAACGTCGCCTTCGAGGCGAAGCTGGGCGAGGTGACGGTGGTGCTGGGCCGCAACGGCGTGGGCAAGACCACGCTGCTGAAGAGCCTGATGGGCGTGGTGCCGGTGAAGGCCGGCACGGTGACGCTGGACGGTGCCGACATCACCCGGGCCACCAGCTACGAGCGCGTGCGCCGCGGCGTCGGCTACGTGCCGCAGGGCCGCGAGATCTTCTCGCGCCTGTCGGTGGAAGAGAACCTGCGCATGGGCCTGGCCACGAAGCCCGGCAGCACGCCCATCCCGGCCGAGCTGTTCGAGCTGTTCCCGGTGCTCAAGCAGATGATCGGCCGCCGCGGCGGCGACCTTTCCGGCGGCCAGCAGCAGCAGCTGGCCATCGCGCGTGCGCTGGCGCCGGGGCCGAAGCTGCTGATGCTGGACGAGCCCACCGAGGGCATCCAGCCCAGCATCATCAAGGACATTGGCCGCGTCATCCGCACGCTCGCCGACCGCGGCAACATGGCCATCGTGCTGGTGGAGCAGTACTACGACTTCGCTGCCGAGCTGGCCGACCAGTACCTGGTGATGGAGCGCGGCGAGATCGTGGCGCGTGGCGCCGGCCAGGCCATGGAAGCCGACGGCGTGCGCCAGAAGATGTCGATCTGAGGCCACAGTTCACACGGACAGAGGAGGCCGGCGTCACGCCGCCCGCGCAGAATTTGCGCGACGCCGCAGCGTGCGGCGCCTCACCCCCGGGAGTCTGTCCATGTCCGTCTTCACGTCGCGACGCGCGCTGGCCGCCGTCGCCCTGGCCGCCACCGCCTCGGCCCACGCCGCCGACTTCAACGCGCTGCAGTTGCTGAACCAGACCGAGTTCCGCGCCTTCAGCGAGGACGTGGCCGCCGCCATCTCCTACAAGGGCATGATTCCCTCCGAAGGCCTGGGCATCACGGGCTTCGACCTCGGCGTGAGCGCCGGTGTCACCGAGGTGGCCAACCGCGACGTGCTGAAGAAGGCCGCCGGCGGTGCCAGCGTGCCCAAGGCCGTGCCGCTGGCCGGGGTGCGCGTGCTCAAGGGCCTGCCCTGGGACATCGACGTCGGCGTCACCCTGCTGACGCTGCCCGGCACCAACGTGCGCGCCACGGGCGGCGAACTGCGCTGGGCCTTCGTGGGCGGCAACACGCTGCTGCCGGCGCTGGCCGTCCGGGTCTCGGGCATGCAGCTGTCGGGCGTCAACGAACTGAAGATGCGCAGCACCGGCGTGGACCTGTCCATCAGCAAGGGCTTCCTCTTCGCCACGCCCTACGCCGGCGTCGGCCGCGTGCAGGTCAGCAGCAAGGCGCCGGGCGCGGGGCTGAGGGACGAGTCCTTCGGCCAGAACAAGGTCTTCGCCGGCGTGAACCTGGCCTTCGTGCCGCTGGCGCTGGTGCTGGAAGTGGACAAGACCGGCGAGGCCACCAGCTACGGCGCCAAGTTGGCGATCCGGTGGTAGCTGCGACAATCGTCCCGTGAAGCGGGCCAGACCGCCGCCGGTGCAATCGTCGAAAGACGGCACGGGAGGAAGGTCCGGACTGCACAGAGCGGCGTAGCAGTTAACGGCTGTCCACCGCAAGGTGAGGATCAGAGCAACAGAGACGAGTCGGATCGGGGTTCCCGGAAAGGGTGTTCTGCGAAAGCAGCCACCCGGAACGGGGCCCAAGCCCCGTTCCGGGTGAAACGGGCAATCTCTACGCGCAGCAACACCAAATAGGCACACGTTGATCCGGCTCGGGGAGTGTGCGGGTAGG
>CAZBUU010000489.1:0-2407 GCA_964495125.1 uncultured Rubrivivax sp.
TCTTCACCGGCGTGCACGGCAACTACCTCAAGCCCAGCATCCGCGCCGCCGGGCTGGATCCGGATCACCTGCCGGAAAGCGACCCCAGCAAGATGGACTTTGGCGGCGAAGGCGCCAAGAAGGCCTGGAAGGACATCTGGGGCTGCGGGCAGGGCATCGGCGCCGTGAAGGCCGTGGTGCCGGCGGGCGAACTCGTCGCCCGCCTGGCGCGCGAGCTGGCGTCGGCGCAGGCCCGCGTGACGGCGCGCCTGGCCCGCTGAACTTCAGCGCACGGTCGCGAAACGCGCCTCGGGCCGGTCGTCGGACCGGTGCACCGTGCTCACCCCCGCCTTCATCGCCCAGGGGCGGATCTGGTGGTGGATGGGGATCAGCAGCGCTTCGTCGCGGATGCGCAGCAGCGCCTCGCGGATCATGGCGTTGCGCTTGGTGACGTCGGTCTCGCTCTTCATCGCGTCGGTCAGGCGGTCGATGACCGGGTCGCTGATGCGCGAGAAGTTGAAGTTGCCGTCGGCGCCGCTGGTGCGCGTGCGCACGAGCGACTGGATCGTGTACTGGGCGTCATACGTGGCCACGCCCCAGCCCAGCATGTACATCGAGGTGTCGAAGTTCTGGAACTTCTGGCTGTAGGTGGCGAAGTTCTCCGCCGCCAGCGTGGCCTTGACACCGATCCGCGCCCACATCGACACGACGTTCTGGCAGATCTCTTCGTCGTTGACGTAGCGGTTGTTCGGGCAACTCAGGCGGAATTCGAAGCCGCTGGCGTAGCCGGCCTCGGCCAGGAGCTTCTTCGCCGCCTCGACGTCCACCTTGGCCGGCACGTCGAGGTCAGGCGTGTTGCCGTTCACCCCCGGCGCCACCATGATGCCCGCCGGCACCGACAGACCCCGCATCGTGGCGCGCTTGATGGCCTCGCGGTCGATGGCCATGCTCAGCGCCTGGCGCACGCGGCGGTCGGCGAAGGGGTTCTTGCCCTTGACGCTGCTGTACTTCAGCTCGGGGCTGCCGACGTCGGGGGCGAAGAAGATGGTGCGCACCTCGGGCCCGTCCATGACCTTCAGCGCGGGGTCGGCGCGCAGGCCGGCCACGTCCTGGGTCGGGATGTCGGTGAGCAGGTCCACGCCACCGCTCTTGAGTGCGGCCACGCGCGTCGGGTCGCTCTTGATCGGCGTGTAGACCACCTCGCGCACGTTGCCGGCGATCTTGTCCCACCAGTCGGCGTTCAGCGTCATCGTCACGCGCTGCTCGGGCTGCCAGGCGGTGATCCGGTAGGCGCCCGTGCCGTTGGCGTTGCGCGAGGCGTAGTTCTCTTCCTTGGCCTTGTAGTCCTGCGCGTTGACGGTCTTGTTCTTCTCCGCCCAGGCCTTGCTCATCATGCGGAAGTCGATGATGTTGCGCAGCAGGATGGGGTTGGGGCCGGCGAGGATGAAGTCGACGGTGTGGCTGTCGATCTTCTTCACCTCGTTGATGCCGCCCACGTAGACGGCCATGGTGCTCTGCGGCTGCTTGATGCGGCCGAAGCTGAAAACCACGTCGTCGGCGGTGAAGGGTGTGCCGTCGTGGAATTTCACGCCCTTGCGCAGTTCGAAGCGCACTTGCGTTGGCGTGAGGTACGTCCATTTCGTGGCCAGCGCCGGTTCCACCTGGTAGGTGGCGCTGTATCGCGTGAGGCCTTCGTAGGCGTGCATCAGGATGGCGTTGGTCGTCGCATGGTTCTGCGAGTGCGGGTCCAGCGTCAGGATGTCGTTTTGCGCGGCCCAGCGCAGGGTCTGGGCAGGGGCGGGGCCGGCCAGGGCGAGCGAGAGCGCGGCGCCGGCCAGCAAGGCGGAGAACTTCATCGGGGCTCCTTCGGGGCTCTTGGGAAGCCCCGGATGCTAGTTCAGGCGCGCTCCACGGTCGCGTCGCAGCCGGCCCCGGCGGCGATCCATCGCCGCGCCAGTCGCCGGGCCAGGCCGGCGGGCAGCAGCGGCAGCCAGCGGCGCGGCTCGGCAAGCACGCCGCAGCGGTAGCGGGAGCCCTCTGCGTCCCAGGCGAGGGCGCTGCACGCGCCGCGCCGTCGTCGCGACAGCAGCATGCCCAGCGGGCAGGGCTCGGCCGCACAGCACAGGCCGCAGCCGTTGCAGGCTTGGGCCAGCGCAGGCTTGGGCGGCGCCTCGGCGTGCAGGAGGATCGTGCGGCGGTGGGCGGCGACAGGCATCGCCCGACATTTTTCGCGTTGCAACCCCGCGGCTGTCAGCAAAGCAGAAGGGTTGGAAGCGTCCAATTCGTCCCACGGAACCGAAGGGGGGTGGGTGTTACAGTCCCGCCCCTGGAGAAGAAACGGTCCTTCCCGTCCCCTTGCTGGCGTGAGACAGACAGCAAGGCGGGTCGCAATCCGCCAACCGGTGCAGCCGGGGCCGCGGAAGGTTGA
>CAZBUU010000490.1:0-2404 GCA_964495125.1 uncultured Rubrivivax sp.
CGCGGTCCGGGTCCACCGTCGGCTGCAGCTCGCGCAGGCGGGCCAGCTTGTCCATCGCGGCGCAGCGAACGCGCCAGTCGTCGGTGAACTCGCACTGCCAGTCCATCGTGCGCAGCAGCGTCAGGTACTCGGCGCGCTGCAGCTGGGCGGGCGTCTGGGTCAGGCTGGCCAGGATGCCGGCGAAGACCGGGTGCACGTTGTTGCGGCCGGGGGCGGGCGGCTCGCTCAGGATCATGGTCATCTGCTGTCTCCCCGCGCCGCACCGTGCAGCGCATGAGGAGAAGTATTAGCCCCCGGCTAGTTGATGTCAAGCCCCCGGCTAATATTTCTGCGACACTTCCGCCGCGCGCCCATCCCGGGCACGAAAAAGCCGCCTCGCGGGCGGCTCAGGAGGTCAAGCTATGGATCAACCGAACTGCTGGGATCTTTCGTCTCTCGCCGCCTTGGCGGGGTCGATGCGAGCCGAGGCCGCCGACTTGCGGGCGGTGCTGCCGCACGCCAAGGGTCGAGGGCGAGCCTGGATGATGCTTAGCTGGCGCGCCGGCTATCTTCAAGATGCAGCCTCCCACATCGAGACTGCCGTGGCGGGATGCGCCACCTCTTACGACAAGAGGCTGGCGCTGCGCAAGCTGAGTTGCGGAGACGCGCCTGACCTGGCCGCCCATTGCTGGCGCGTCGAGGTCGAGCAGTCGGCTGGACATTGGCACAACGCGTTCGCATTGCGCCAGGGGCACATCGCTTCCGAAGAGATTGCCGCTGCTGTGCGCGCGGCACTCGCCGCCGAGGTCAGAGCTGAGACAGCAGCCAAGCCTCCAGCGCCTTGATGCTCAAGGCCTTGCCGGACTTGAGTGTGCGACGCCAGAACGCGTCATCCTCGATCCGCTTCCACAACTCATGCCCGGCTGGCTTCATTGCCACCAGGATCGCCGTTGTCGTGGTCGAGCTATCACCGTCCGAGTCGCTCGCCTTGACCAGTCCGGAGCAACCCATCAGCCAGATGTGGTGCCCGACTTGGTCTGCGCTATAGCCGTCGATGACGGGCGTCGGCGGCGGGTGGCCAGGGCTTGCGACACAGATGCGCAGGATCTCGCGGACAAGCTCGGGCTCGAAGGTCATGGCGTCGGCTCTTTCAACGTCGCCTTCTTCCAGTTGCTTTGCTTGCACAGCTCTTCGCGGTCAGGGCCCTTCGCCATGGAGCAACGCAAGGCGGCGCCGACGTAGACCCTGTGATCGAGCGGGTAGTCCAGCGCAGGGCACTTGTTCATCACCATGACCTGAAGCTGGTTGCTGATTGCCAGCTGGTTTGCCACGATGCGCAGCGTGCGGCCTGTATCAGGACCTTGCGCCAAGATGTTCGCTACCGGATGTTCGACCGCGAGCGCCATCATGGCCGAGTCGATGAGGTTCTCGGCGGACTTGCACAGTGGCGATACGGCCTGCTGCGCGCCAGCCTCTCCGGCTGAGGCCAAGCAAAGCGCCGTAGCAGCGGCGATGACGATTCGATTCCCCACAACCATCTCCAGGTCTTCAGAACAATCCCCAATCCAGCCCCCACCGCTCGGCCAAGCTAACCACCTGACCGCGGGGTGAGCCCCCTTCGGGGTGAGGTGGCGCAACTGCGCGCCGGTCTACTGTGGGAAGGTGGGTCACGCTGCGTTCGCGGCCTGCGGTTTCTCTGAAGCGACGCCGAGTTTCGCGTCCAAGGCAGCGCCCACCAGCCTGGTGACCTTGGCTTCCAGATCTTCAGAGTCGTGCGGTACGTCAAGCCATCCGCGGTCCTTCTTGGCTGCCGTCTCGATCTTGCGCGCCATGCTGGGGCCGATGTTGCGTGGCTTCCCCGTCTTGCTGTGCTTGGCCTTGGTCTTCAGCTGGCTAAGCTGAGAGTGAGAGCACGGCACCTTCTCCGCCAGCTTCTGGATGGCGCCGCGCTCTCCATGCTCCTTGGCCAGGTCAGCCAGGATTGCGAGCAGGTTCGCGTGGCGCGTTTCTTCGACCGTCTTCATGGTCGAGATTGGAAAGCCCAAGGCTAACGATTGGAATTGGCCGGGGGCTATCTTTTCTACAAGCCCGGGGCTAATATGCCGGCCCATGAACTTGACCAACTACGTGAAGGCCGAGCGCGGCCGCGGTGCCGAGGTCGCCAACGCCATCGGCGTGCACCCGGTGATGGTGTCGCAATGGATCAGCGACGCGAAGCCGGTTCCGCCGGAGCGATGTCCTGCCATCGAGCGCGCCACTAAGGGCGCTGTGACGGTGGAGGAGCTGCGCCCCGACGCGCGCTGGCACCGGGTGCCCGACGAGGCATGGCCCGGCGGCCGTGGACGCCCTCTGCTCGATGTGGCGTCGCAGCAGGCGGCAGCATGAGCAGCGCCCCCGATCTGGACCGCTTCAAGGCTGTGCTCAC
>CAZBUU010000491.1:0-2400 GCA_964495125.1 uncultured Rubrivivax sp.
GCGTTCGAGCTCGGCGCCGAACATCCACAGGCCCAGCATGTTGAAGAACAGGTGCATGACGTCGCCATGCAGGAAGGCGTAGGTCACCAGTTGCCAGGGCAGGAAGCGGCCCGATCCGAGCGGGAACAGCGCGCACCACAGCGTGAGCAGCGGACCGAACAGGAACTGCAGGCAGAACACCGCCGTGCAGGCCAGCATCAGGTTGCGGGTGACGAAGGGAATCGGAGGCATACGGGCGCCGGTGGCGGGGCAGGCGCGCCCCGGTGGTGCCCCCGGCCAGACTCGAACTGGCACGCCTTGCGGCGGCGGATTTTGAATCCGCTACGTCTACCGATTTCGTCACGAGGGCCGTGGGCTCCCGGCGATTGCCGGAGCCGCTTTGATTATCACATGCCCCCTCGCGGCCGCCCCGCTGCCCGGGCGGCCCCGCCACTGCGACAATGAAGGCGCCCCTCAGGAGACCGATCGATGAGCGACGTGCCCGCGCCGGCCTACCCCACCCTGGAAGACGTCATCGGCCGCACGCCGCTGGTGGCGCTTCAGCGCCTGCCCGGTGCCGCCGGCCGGGCGCGCGGCAATGTGCTCCTGGGCAAGCTGGAAGGCAACAACCCGGCCGGCTCGGTGAAGGACAGGCCGGCCATCGGCATGATCCGCCGTGCCGAGCAGCGCGGCGAGATCCGCCCCGGCGACACCCTCATCGAGGCCACCAGCGGCAACACCGGCATCGCGCTGGCCATGGCTGCGGCCATCCGCGGCTACCGCATGGTGCTGGTGATGCCGGAAGACCTGTCCATCGAGCGCGCGCAGACGATGAAGGCCTTCGGCGCCGAACTCATCCTCACGCCGCGCTCCGGCGGCATGGAGTACGCGCGCGACCTCGCCGAGCAGATGCAGCGCGACGGCAAGGGCCGCGTGCTGGACCAGTTCGCCAACGCCGACAACCCGCGCGAGCACTTAGAGACCACCGGCCCCGAGATCTGGGCCGACACCGCCGGCCGCGTGACGCATTTCGTCAGCGCCATGGGCACCACGGGCACCATCACCGGCGTCTCGCGCTTCCTGAAGACGAAGAACCCCACCGTGCGCATCGTCGGCGCGCAGCCCAGCGAGGGCAGCCGCATCCCCGGCATCCGCAAGTGGCCCGAGGCCTACCTGCCGAAGATCTACGACCCGACGGGCATCGACGAGATCGTGCACGTGAGCCAGGCCGACGCCGAGGACATGGCGCGCCGACTGGCGCGCGAAGAAGGGCTCTTCGCCGGCATCTCGGCCGCCGGCGCCTGCTGGGTGGCCCTGCAGATCGCGGCGCAGGTGGAGAACGCCACCATCGTCTTCATCGTCTGCGACCGCGGCGACCGCTACCTGTCCACGGGCGTGTTCCCGGCATGAGTGGCGAAGCCCGCTTCTGCCTGCAGTGCGGCACGGCGCTCGCGCTGCGGGTGGAAGACGAGGACGGCGGCCCGAAGGCCCGCCTGCGCTGTCCGGCCTGCGGCTGGACGCACTGGAACAACCCGACGCCGGTGCTGGCAGCCATCGTGGAATGCAGCGACCGCGGTGGCCGCGTGCTGCTGGCGCGCAATGCGGCGTGGAAGCACCGCATGTTCGCGCTCATCACCGGCTTCATGGAGGCGGGCGAATCACCGGAAGAAGGCATCCGGCGCGAAGTGATGGAGGAGACCTCGCTCACCGTGAGCCAGCTCCGCCTGGTGGGCGTGCACGACTTCCAGCGCATGAACCAGGTGATCATCACCTACCACGCGCTGGCAGAGGGCGAGATCCGCCTGTCGCCGGAACTGGCCGAATACAAGCTGTTCGAGCCTGCCGAGATCCGCTGCTGGCCGGCGGGCACGGGCTTCGCGCTGGCCGACTGGTTGCGCTCCTGCGGACACGAGCCACAATTCATCGAACTGCCCCGCACCGACTGACGAAAGACGCCGCACGCCATGGAAGTGAACAAGGAAATCGACACCCGCGGCCTGAACTGCCCCCTGCCCATCCTGAAGGCCAAGAAGGCGCTCACGGACATGGTCAGCGGCGAACTGCTGCGCGTGGTGGCCACCGACCCCGGCTCGATGCGCGACTTCCAGGCCTTCGCGCGCCAGACCGGCCACGAACTGGTGGAGCAGACCACCGCCGGAGCCGACTTCGTGCACGTGCTGAAGCGGCGCTGAGCGGGCATGGCGCCCGCTGAACCCGGGCTCAGAGTTCCAGCGTCTTGAGGTAGGCGCGGAAGCCCGGCCCCAGTTGCGGGTGGGCGAGGGCCAGTTCGACGTTGGCCTCCAGGAAGCCTTCCTTGCTGCCGCAGTCGTAGCGGCGGCCTTCGTAGCGGTAGGCGAAGACCTTCTCGCGGCGCAGCAGCGAGGCGATGCCGTCGGTGAGCTGGATCTCGCCGCCCACGCC
>CAZBUU010000492.1:0-2387 GCA_964495125.1 uncultured Rubrivivax sp.
GCCAGCGCGCGCCCGGTGTGCGTGCCCAGGCGCACCACCTGCTCCGGCGAGCCCTGCGCCACGATGCGCCCGCCGGCGCTGCCGCCTTCGGGGCCGAGATCGACCACCCAGTCGGCTTCGGCGATGACGTCGAGGTCGTGTTCGATCACCACCACGCTGTGGCCGCCGTCCACCAGACGGTGCAGCACCTTGATCAGGCGTTCGACATCGGCCATGTGCAGGCCGACGGTGGGTTCGTCCAGCACGTACAGCGTCTTCGGCGCCCGCTGGCCGCGGCGCGTGACGTCGTCGCGCACCTTGCTGAGTTCGGTGACGAGCTTGATGCGCTGGGCCTCCCCGCCGCTGAGCGTCGGCGAGGGCTGGCCCAGCGTCAGGTAGCCCAGGCCCACGTCGGCCAGCAGTTGCAGCGGGTGCGCGATGGCCGGCATGCTGGCGAAGAAGCCGACGGCTTCGTCCACCTCCATGCGCAGCACGTCGCCGATGCTCTTGCCACGCCAGGTGACGGCCAGCGTCTCGGCGTTGAAACGTGCGCCGTGGCAGACGTCGCAGTGCACCTTCACGTCGGGCAGGAAGCTCATCTCGATGGTCTTCATGCCCTGGCCTTCACAGCCCGGGCAGCGCCCTTCGCCGGTGTTGAACGAGAAGCGGGCCGTGCCGTAACCGCGCGCCTTGGCCTCCAGCGTCTCGGTGAAGAGCCTGCGGATGGCGTCCCAGAAGCCGATGTAGGTGGCGGGGCAGGAGCGCGGGGTCTTGCCGATGGGCGTCTGGTCGACTTCCAGCACGCGGTCGACGAGGTGGTAGCCCTCCAAGCCCGTGCAGCCAGTCCACGGGTGGAAACCGGACAGTGCGCCCTGCACGTTGGCCAGCAGGACGTCGCGCGCCAGCGTGCTCTTGCCCGAGCCGCTGACGCCGGTCACGGCCACCAGGCGACCGAGGGGCACGCGCAGGTCCACTCCGCGCAGGTTGTGCAGCGAGGCGCCCTTCAGCACCAGTGCGGCGGCTTCGGGGTCGATGGCGCGCCGCGCCACCAGCGGGTGCTTCAACGGGTTCGCCAGCAGCCGGCCCGTCAGCGACGCGGCCTCGGCCGAGATCGCCGCTGCATCGCCCTGCGCCACCAGCGTGCCGCCGCGCTTGCCGGCGCCGGGGCCGATGTCGATGATGTGCTCGGCGCGGCGGATGGTGTCCTCGTCGTGCTCCACCACCACCAGCGTGTTGCCGGCGGCGCTGAGCTTGCCCAAAGCGCCCAGCAGGATGCCGTTGTCGCGCGGGTGCAGGCCGATGGTGGGCTCGTCCAGCACGTAGCACACGCCCTGCAGGTGGCTGCCCAGCTGCGCCGCCAGGCGGATGCGCTGCGCTTCGCCGCCGCTGAGCGTGGGTGCGGCGCGGTCCAGCGTCAGGTAGCCCAGGCCCACGTCTTCCAGGAACTCCAGCCGGCTGGCGATCTCAGTGATGACGTCGCGCGCGATGTCGGCGTCACGCCCCGTCAGCGCCAGGCCGGCCACCCAGCGCCGCGCCTCGCTGACCGACAGCTGCGCGATGTCGCTGATGGCGCGCTCCTCGAAGGTGACGCCGCGCGAGGCCGCGTTCAGCCGCGTGCCGTGGCATTCGAGGCAAGGCTCGCCGCCCACGCCTTCCACCTCCGGCTCTTCGCTGGGGAAGCTCTGCTCGCGGCCCTTGTTGTCGTCGTCGCGCACGCTGTCGTCGTAGGCCTTGCGCTGTTCGCGCGTCAGCGTGAGGCCCGTGCCCACGCAGCCGGTGCACCAGCCGTGCTTGCTGTTGTAGCTGAACATGCGCGGGTCCAGCTCGGGGTAGCTGGTGCCGCAGGTGGGGCAGGCGCGCTTGGTGCTGAACACCTTGACGTGCCCGATGCCGCGGCCCTGCGTGCCCCCTTCCACCATCGTGTCGTCCAGGCCTGTCAGCGGGTGCAGCAGGTGCAGCACGCCCTTGCCCAGGTCGAGCGCGCGGCTGAGCAGCTGGCGCAGTTCAGCCTCGTTGGCGGGGTCGACGATCACGTCGCCGACGGGCAGCTCGATCGTGTGTTCCTTGAAGCGGTCGATGCGCGGGAAGGGATTCAGAGGCAGAAACTCGCCGTCCACGCGCAGGTGGGTGTGGCCGCGCGCCTTGGCCCACTTGGCCAGATCGGTGTAGACGCCCTTGCGGTTCACCACCAGCGGCGCGAGAAGCCCCACGTGCTCGCCACGGTGGTCGCGCAGAAGCTGCGCGGCGATGCTCTCGGCGCTCTGCGCCTTCACCGGCGAGCCGTCCTTCACGCAATGCTGCAGGCCCAGCTTCACCCACAGCAGGCGCAGGAAGTGCCAGACCTCGGTGGTCGTCGCCACCGTGCTCTTGCGGCCACCGCGGGACAGCCTCTGCTCGATGGCCACCGT
>CAZBUU010000493.1:0-2381 GCA_964495125.1 uncultured Rubrivivax sp.
GCCATGCAGCGCGATGCCGTTCATGGCCGCGGCCATGCCGAACTCGCGCACGCCCCAGTTGAGGTGCCGGCCACCGTGCTGGCCGCCGCGCACGGCGCCGCAGCCGGGGAAGTCCGTCAGGTTGCTGGCCGTGAGGTCGGCACTGCCGCCCAGCAGCTCGGGCAGCAGCGGCGCCAGCTGGGCCAGCGCCTTCTGCGAGGCCTTGCGCGAGGCCAGGGTCTCGGCGGCCTCGTCGAAGCCGGCCACCATGTGGGACAGCGCTCCGGCGGCACCCGTGGGCAGCGTGCCGGCCATGCGGCGCTCGAACTCGGCGGCGAGTTCGGGGTGGTCCTTGCGGTAGTCCTCGAAGCCGCGCTTCCAGTCGCTCTCGCGGCGCGTGCCCATCTCGCGGGCATCCCATTGCGCGCGCAAGGCGTCGGGCACGTCGAAAGGCACATGCGGCCAGCCGATGGCACCGCGCGTGGCCGCAATCTCGTCGGCCCCCAGGGGCTCGCCATGCGACTTGGCCGTGCCGGCGCGGGCCGGCGAGCCGGCGCCGATGGTCGTGCGGCACAGGATCAGCGTGGGCCGCTCGGTCGAAGCGCGGGCCTGCACCAGCGCGGCGTCCACGGCGTTCACGTCGTGCCCGTCCACCGGCCCGACGACCTGCCAGCCGTAGGCGCGGAAGCGGCCGGCCGTGTCGTCGCCGAACCAGCCCTGCACGTCGCCGTCGATGCTGATGCCGTTGTCGTCGTACAGCGCGATCAGCTTGCCCAGCTTCAGCGCCCCGGCCAGCGAGCAGGCCTCGTGGCTCAGGCCTTCCATCAGGCAGCCGTCGCCCAGGAAGACGTAGCTGCGGTGGTCCACCACGGTGTGGCCGGGACGGTTGAACTCGTCGGCCATCAGCTTCTCGGCCAGCGCCATGCCCACGGCGTTCGCCAGGCCCTGGCCCAGCGGGCCGGTGGTGGTTTCCACGCCGGGCGTCAGGTGCACCTCGGGGTGGCCCGGCGTCAGGCTGCCGAGCTGGCGGAAGCGCTTGAGCTGCTCCACCGGCAGCGCGTAGCCGCTCAGGTGCAGCAACGCGTACAGCAGCATCGACGCATGGCCGTTGCTCAGCACGAAGCGGTCGCGGTCGGCCCACTGCGGGTTGGCGGGGTTGTGCTTGAGGTGGCGCGTCCACAGCGCCACGGCCATCTCGGCCATGCCCATCGGCGCGCCGGGGTGGCCGCTGTTGGCGGCCTGCACGGCGTCCATGGCCAGGGCGCGCAAGGCGTTGGCGAGGGCGTTGTCGAAGCGGGGGCGGCCGCGCAGCACGCGGTCGGAAGAGGTGGAAGCCATGCGTCTTGCGTCCTCGAAGGTGTCAGAGGGCGCCGAGGGCGCGCTTTTGCCGCTCCACCATGCGCCAGATGAAGGGCGTGAAGATGAGCTGCATCGCCAGTTCCATCTTGCCGCCGGGCACGACGATGGTGTTGGCGCGGCTCATCCACGAGTTGTTGATCATGTTCAGCAGGTAGGGGAAGTCGATGCCCTTGGGGTTGGCGAAGCGGATGACGCAGATGCTTTCGTCGGCGCTCGGGATGTCGCGCGCGATGAAGGGATTGCTGGTGTCCACCACCGGCACGCGCTGGAAGTTGACGTGCGTGTGAGAGAACTGCGGCACGATGTAGTGCACGTAGTCGGGCATGCGGCGCAGAATGGTGTCGGTGACCGCCTCGGCCGAGTAGCCGCGCACGTTTTTGTCGCGGTACAGCTTCTGGATCCATTCGAGGTTGATCACCGGTACGACGCCGATCAGCAGATCGGGGTGCTGGGCGATGTTGACCTCGGGGGTCACGACCGCACCATGCAGGCCCTCGTAGAACAGCAAGTCGGTGCCGGTTGGCAGGACTTCCCAGGGTGTGAAGGTGCCGGGCTCCTGCTTGTACGGGGCGGCTTCGACCGGGTCGTGCAGGTACTTGCGGCGCTTGCCGGTGCCCGTCTCGCTGTACGTGCGAAACAACTGCTCGATCTCGGCGAACAGGTTGTTGTCGGGCCCGAAGTGGCTGAAGTTCTTGTTGCCCTTCTTCTCCGCGTCGGCCTGGCGCGCACGCATCTCCTTGCGGTCGTAGCGGTGGAAGCTGTCGCCCTCGATGACCGCGGCGGAGACCTTCTCGCGGCGGAAGATGTTCTCGAAGGTGCGCGTGACCGACGAGGTGCCGGCGCCGCTGCTGCCGGTGATGGCGATGATCGGATGCTGGTGGCTCATGGGGGTTCCTGATGCGGTGGAACTCAGGCGCGAAACAGGCCGCGCTCGGCGAACAGCGGCGGCGGCGATTCGCTCGGCCCGGGTTCGGCGTGATAGCGCTCGATGCGTTCGACCTCGTTCCTCGAGCCGAAGATCAGGCCGATGCGCTGGTGCAGCG
>CAZBUU010000494.1:0-2375 GCA_964495125.1 uncultured Rubrivivax sp.
GGGCGGCGGGGGAGCGGGGCGCAGCGGGCGCCCGGCGACGGGCGACGCGGCCGCTTCGGCGGGCGACGCAACCGGCAGCTCGGGCGGCGCCCACACCCGCACGCCCATGGCACCGAGCATCGCGCGCTGGCGTTCAGTCCACGGCATGCCGGCCTCCGGCAGCGCCGTCGTCGTGCAGCGACAGGCTCATCACGACGGCGTCCTCGCGCCGACCCACAGCCGGGTAGTAGGCCTTGCGCAGGCCCACGGCGGTGTAGCCCAGGCGTTCGTACAGGGCCTTGGCGCGCTGGTTGCTTGCTCGCACCTCCAGCCACAGCGAGGCGACGCGCAGCGCGCGCGCCTGCGCTTGCAGGTCGGCCATCAGGCGGCGCCCCAGGCCCTGCCCTTGCCAGGCCGGTGCCACGGTGATGTTCAGCAGGTGCATCTCGTCGACACCCGTCATGGCGACGTAGTAGCCCAGCACCTCCTGGTCTTCGTTCTCCAGCAATTCGGCCACGTAGCCGGCGGCCAACGAGTCGATGAAGTTGCCGCGCGTCCAGGGAAAGCCGTAGGCGCTGGCCTCCACCAGCACCACGGCGTCGATGTCGCGCACCGTCATGGCGCGGCGCCGCACGGCGGGAGCCAGGCGCGCGTTCATGGGGCGAGCGCCTTCGCTGCCTTGGCCGCATCGCGCTCGGCCGTGGTGAACGCGACCTTGTCGCGCAGGTACAGCGGCAGAGCTTCGGCGGCATCCAGCCCGGCGTCGTGGCCGGCCCGCTGCCAGGCCAGTCGGCCCAGCGCAGCCGCGCGGTCGTGCTCGCGCGCGAACAGTTGCGCGGCCGGCCGCGGCAGCCGTTCGCCGAAGGCCGGCCACGCCGTGCCGGCCACGGCGGCCAGCGACAAGCCCTGCCAGGACGAGGCCAACCCGGCCAGCGGCAGCAGTGCAGGTTCCGCCAGCGTGTGCCAGGCGCCCCGGTGCCAGCGGTAGGCGGCGGCGTAGAGCTCGTCCATGCGGGCATCCATGGCCACGCCGACGTCGAAGGGACCGTCGTCGACACCGGCCTGCAGGCGCGCGTCCTCGGCCACGATCTGCAGGCTGTCCAGCGGCAGCACCGGGCAGCCGATGCCGAAGGCCAGGCCTTGCGCCACTGCGCAGGCCGTGCGCAGGCCCGTGAAGGCGCCCGGGCCGCGGCCAAAGGCGATGAGCGACAGGTCGGCATGCCGCAGCCCGGCTTGCGCCAGCAATGCGTTCACCTGCGGCAGCAGCGCGGCCGAGGCCGCGGCGCCGCCAGGGGCATTGGCGGTGAACCCGAAGGCGGGCCCGTGCAGGGCCACCGCGAGCGCTTCCGTCGCGGTGTCGATGGCCAGCACGATGGGCCGCGGGGACGGGAACATCGACAGAGTTTATGCCGTGACATCATCGTCCCCCATGCGTGCTGGGCCCGGTTGCGTGGCGGCTTGCGCGGCAGCCTGGCTGTCCGCGGCGGCGGTGGCTGCGCCCCAGGCGCTGCCGCCCGAAGCCGTGCGCGCGCTGCAATCGGCGGGGGTGCCCGCAGAGGCGCTGTCGGTGGTGGTGCTGGACGCCGCCGGACGCCGCCTGCTGCAGTGGAACGAGACGAAGCCGGTGAACCCGGCGTCGCTGACCAAGCTGCTGACCACCGCCGCCGCGCTGGAGCGCCTGGGGCCCGCTTGGAGCTGGGTCACGCCGGTGTGGCTGACGGGGCCGGTGAACCAGGGCGTGCTGGAGGGCTCGCTGGTCGTCAAGGGCAGCGGCGACCCGCGCCTGGTGCTGGAGCGCCTGTGGCTGATGCTGCGCCGCGTGCAGCAGCTGGGCGTGCGCGAGATCCGCGGCGACATCGTGCTGGATGGCAGTGCCTTCGCCGTGCCCGAAGCCTCACCGGCCGAGTTCGATGGCGAACCCCTGCGCCCCTACAACGTGCGCCCGGCGGCGCTGCTGTTCAACTTCCGCGCCGTCACCTACACCTTCGTGCCTGACGCCGCCGCCGGTGTGGCGCGGGTCCTGGCCGAACCGGCGCTGGCCGGCACGGTGGTCGACGCCACGGTGCCCCTGGCCGCCGGGCCCTGCGACGACTGGCGCGCCGCGCTGAAGCCCGCCTTCGAGCCCGGCCGCACGCGCTTCGCCGGCGCCTTTCCCGCAGCCTGCGGGGAAGTCGCCTGGCCGGTGGCCGACCCGCAACCGGCCACCTACGAGGCGCGGCTGATCGAGGCGCTCTGGCGCGAGATGGGCGGCGTGCTGCATGGCCGCGCCCGCGAAGGCATCGCGCCGGCGGACACCAAGCCCGCCTTCGAGCTGCGCTCGCCGGCCCTGGCCGAAGTGGTGCGCGACATCAACAAGTTCAGCAACAACGTGATGGCGCAGCAGCTGTTCCTGACGC
>CAZBUU010000495.1:0-2356 GCA_964495125.1 uncultured Rubrivivax sp.
AGGTCCATGCGGGCGCGGAGAAGCGGCGACAGCCCCGATTCTGGGGCGGTTTCCGGCTGCCAGCGTCACGGTCCGCGCGGCGACGGGACGGCGGCCATGCCCCGCGCGCAAGCGCAGCGGTCGGTGCGCCGGGGAGCAGGGTCTAATGACGCTCTTCGCTCAACCCTCCCGTCCACCCATGTCCCTGGTCTTCGCGTTCGGCGAACGGCGCCCGGAGTTTCCGATTCCGGTGCTCAACGAGCGCGCCGTGCGCGCCGCTGCCGGCATCGTCTTCTTCTTCGCCATGGTCTCGTTCATGAACGCCTGGCTGATCGGCAACTTCCAGCCGACGCGCGTGTTCGTGGTCGCCTTCCTGATCGACTTCACGATCCGCATCTTCGTCAACCCGAAGTTCGCCCCCAGCCTCATCCTCGGCCAGTGGATGGTGCGCATGCAGCAGCCCGAGTGGGTGGGCGCACCGCAGAAGCGCTTCGCCTGGGCCATCGGCTTCGTGCTGGCCGCGGTGATGCTCTACCTGGTGGTGATCCGGCATGTCGTCGGCCCGGTCAACCTGATCGTCTGCGCCGCCTGCCTGGTGCTGCTGTTCTTCGAGGCGGCGTTCGGCATCTGCATCGGCTGCAAGGTCTACAGGCTCTTCAACAAGGAGCAGGCGCAGCTGTGCCCCGGCGGCGTCTGCGAGGTGAAGCCCGAGCGCGGGGCGGGTGGCGGCTGGGCGCATGCCGTGGTGGTGCTCGGTTTCGCCGGCATCATCGGCGCCTGGACCCGCCATGTGGTCGCCAACGATCCCTACGCCCCGGCTGCGATGCCTGCCGCCGCGGCACCGGCGACGCCATCGCCCGCCGACGCGGCCGAAGCCGAGCGCTGCAAGGTGCCCGACTTCGCCAAGGCGATGGGCCACGAAGAGAAGTGGAAGCTGCACAACAACTGCAAGTGAGACCGCCTGACATGACCCCGCCTCGCTCCACCCGCCGACGCTGCATCGCCACGCTGACGGCGGCCACCGTCTCGCTCACGATGTTCCCCGCGGCGCATGCCGCCCAGCCCGTCGTCGAGATCATCGCCTTCGCCCACCCGCCGGTGCAGTCCGCGCTCAAGCCTCTGCGGGACTGGCTGGCCGCGCAGGGCGGCAAGGTCAAGGTCGTCGAGATCGACATGGAGACCCCTGCGGGCGAGAAGCGGCTGCGTTCGGTGGGCGTGACCGGGCATGTCCCGGTGGTCGTGCTCATCGACGGCCAGCACCTGCACCAGCGTCCGGACGGCAGCGCGGTCGACTTCGTGAGTTTCCCTGCAGGCCCGGGCACGCCGCCGGGCGTCAAGGGGACCTGGTCCGCCGCGGATGTCCAGGCTGTCCTGAAACCGCGTCTGAAGTGAGCGGACGATGCGGCCCGCCTTGAGGACTCTTTGCCGGGCCGGTGCCTGGGTGTCCGGCATCGCCCGCAGTGTGCCCTTGGGCCTGGCGCTGTTGGTGGCACTCCCTGCCCAGGCCCAGGACGTGCGCTTCGAGCGCGTGGCCGAGGGCGTGTATGCGCACATTGGCGACACCGGTGGCCGCACGGTGGCCAACCAGGGCTTGAACGCCAACATCGGGCTGGTGCTCACGCCAGGTGGCGCGGTGCTGATCGACAGCGGCGCCACCGCGCGCAGCGCGCAGCGCATCCAGGAGGCTGTGCGCCAGGTGACACCCCTGCCGGTGAAATGGGTCATCAACACCGGCGGGCAAGACCACCGCTGGCTGGGCAACGGCTGGTTCAAGGCGCAGGGTGCGCAGCTGATCGCGCACGCCCAAGGCCAGGCCGACATGCGCAGCCGCGGCAACGACCACCTGGAGGGCCTGCGCGCTGCGCTCGGCGACAGCGTGGAGGGCACGGTGCCGACGCTGCCGGAGCGCTGGATCGGCGGCGCCGACGAGCGCGTGGACCTGGGCGGCGTGAGCTTCGAACTCAGGCATCGCGGTGGCGCGCACACGCCGGGCGACATGCTGGTCTGGCTGCCGCAGCAGCGCGTGCTGTTCAGCGGCGACGTGGTCTACGTCGACCGCTTGCTGGGCGTGATCCCGGTGAGCCAGACCAAGCCTTGGCTCGCGACCTTCGCCGAGATCGAGCGCCTGGCGCCCGGGCGCATCGTGCCCGGGCATGGTCGCGTCACCGACCTGAAGACGGCGCAGGCGGACACGCGCGACTACCTCGCGGCCCTGCGTGAGCACATGAAAAGGGCTGTCGATGGCGGACAGGACATCAGCGCCGCGGCCAAGGCCTTCGACTCGCGCCGCTGGCAGCACCTGCAGAACGCGGCCGAGCTGGGGCCGGGCAATGCCAGCCGCACCTACCTCGAGTTGGAACGCGAGTGAGCGCCTGTG
>CAZBUU010000496.1:0-2350 GCA_964495125.1 uncultured Rubrivivax sp.
CTGCAGCGTCAGGCGCACGGCCACCGGCTTGACGTAGTCCATCCAGATGTCGCGCGCGCCGACCCAGGCGTGCCAGCCCAGGGCGATGAAGATGGTGAAGGTCAGCACCTTCATCCACTGCGCGGAGAAGATGCCCGCCCAGGCGTCGTAGCCGATGGGGCCCTGCACGAAGAGCAGCTGCAGCAGCAGCACGACGGTGAACACCGCCATCAGCGTGGCCGTGACGCGCTGGCTGAGCCAGTCGCGCATGCCGTAGTGCGCGCCGACGACGACACGCTTGGAACCGTAGTTGACCGACATGGGTGCGCCTCTCAGAACAGACCGAACAGCTTGGCGCCGAGCACCAGCGTCAGCGCGATGCTGGCCACCAGCGTGACGATGGCCGAAGAGTGGCCCTGCTGCCTGGTGACGCTGTGCGTGGCGTCCATCCACAGGTGGCGCACGCCGGCGATGAAGTGGTGCAGGTAGGACCAGATCAGGGCCCAGGCCACGATCTTGATGAACCAGCCGGGCAGGACGCCGATGCCGGCGGTGAAGGCGCTGGTGAAGCGTTCGAAGCTGATGTCGGAGGTGACGCTGACGTCGAACAGCCAGATCACGAAAGGCAGCAGGGCCAGCATCAGCACGCCGCTGACGCGGTGCAGGATGGACACCACCCCCGCCAGCGGCAACCTGTATTTCACGGCATCGATCAGCCGCATCGTGCCGGGTCTCGTTCTTGTGATCTGGGTCATGGGCTACTCAGCAGGGCTCGGGTTAACCAGTGGAGTTTATTGCAACGCAACTGTCTTACGTGGAACTGGAGAAGGGCATCGCCGCCGTTCAATTGAGCTCGTTGCGGTAGTGGTGGGACGCGGTGTGGTACAGGCCGCGGCGCAGTTCCACCGGGCGGTCGTCATAGGTGAAGGACAGGCGCTCCACCGACAGCAGCGGCGTGCCCGGCTCGACGGCCAGCAGCTCGGCCTCTTCGCCGCCGGCGGCCACGGCACGGATCTTCTCTTCGGCGCGCACCATGTGCACCGCGAACTCGGCCTCGAACAGTCGGTACATCGGGCCACGCCAGGTCTGCAGGCGTTCGGCCGTGAGGCCCTTGAAGGGCGTGCCGGGGAGCCACAGGTCGTCGAAGACCACGGGCCGCAGGCCTTCGGGTTCTGGCACCAGCAGCAGGCGACGCACCTGCACCGCGGCTTCGCCGGGCTTGAGCGCCAGCAGCCGCGCCACCTCGGCCGGGGCGCGCATGCGGCGGCACTCCAGCAGGCGGCGCTGCAACGTGCCCGGGCCGCCGTCGTCCGGCATCAGGCGCAGGAAGCGGTACTGCGTGCTCTGCTCGGCGTGGGTGGCCACGAAGGTGCCCTTGCCTTGCCGGCGCACCAGCACGTTCTCGGCCGCCAGCTCGTCGATGGCCTTGCGCACCGTGCCCTGGCTCACGCCGAAGCGCGCGGCCAGTTCCACTTCGCTGGGAATGACGCGGCCGGGTTGCCATTCGCCGGCAGCCAGGCTCTTCAGCAGCAGCGACTTGATCTGCTGGTACAGCGGCGAGAACGCGGGTGCGGCCGGCGGAGGGAGGGCGGGCGCGGCGGCAGGCATGCCGCGATTGTGGCGCAATCCGGGGCGTGTCTTACATAAGACATAAGAGTCAAGTCAGGCTTGGCGGACTAGAATTCCGCGCTTGCCCTCCGTGGCACCCCCTCCCCTTTTCCACCCCAGGAGCCCACCATGTCCAAGAAGCCCGTCCGCGTGGCCGTCACCGGCGCCGCCGGCCAGATCGGCTATGCCCTGCTGTTCCGCATCGCCAGCGGCGAAATGCTGGGCAAGGACCAGCCGGTGATCCTGCAACTGCTGGAAGTGCCGGTCGAAGGCCCGCAGAAGGCGCTGCAGGGCGTGATGATGGAACTGGAAGACTGCGCCTTCCCGCTGCTGGCCGGCATGGAAGCGCACGGCGACCCGATGACCGCCTTCAAGGACACCGACTACGCCCTGCTCGTCGGCGCCCGTCCGCGTGGCCCCGGCATGGAGCGCGCTGATCTTCTGGCTGCCAACGCGCAGATCTTCACCGCGCAAGGCAAGGCGCTGGACGCCGTGGCCAGCCGCGACGTGAAGGTGCTGGTCGTCGGCAACCCCGCCAACACCAACGCCTACATCGCGATGAAGAGCGCCCCCAGCCTGAAGCGCGAGAACTTCACCGCCATGCTGCGCCTGGACCACAACCGTGCGCTGAGCCAGATCGCCGCCAAGACCGGCAAGCCCGTGTCGTCGATCAAGAAGCTGGCCGTCTGGGGCAACCACAGCCCCACCATGTACGCCGACTACCGCTTCGCCACCATCGACGGCGCCAGCGTGAAGGACATGA
>CAZBUU010000497.1:0-2321 GCA_964495125.1 uncultured Rubrivivax sp.
CATTGAAATCAATGGGATCGATGGGGAAAGCTAGACTCTACTCGAAGTCCCCTTCGACCGGCGTGTCGCCCTGCACGAGGGATTTCAGCTTGTGACTGGCGTGAAACGTGACGACATTTCTCGCCTTGATCGGGATCGATTCACCGGTGCGCGGGTTGCGTCCGGGCCGCGGCGCCTTGCGACGGATGTTGAAGTTGCCGAAGCCCGAGAGCTTCACGTCGCGGCCCTCGACAAGCGTGCCGTGCACGATCTCGAAGAAGGCTTCGACCATGTCCTTCGACTCCCGCTTGTTCAGGCCCAGGCGGTCGAACAGCAGTTCGGCCAGTTCGGCCTTCGTGAGCGTGGGCGCCTCCAGCGAAGACAGGATCATCTTCTCCGCGGGTTTCTCTGACGTGTCGTTTTCGTCGGTCATGACTTCCCTTCAGGCTCGGAGACGGGCACCGTAGGCTTGCGCAGCGCGTGCCACGGCGGCACTCACGGCGGCCTCGATGCGTTCGTCGGTCAGGGTCTGGTCATCGTCGCGCAGTTCCAGGCGCACGGCCAGGCTTCTTTCGCCGGGTGCCAGGCCGGCCATCGGGGCCGCTGGCTTGAACACATCGAACAGGGTGGCGCCACGCACCAGCCCGCTGGCGTCGGCCCGCAGTTGCGCCATCAGGCCGTCGTGCGGCACGTCCTCTCGCACCACCAAGGCGACGTCTCGAAGCGCAGGCTGCTGGCGCGGCAGGCTGTGGAACTCGGGCATCACGGTGTCCAGCACCCCGTCGAGCTCCAGTTCGAAGAGCACCGGCGCCTGCGGCAGTTCGTAGGCCTGCCGCCACTTCGGGTGCAACTCACCCACGTGACCGATCACGCGGCCTCCGACAGTGACGCTGGCACTGCGGCCCGGATGCAGGGCCGGATGCGTGCACGGCGCGAAAGTGGCCTGCCGCGGCGCCAGCAGGGCTTCCACGTCGCCCTTGATGTCGAAGAAGTCGGGCGCCCGCTCCCTGGCTGCCCACTGCAGCTCGTCGACGGAACCATAGGCCAGGCCCGCGACGCGCGACGGTTGCCGCAGTCCGGCAACTTCCAGCGGCCCGTCGGGCGACGAGGCGTCGCGCAGGTACACCCGACCCAGTTCGAACACCCGCACGCGCGATGCCTTGCGCGACAGGTTGTGGCGCAGCGCCTGCACCAGGCTGCCGAGGAGGCTGGAGCGCATCACGGACAAAGGGGCTGCGATGGGGTTCAGCACGCGGATGGGCTCGGCGTTGCCTGCCAGTTCACGCTCCAGGCGCTCCTCCACGAAGCTGAAGGAGATCGTCTCCTGGTAGCCCTGGGCCGCCAGCTGGCGGCGCACCTGGTGGCTGCTGCGGCGGCCCTCTTGGCGCACGCGCGCCGTCACCGGCGCCAGCGGGGGCGTGGTCGGGAGCTTGTCGTAACCGACGACGCGCGCCACCTCCTCGATCAGGTCCTCCTCGAGCTTCAGGTCGAAGCGCCAGGAGGGCGGCGTGACGGTCAGGCTGCCCTCGCCTTCGGCAAACGGCAGGCCCAGTCGCCGGAAGACGTCGGCGCACTGCGCCTGCGTCACCGGCATGCCGATCACGCGGCTGGCGCGCGCCACCCTCAGCTTCACCGGCTCGGCACGGGGCAGATTCAGCACCTGGTCGTCCATTGGGCCGGCGTCGCCGCCGCAGATGTCCAGCACCAGCTGCGTGATGCGTTCGATGTGCTCGACCGTACCGGCCGGGTCCACGCCGCGCTCGAACCGGTGGCCGGCGTCGGTGCTGAAGTTGTAGCGGCGCGAACGGCCGGCCACGGCACCGGGCCACCAGAAGGCGGCCTCGATGTAGATGTTCTGCGTGTCGTCGCTCACCGCCGTGGCGTCGCCGCCCATGATGCCGGCCAGCGATTCCACCGCCTGCGCGTCGGCGATGACGCCGACCTGGCTGTCCACCTCGATGGTGTTGCCATTGAGCAGCTTGAGCGTCTCCCCCGCTTCGCCCCAACGGACGACCAGCTTCTCGTGGATCTTGTCGAGATCGAAGATGTGCGACGGCCGGCTGTACTCGAACATCACGTAGTTGCTGATGTCCACCAAGGCAGTGACGCTGCGCTGGCCGCAGCGCGCCAGGCGGTCCACCATCCAGGCGGGTGTCCTGGCCTTCGTGTTCACGCTGCGCACGATGCGGCCGGAAAAGCGGCCGCAGAGGTCCGTGGCCTTCACTTCGACCGGAAGCATGTCGTCGTGCACCGGCTTCACCGGCGGGAAGCTGGGCGTCTTCAGCGGCGCACCGGTCAGCGCCGACACTTCGCGTGCGATGCCGTAGACGCTGAGCCCATGG
>CAZBUU010000498.1:0-2284 GCA_964495125.1 uncultured Rubrivivax sp.
CGAAGATCAGCCACTCGGTCTCGGCGCCGCAGCGGCTGCAGCGCATGCGGCACATGGGCTTGCCCAGGTCCTCGGCCGCGCCGGTATGGCAGTCGGTGGCGTCGGTGACGTGCATCAGCACGCGCGGTGCGCGGCGCGGACGCTCGCCGAAGAGGTCAGCGGCCACCGCCAGCCCTCCGCAGCTTCACCGCCCGCCGCTTCAATCGCGGCTCCTCCTGCTCCGCGCGCAGCCGCGCCAGGCCTTCGCCGCCGCACGTCGAGTCGCTGAAGAAGCGCGTGATGCACTGCTGCGCGCTGACCTTCCAGCGGGCTTGCCAGCCGTGCGTGTGCGCGGCGGGGTTGTCGATGCGGACGATGCTCATGGCGCAGGCCTACTCCGCCGTCACCCGTGCACCGCCGCCGCGCTTGCCGCGCGCCTTGGCGATGGCCTGCGCCGCACCGGCTTCGAACGCTGCCGCGTCGCCCTTGCCCGCGTCGGGGTGCGCGCTGCCGTCGTCGTCGGGGTCCGCGTCGTCGGGGCCCACCGAAGCCGCCAGCGCGCCCTCGGGCGTCTGCGCCTGGTCGTCCAGCAGCGAGGCCTGGTTCGGGTTGGCCGCGCCCGGGTGGCCCTTCGAGCCGTCGATCTCCGCGCCCGTGGCCTCGGTGGCGCCCTTCTTCGGCAGCTCCGGCGCCAGCACCGTGATCGGGAAAAGCTGCTTCTGCGACGCCCACAGGATGCCGACCCCCTCGCTGTCGATGTCGCTGGTCGAAACGCGGAACTCGAGGTCGATGTGCCCGCCGTCGTACAGGTCAGCGGTGAACCCGTCGATCTTGCACTTCCCCATTTCGATGGCGCTGGTGTCGTCGATGCCGTGGTCGATGGTGACCTTCCAGCCGTTGAGCACGAGCTCCTCGGGCGACCAGTGCTTGATGTCCTTGGAGCGCAGGATCGGCGTCGTCTGCTTCACGCCGGGCAGCGTCTCCTGGCCTTCGACCGCCGCGTAGAGCGTGGTCCGGGCGGTGGGCGACAAGAGATCCAGAACCTCGTTGTCGACGCTCTCCATCTTCAGCCGCAGCGTGATGGCCGGAACATCCTTGCGCGGGCCTGCGGCCTCGGTGCGGCACGTGAGGCTCGTCAGGCGGACATCGGTGGGGTTCAAGAGCTGGAACATGCGTGGTTGCCTTTCGTGATGGCGTCAGGTGTAGAAGAGGGCGAGCCTTGCGGCTGCAGCGTGGGAAGCGTTTGATCGGGAGGAGGCATGTCCACGCTGGCGCGCCCTGGAAACGGTCAGGCGGCCTGCAATGCGGTCGCCTCGGTCTGGCCCTGCCGGATGGCGCGGTACACGGCAGCGCACGCTTGGACGTCCGCCAGCGCGCTGTGCGCGTTCTCCAGCGTGCGGCCCGTGAAGAAGAGGTAGGCCTCGCTCAGGTTGGGCGTCTTGTGGTGGCGCCTGCCGGCCCGCAGCATCTTGGGCGTCGGCGGCAGCTTCATGATGGGCGTGGCCATCGTCGCCGTGCACTCGGCTGGGCCGTCCTTCCATGCGTCGGCCTGGCCGGCTTCGAAGAAGCGCAGGCAGGCGATTCGAACGATGCGGGCGTCGAAGCTCTCGTTGTGCGCGACGCGGCAGCGGCTGCCCACCATGTCGAGCAGCATCTCGACGGCCAGCGACTCAGGCACGCCCAGGTCGGCCGCCATCTCGGTCGTGATGCCGTGGATCGCCGAGACCTCGTCGGGGATCGTCCAGCCCTCGGGGCGGCACATGACGTCCAGCGTGGCCAGCGTCTTCCAGCTGTCGAGGTCCACGAGCATGGCGCCCAGCTGCACGATGTGCGGCTGACGCGGGTCTTCGCTGGGCTCGTTGAACAGCGGCAGGCCGGTGGTCTCGGTGTCGAAGAACAGGGCGGCGTTCATGCGGCTTCCTTCAGTTGGCCGACGGCTCCGCTCTCGACCCAGTGCGCCTGGATCGAGGCCGGCAGCTGCGCCGGCAGCGCCTTCAACGTGGCGAACACCAGCGCGGTGTCGATCTCGCCGTTCTCGGCCAGCACGTCGAGCCACGCGAGCAGCTCGCCGCGGCCCTGCAGGTCCAGCACGTCGGCACGGTCCAGCACCAGCAGCCGCGTGCCACTCAGGTGCGCGATGGCCTCGGCCAGCATGGCGTCGCACCGCCACTGCTCGGACTCGCTCAGCAGCCGGTACTCACGCTCGTGAAGGCCGGTGCGGATGGCCATATCGGCGGTGACCTCGACGCGCGGCCACTCGGTGTCCAGTGCCGACTGCGCCAGCCGCTGATTCAGCGGGCCCAGC
>CAZBUU010000499.1:0-2250 GCA_964495125.1 uncultured Rubrivivax sp.
AGCGTGACCGGGAAGCCGATGGCGAAGATGTTGATCTGCGGCGCCACGCGCGAGACCGTGCCCAGCACCAGGTTCACGAACAGCAGCATGGTCAGCAGCGGCAGCGCGATCCACAGGCCGGTGGCGAAGATCTCGGCGCCCCAGCGCTGCGGCTGCACCTGCAGCAGGAAGGCGAAGGGCTCCGGGCTCGCGGGAAAGGACTGGAAGCTCTGCACCAGCGCCGCGATCACCAGCAGGTGGCCGCCCATGACGACGAACAGCCAGGCCACCAGCGTGCCGAAGAAGCGGCTGGTGGCAGTGCCGGTGGTGGCCGACAGGGGGTCGAAGAAGCCGGCGAAGTTCAGGCCCATCTGCAGGCCGATCAGTTCGCCGGCGAACTCCACCGCCGCGAACACCAGCCGCACCGCGAAGCCCAGGCTCAGGCCGATGATCAGCTGCTGCACCACCAGCATCACGGCGAGCGGGGAATCCAGCGGCACGGCGGGGGCGGCCGGCAGCGAGGCCTGCGCGGCATAGGCGATGAAGGCGGCCAGCCCGATGCGCACGCGCGCCGGCACCTGGCGCGTGCCCAGCACGGGCAGCGACTGGAACAGCGCCAGCGCACGCAGGAAGGGCCAGACCAGCGGCGTGATCCACGCCAGGATCTGCGCTTCGGAAAAGGAGATCACCCCACGGCGCCTGGAATCGACTGGAGGGTCTGCCGGATGTAGTCCACGAGCGTGGTCACCATCCAGGGCCCGGCCACGGCCATCACGGCCACGGCGGCCACCACCTTGGGCACGAAGCTCAGCGTGGCCTCGTTGATCTGCGTGGCGGCCTGGAAGATGCTCACCACCAGGCCCACGACCAGCACCACCAGCAGCACCGGCGCGCTCACCATCAGCAGCAGCATCAGGCCTTGCTGGCCCAGCGAAAGTACTTGCGTTGCGTCCATGTCATGGACTCCCTCTACCAAGCTTCCCGCCACGGAGCCGGCTTCGCCGGGCCGTTGGCGGACGGCCCCCTCGGGGGGTAGCGAGCGATGGCGAGCTTGGGGGCTTCATGTCACGAAGGAAGCCGCCAGCGAACCGAGCAGCAGGTTCCAGCCATCGGCCAGCACGAACAGCATCAGCTTGAAGGGCAGGGCCACCAGCACCGGGCTCAGCATCATCATGCCCAGGCTCATCAGCACGCTGGCGACGATCATGTCGATGATCAGGAAGGGGATGAAGATCAGGAAGCCGATCTGGAAGGCGCTCTTCAGCTCGCTGGTGACGAAGGCCGGCACCAGCACCGACAGCGGCACGTCCTCGCCCTTCACGGTGGCCGGCAGCTTGGCGAGCTGGGCGAACAGCTGCACGTCGCTCTGGCGCGTCTGCTTGAGCATGAACTCGCGCAGCGGCTTGGTGCCCGTTTTCAGCGCCTCTTCGGCGGCCATCGTGCCGTTGGAATAGGGCAGCCAGGCGTCCTGGTAGACCTTGTCCAGCGTCGGCGACATGACGAAGAAGGTCAGGAACAGGCTCAGCCCCACGATCACCTGGTTGGGCGGCGCGGCCTGCGTGCCCAGCGCCTGGCGCAGCAGGCTCAGCACGATGACGATGCGCGTGAAGCCGGTCATCAGCAGCAGGATCGCGGGCAGGAAGCCCAGCGCCGTGAAGAACAGCAGCGTCTGGATGGGCACCGAGTAGGTGGTGCCGCCCGCGCCCTGGCCGATGACCAGCGGCAGGTTGCCGCCGCCGCCGGCCTGCTGCGCGAAGGCCCAGCCCGCGGTGCCCAGGCCGAGGCCCACGGCGAGCTTCAGGCTAGCGCGCATCGGGGTCCCGCGGTTCGTGGCCCCGCAGGCGGGACAGCAGCTGGTGGAAAGCCGCGGCAGGCGGTGCCGGCGGCATGGGCGGCGCGGCCTCGGCCTGCGCGGCCATGGTGTGCAGCGTGCGGATGCCCTGCGGCGACACGCCCAGCACCAGCCACAGCCGGTCTTCGCCCTGGCCCACCTCCACCGTCACCAGCTTCTGCTGGGCGGACAGCGGCAGCACCGCCACGGCGCGCGGCGTGCCGGGGCGCGCCATGCCGCCGGCCAGCGGCGTGCGGCGCAGCAGCCACAGCGTCACGGGGATCGCCGCCACGATGGCGGCGAACCACAGCAGCGAGGTGAGGTTCAGCAGCATCGCGCGGTGTTCACTGTTTCGACAGGCGGCGCAGCCGTTCGCTGGGCGTGACGATGTCGGTGAGGCGGATGCCGAACTTGTCGTTCACCACCACCACCTCGCCCTG
>CAZBUU010000500.1:0-2246 GCA_964495125.1 uncultured Rubrivivax sp.
GCGCGCTGTGCGTGGCCTACAGCGGCCAGTGCTTCATCAGCCACGCCCACACCGGCCGCAGCGCCAATCGCGGCAGCTGCAGCCAGGAGTGCCGGCTGCCCTACACGGTGACCGACGGCGAAGGCCGCATCGTGGCGCATGACAAGCATGTGCTGAGCCTGAAGGACAACGACCAGGGCGCCAACCTGCACGCGCTGGTGGACGCCGGCATCCGCAGCTTCAAGATCGAAGGCCGCTACAAGGACATGGGCACGGTGAAGAACGTCACCGCGCACTACCGCCAGCTGCTGGACCGCGTGCTCGAAGAGCGCCCGGAACTCGTCGCCTCCAGCAGCGGCCGCTGCCGCTACACCTTCACGCCCGACCCGGAGCGCGCCTACAACCGCGGCGCCACCGACTACTTCGTCAACGGCCGGCAAACCGACATCGGCGCCTTCGACACGCCCAAGCACGCGGGCATGCCCGTCGGCGAGGTGCTGCGCGTGGACGCGCTGCACTTCGACATCCAGACGGCCGACGCCGCCACGGTGCTGAACAACGGTGATGCGATCACCTGGTGGGACCTGCAGGGCGAACTGCAGGGCACGCCCATCGATGTCGCCAAGCCGCTGCCCAAGACCGGCGGCCGCGGCTGGCGCCTGGTCCCGCACCACGACATCGGGCAGCTGAAGGACCTGCGCAAAGGCACGACCCTCAGCCGCAACCGCGACATGGCCTGGGACCGGCTGCTGGAGAAGAAGTCGGCCGAGCGGCGGATCGGCGTGACCATGACGCTGCGCGACGTGGCAGGCGGCTTCGAGCTCGACATCACCGACGACGACGGCCACCACGCCGGCGTCAGCCTGCGCCACCCGCACGAGCCGCCCAAGGACGCCGAACGACAGGCCGCCGCGCTGCGGGACAACCTGGGCCGCCTGGGCGACACGCTCTACGAACTGCGCGAACTGCGGCTTGAAACCTCGCAGCCCTGGTTCGTGCCGTCCAGCGTGGCCAACGCGCTGCGCCGCGACGCCATTGCCTCCTTGGACGCGGCGCGTACCTCTGCCTTCGGCCCTCTGCCGCGCGCCCGCCCGGTGGAGCCGCCTGCGGTCTACCCCGAGGACACGCTCAGCTACCTGGCCAACGTCTACAACAGCCAGGCCGCGGCCTTCTACGCGAAACACGGCGTCAAGGTCGTCGAGGCGGCCTACGAAAGCCACGAGGAACTCGGCGAGGTCAGCCTCATGATCACCCGCCACTGCGTGCGCTGGAGTCTGAGCCTGTGCCCCAAGCAAGCCAAGGGCGTGGTGGGCGTGCAGGGCACGGTGCGCGCCGAGCCGCTGACGCTGCAGCACGGCAACGACCGCCTCACCCTGCGATTCGACTGCAAGCCCTGCGAGATGCACGTGGTGGGCAAGATGCGCAAGAACGTGCTGCAGGACTTCAAGCGCGAGGCCGCGGCGGTGCCGATGCAGTTCTACCGCAGCCGTCCGGCGTCGCAGCGCACCGGCTGAATGCGCCGTTCGGGGGGATGGCCCGCCGCTTGCTGCTGCGGCACGATCGAGGGTGACGCAAGGAGGATGGCGGCCGATGTTCACGCTGAAGATCGTCAAGGGTGCCGAACTGGCCGAGGGGGTGCGGGCCGAGATGCCCCTGCCCGAGGCGCTGTCGCGCTTCACCGTCGGGCGTGACCCGGCCAACCCCTGGCCCATTCCCGACAAGACCCTGGCCATCTCGGCGCGGCACTGCGAATTCGTCGCCGCGGGCTCGCGCGTGCTGCTGCGCGACCTGTCCACCAACGGCACCTTCGTCAACGGCAGCGCCGTGCGCATCGCGGGCGACCACGTGCTGCGCGACGGCGACCTCATCGCCATGGGCCCCTACCTCATCGAGGTGCGTGGCCACGGCGCGCATGCCGCTTCCGCGGCGACCGACGACCAGGTCACGCTGCACGTGCCGCGCTCCGCGGTGGAGCCGCGCTCGGCCTCGGTGGAAGACACCGCGCCCATCCGCGGCGGTGACCCCGCCGCCATGCTGGCCGCCGGCCTGGGCGTGCGCCCGCCGCGCGAAGGGCTGACGGAGATCCTGATGGCCGCGCCGCCGGTGGACGATGCCGACGTCGAGGTCACCAAGATCCGCATGGCGCCCAAGGCCGCCCCTGCGCCGGCACCGGCGGCGCCCCCGCCCGCGCCGGCCGCCCCGCCGGTGGACCCGGTCACGGCCGCCCTGGCCCAGGGCCTGGGCTTGCCGCCCGCCGCGCTGGCCGG
>CAZBUU010000501.1:0-2244 GCA_964495125.1 uncultured Rubrivivax sp.
CGCAGACGCTGCTGGCCAAGAAGGCGAAGAACCTGCTCGTGAAGGTGGAAGGCACGTTGGGCCGCGGCGTCACCGCCAAGGACGTGGTGCTGGCCATCATCGGCCGCATCGGCACCGCGGGCGGCACGGGCTACACCATCGAGTTCGCCGGCAGCGCCATCCGCTCGCTCAGCATGGAAGGCCGCATGACGGTGTGCAACATGGCCATCGAGGCCGGGGCGCGCGCCGGGCTGGTGGCGGTGGACGACAAGACGCTCGAGTACGTGAAGGGCCGCCCTTTCACCCCGAGCGGCGTGGCCTGGGAGCAGGCCGTGGCGCACTGGCGCACGCTGCACTCCGACCCCGGCGCGCACTTCGACGCCGTGGTGGAACTGGACGGCAGCGCCATCCAGCCGCAGGTGACCTGGGGCACGAGCCCGGAGATGGTGCTGCCCGTGGACGGCCGCGTGCCCGACCCCGACAAGGAAAAGGACGCCGTCAAGCGAGGCGCCATCGAGCGCGCGCTCAGCTACATGGGCCTGCAGCCGAACAAACCCGTCACCGACATCACCATCGACAAGGTGTTCATCGGCTCCTGCACCAACAGCCGCATCGAGGACCTGCGCGAGGCTGCGGCCGTGGTGCGTCGCATCGGCCAGCGCGTCGCTCCGAACGTGCGTGCCGCGCTGGTCGTGCCCGGCTCGGGCCAGGTGAAGGCGCAGGCCGAGCGCGAAGGCCTGCACGAGATCTTCAAGGCCGCGGGCTTCGAGTGGCGCGAGCCCGGCTGCAGCATGTGCCTGGCCATGAATGCCGACCGGCTGGAACCCGGCGAGCGTTGCGCCAGCACCAGCAACCGCAACTTCGAAGGCCGGCAGGGCGCCGGCGGCCGCACGCACCTGGTGAGCCCGGCCATGGCCGCCGCCGCCGCGTTGCACGGCCACTTCGTCGATGTCCGTCGCTTCAGCTGACAGGAGCCCGCACCATGCAAGCCTTCACCGTTCACCAAGGCCTGGTCGCGCCGATGGACCGCGCCAACGTCGACACCGACGCCATCATCCCCAAGCAGTTCCTCAAGAGCATCGCGCGCAGCGGCTTCGGGCCGAATCTCTTCGACGAGTGGCGTTATCTCGACAAGGGCGAACCGGGCCAGGACCCTGCCTCGCGCAAGCCCAACCCCGACTTCGTGCTGAACCAGCCGCGCTACCAGGGCGCCAGCGTGCTGATCGCGCGCCAGAACTTCGGCTGCGGCTCCAGCCGCGAGCACGCGCCCTGGGCGCTGGAGCAGTACGGGTTCCGCGCCCTCATCGCGCCCAGCTACGCCGACATCTTCTTCAACAACTGCTTCAAGAACGGCCTCTTGCCCATCGTGCTGCCGGAGTCGCAGGTGGCGAAGCTGTTCGACGAAGTGGCTGCTTTCCCCGGCTACAGCCTGACGGTGGACCTGCCGCGCCAGGTGGTCGTCAAGCCCGACGGCACCGAGCTGCCTTTCGAGGTGCAGGCCTTCCGCAAGTACTGCCTGGTCAACGGCTTCGACGACATCGGCCTGACGCTGCGCCACGCCGAGAAGATCAAGGCCTACGAGGCCGAACGCCTGGCGCGCATGCCCTGGCTGGCGCAGCGCCAGCTCTGAGCATGGATGCGCTGGCGCGTGCCTTCCAGCGCCACGTGCTGTCGCGGCGCTGGCTGAGCTTCGTCGTGATGTGCTTCGCCTTTGCGCTGTTCGGTGCCGGCACGCTGAACCTCATCGGTATGCTCAGGCTGAATGTCGGCCTGATCGTCGACCACGGCGCGATGGCGCTGGTCGACGGTGCGGCGCAGCAGTTCGTCGAGCTCGTGCTGTCGCTTGGCGTCAGCATGGCCGCCTACATCGTCTTCAAGGCCTGCGAGCACAGCCTGGTGCACGGGCTGACGCATCCAGAACACCCCGAGACCCCTGAGAAGGATCCCCCATGAAGATCGCCATCCTGCCGGGCGACGGCATCGGCACCGAGATCGTCGCCGAAGCCGAGCGCGTGCTCGCGGCCATCGCCAGCTTGCACGGCCTGAAGATCGAGACCGAGCATGCGCTCGTCGGCGGCGCCGCCTACGAGGCCCACGGCCATCCGTTGCCCGACAGCACCCTGGACCTGGCCAAGGCCGCCGATGCCATCCTCTTCGGCGCCGTGGGCGACTGGAAGTATGACAAGCTCGAGCGCCCGCTGCGCCCCGAACAGGCCATCCTGGGGCTGCGCAAGCACCTGGGCCTGTTCGCCAACTTCCGCCCGG
>CAZBUU010000502.1:0-2243 GCA_964495125.1 uncultured Rubrivivax sp.
AACTGGTTGAGCCAGTAGCCCTTGCGCGCCTGCTCGGCGTCGAAGATGGTCGTGCCGGGCACGTCGAGGTAGGGTTTGTCGAGGGCCATCAGGCTTCCTCCGGCCAGTAAAGGCGCATGGGATTCGTGACGAGCAGCTTCTTCTGCAGCTCGGGCGTGGTGGCGATGTGCGGGATGAAGTCCACCAGCAGCCCATCATCGGGCATGTGGTTCTTCAGGTTGGGGTGGGGCCAATCGGTGCCCCACAGCACGCGGTCGGGGAAGGTCTCCACGATCAGCTTCGCGAAGGGCACGACGTCGCGGTAGGCCGCCCGTTCGCCGTCCAGCGCATTCGGCCCGGCCACGCTCAGCCGCTCGGGGCAGCTGACCTTGCTCCAGACGTTGGGGTGCTCGCGCATGAACTTCACGAAGAGCTGGAACTCGGGGCCGTCGATGGGCTTGCTCACGTCGGGGCGTCCCATGTGGTCGACCACCACGGTCGTCGGCAGCGCGGTGAAGAAGTCCCAGAGCTCGGGCAGGTCCGCCGCCTCGAAGTAGATGACCACATGCCAGCCCAGCTTGGCGATGCGGCCCGCGATCTCCATCAGCTCGTCCTTGGGCGTGAAGTCCACCAGGCGCTTGACGAAGTTGAAGCGCACGCCACGCACGCCGGCCTCGTGCAGCGCCAGCAGTTCGGCGTCGCTGATGCTGCGCTTGACGGTGGCGATGCCGCGCGCCTTGCCGCCGCTGGACACGCAGGCGTCGACCATGGCGCGGTTGTCGGCGCCGTGGCAGGTGGCCTGCACGACGATGTTGCGCGCGAAGCCGAGGTGGTCGCGCAAGGCGTACAACTGCGCCTTGCTGGCGTCGCAGGGCGTGTACTTGCGCTCGGGCGCGTAGGGGAACTCGGCACCGGGGCCGAAGACGTGGCAGTGCGCATCCACGCTGCCGGCGGGCAATTGGAACTTGGGCTTGGTGGGGCCCGTGTACCAGTCCAGCCAGCTGGCCGTCTTCTCGAAGCCACCACCGGTGGGCTTGCTCATCGTGTCAGTCCTCGGTCTTCAGATGCGAAAGGATGCGGTCGGCTTCGGTGCGCCAATCGGCGCTGCGCGCGAAGGCCTTCGTGCCGCGTTCGCCGAAGAGCCCGGCGTCGCCGAGATCGGCCACCCAGGCCTGGCGCTCGGCGGTGCCGCTGGCGCTGTACGGCACGAGGCCGGCTTCGCGCACGGTCTCGGCCACCTCGCGCACTTCCTCGCTGCGGCGGCGGCCGTGTTCGATGACGCGCTGGAAGAAGTAGGCCGCCTGCTTTTCCCAGTCGATGCCAGGGAAAGTTTCCTTCAGCGAGGCCAGCACCGCGTCTTCCACGCCGTAGTGGCGCGCGGTGGTGAAGCTCTCGATGACCATGGCCTCCAGGCCCTTGATCATCACGCTGCGGCACATCTTGGTGGCGCTGGCCACGCCGAGCTTGTCGCTCGCCACCCTGGCCGCGAAACCGCGCTCGTTGAGCAGCGGCTCCAGCGCCACCGCATCGGGACCGCCCAGCAGCAAGGGCACCTTGATGCGGTAGGGCGGCACGCTGGTCATCACCGCACCCTCGACGTAGCGGCCACCGGCAGCGTTCACCACGCCCGCGGCGCGGATCTTGGCGCCGGGCGAGGCGCTGTTGAAGTCGAGGAAGAAGGCGCCCGCGGCGAGGCCGGGCGCCACCGCCTCGGCCACGGTCACGGCCTGGCTGGCGGTGACGGCCGACACCACGAGTTCGGCGCCCCGCGCCGCTTCGGCATGCGAAGCGGCCAGCCCCACGCCCTGCCCGGCCGCGTGCTCGCGCATCGCATCGCCGGCCTCGTTGGCAAGCTTCAGATCGAAGACCGTGACGGCCGCGCCCTGAGCGCGCAGGTCCTCCGCCAGGATGCGGCCGACCTCGCCGTAGCCGATGATCGCGATGCGCTGGAACATGGATTCAGTCGATGTAGCGCAGGCCGGCCTTTTCCAGCGGCTCGCGCATCTTGTACATGTCCAGGCCCAGCACGCCAGCGGCCAGCTTGGCGCGCTTGTCGCCTTCGTTGGCTTCGCGCGCCGTGGCGGCTTCCAGCGTCTTCTCCGCCATCGCACGCGGCACGCAGACCACGCCGTCGTCGTCGGCCACGATCACGTCACCGGGCGTCACCAGCGCGCCGGCGCACACCACGGGGATGTTCACCGAGCCGATGGTGGCCTTGATCGTGCCCTTGCTGCTGATGGCCTTGCTCCACACCGGAAAGCCCA
>CAZBUU010000503.1:0-2234 GCA_964495125.1 uncultured Rubrivivax sp.
GTACGCCTACAACGGCGAGAAGATCGGCCAGGGCAAGGACAACGCGCGCGAGTTCTTGCGCGAGAACGCCGACGTCGCCCGCGAGATCGAGAACAAGGTGCGCGAAAGCATGGGCATCCCGCTGCTCAACGCCGAGGGCTCGGCCGAGTAGCGCACCAGTCCGGCCGCTGCCAGCATGGGCTTCGGTGCCCTGTCCGTGAAAGGCCGTGCGCTGCGCTACCTGGCGCAGCGGGAGCATTCGCGGGTGGAGCTTGAACGCAAGCTCGCCCGCCACGTGGATGACCAGCCTGAAGCCACGGCGCGGCAGCAGATCGCCGCCGCGCTGGACGAGCTCGGCGCCAAGGGCCTGCTGTCCGATCAGCGCACCGCAGAGTCGGTGCTGCGCAGCCAGGGCGCGCGCGTCGGCAGCCGTCGCCTGAAGCAGACCCTGCAGGCCAAGGGACTGGCACCGTCGCTGGTCGCCAGCACGCTGCAGCAGGCGCGCGCCACCGAACTGGAGCGGGCGCGCGATGTCTGGCAGCGAAAGTTCGGGGCGCCGGCGGAAGACGCCGCCGGCCGCGCCCGGCAGATGCGCTTCATGGCCGGCCGTGGCTTCGACGGTGACGTGATCCGCCGCGTGGTGGGGGGCACGGTCGACGACGAATGACGCCGGCTGTCCTGGACAGCTCGCTGTAAGCCTCTGCTGCGGTGCCGCATGCTAAATTCGCCGCCGCTTTTCGCCCGCTGCGGCATTGCCGCTCCCACCCCATGCCCCTCCCGTCGCCGGCGGCTGATCGCCAGCTCAAACACCGCCGCAGCATCGATGTGCAGGTGTTCGCGCGCGGCGACGGCCTGTGGGAAGTGGAGGCCACGCTGGTCGACACCAAGACGCGCGACGTGGCCATGGCCGACGGGCCGCGCCGGGCTGGAGCGCCGATCCACGACATGCTGCTGCGGCTGGTCGTCGATGCACAGCTGAACGTGCTGGCCGCCGGCAGCCAGACCCGGGCCATGCCCTACCCGGGCCTGTGCGCTGACCACGGCGATGCCTACGCCACCCTGGTGGGCCTGAACCTGTTGCAGGGCTTCCACAAGACGCTGCGTGAGCGGCTCGGGGGCGTCCGCGGCTGCACCCACCTCACCGAACTCGCCCAGGTGCTGCCCACGGCCGTGGTCCAGGCTTTCGCCGGCGAGGTCATCGACACCCGCGGCCAGGCCGAAGGCGCGACCCGGCCCTTCCAGCTCGACCGATGCCACGCGCTGCGCAGCGATGGCGAAGCCGTGCGTGAGTTCTACCCGCGCTGGTACCGCCCCGCGGCTTCCCCGAATCCCGGCGGCTGACGCTGCCGGCCCTTCCGCCCGACCCGAGTGAGAACCGAGTAGAGGACCCCCGATGAAGATCCACGAATACCAGGCCAAGGAGCTGCTGCGCCAGCATGGCGTGCCCGTGCCACGAGGCTACCCCGCGTTCACCGTCCGCGAAGCGCAGGAAGCCGCGCAGAAACTCGGCGGCAATGTCTGGGTGGTGAAGGCGCAGATCCACGCCGGCGGACGCGGCAAGGGCGGCGGCGTGAAGCTGGCGCGCACGCCGGCCGATCTGGAAACCCTGGCCGGCCAGATCCTGGGCATGCAGCTCAAGACCCACCAGACCGGCCCCGAAGGCCAGAAGGTGCGGCGCCTCTACATCGAGGAAGGTGCCGACATCCAGAAGGAGTACTACGTCTCCCTGGTGACCGACCGCGCGACGCAGAAGGTCGCCTTCATCGCCAGCTCCGAAGGCGGCATGGACATCGAGGAAGTGGCGCACAGCACGCCCGAGAAGATCATCACCGAGTTCATCGACCCGCTCACCGGCCTGGGGGCCGAGCAGGCCAAGAAGATCGCTGATTCCATCGGCCTGCCGGCCAACAGCACGGCGCAAGCCATCGACCTGTTCCAGAAGCTCTATGCCTGCTACATGGCCACCGACGCTTCGCTGGTCGAGATCAACCCGCTGAACCGCGACAGCCAGGGCAATCTGATCGCGCTGGACGCCAAGTTCAACTTCGACGCCAACGCGCTGTTCCGCCACCCCGAGATCGTGGCCTACCGCGACCTCGATGAAGAGGATCCGGCGGAAGTGGAGGCCAGCAAGTTCGACCTGGCCTACATCAGCCTGGACGGCAACATCGGCTGCCTGGTCAACGGCGCCGGCCTGGCCATGGCCACGATGGACACCATCAAGCTCTTCGGCGGCGAGCCGGCGAACTTCCTGG
>CAZBUU010000504.1:0-2216 GCA_964495125.1 uncultured Rubrivivax sp.
GCTCTAGGCCTCCACGCCGCGTATCTGCACTGCGCCAGCGGCATCCTTGAGAGCAAGGCCGCAACGGCACTCCTCGGAAAGGTGGGCAAGGCCGTCACTACGCGCAACTGGGCAACAACACTCAAACTCCATGCGCTGGCAGCGGACGGCGCCTAACCCCTCGCTCAACCCCCGACCCGCTCCGGCAGGCGTCGTAAGGCCGGGCCGCGCCACCAGTAAGATCGTCGCAGCCCGGCCTTACGCCACCTGCCTCCACGGTCGGGGTTAGCTCGAACGTTAGGCATCACGTGAACCACCTCTTCCGCGTCGCCACCGCAATCTTTGTTTCAGTGGCGACTGCAGGAGCGGCTTGCGCGCAGAACCCAGGCGCGCTCGCGGGTATCGATCACATTCCCTTGGCTGTTCGCGACCTCCAGGTGGCGTCGGAGAACTTCAGGCGATTTGGGTTCTCTATCAAGCCAGGACGTGATCATGCTGCAGGCATCCGGAATCGCCACATCAAGTTCCCGGACGGTTCCGGCCTGGAACTGATCACAGTCGGGTCTGCTTCGGACGAGCTGAGCGCGGCCTACCTGGAGCACTTGCGGGCCGGAGATGGACCAGCATACGTCTCCTTTCACGTGCGGGATGCCGCCAAACTCGCTTCGGCTCTTGCCAAGGCCAAGATCGGATTCGATCAAGCAGCGGGGCTGACGACCTTCAAGGACCCCAGGCTCGGCTTTGTCTTTATCACCCTAGACAACCGCTCGCCCACGGATCGGCCAGAGCATTTCGATCACCCCAACGGTGCTGTTGCCATGAGCGAGGTGTGGATCGCCTCCGATGACCCTGCCCCATTGAAGGAACTCTTGTTCGCGCTTGGCGCCACCTCAAGAATCGGCGCGGTTCGAGTACCTGAATCGACAGAAGGCGAGGTGTTCGAGCTTCAGAACGGAAGGGTAGTGATCGTCCGTGCCCGGTATCAGCTTCGTGCGGCCCGTCCCGTTGTTGGGGTTGTGATGTCGACCAAGTTGCCTAAGAACGAGACACCCCCGGATGAGCATTCGCACGCCAGGAATCCAGGATCAAGGAGCCTCATCACGCCAGCCAATGCTCATGGCCTCTGGTTAGAGTTCCGTGCGGAGCGGTGATGCCTAACCCCTCGCTCAACCCCCGACTCGCTACGGCAGGCACTGTAAGCCGGGGCTGCGCCAGCGGTACCATCGTCGCAGCCCCGGCTTACAGCACCTGCCTCCGCTCTCGGGGTTAGCTCGAACGTTAGGCCTCACGATCGGTCAACCGACTCCCCACTCAAACTCCGATCTCAACTTGGCGCAAAAGACGAATTGGCATGCTACTGACTCAAACGCTGCTAACACTTCTGCTTGTAGTACCCATGTACGCGGTCTTTGCCAAGATGGCTGCTCGCATGTACCGGAAGTCAGTCCTCTCTTGGAGAACTGCCTTCGGCTTCGGGGTTATGGTTGCTCCTCTGGCCGTTGTGGGGGCGGCACTACGAGGAACTCTTCCGATCATAGTTGTCGTCGCCATATTCCTTTCTGTTGCGGTCCCTGCGGGTGGCTCGTTCCTTGCAACCCGAGCCACCGATGCCGAAGGCCAACCTTTGGGATTCAAGTCGGCAGCCGTCCTTACAACGCTAGCAATCGGCATAGGTTTCTCACTCAGCGTCCTGCTGACGATGGTGCTTCCTACCGTACAGCGGTGAGGCCTAACCCCTCGCTCAACCCCCGACCCACTACGGCAGGCAGCCTAAGGTCGGTCCGCGCCAGCGCTACCATCGTCGCAGCCCGGCCTTACGCTACCTGCCTCCGCGGTCGGGGTTAGCTCGAACGTTAGGCCGCATACAACAAACCTCTTCGCACTCCTACAATGAATGAGATTCAGCACCTCGCCAAACCCAAAGACGGCCCGGCTCCGAAGTGGTTTCACGTTGCAGTCGCAGCGAGCATGATCATCAGTGCCGTGAGCGCCTTGATCGCCACGTTGCACACAGGCAGGACGATGAGCGCACTGGTCGAGCAGAACGCCAGACTTGTGCGAGCCGGTTCCACCCCGATCCTCGAGTTTGGGCACGGGAACGCCCGAGATGATGGGACGGCGAGCCTGGACTTTGTTGTCAGAAACGTCGGCAGCGGCATGGCCAGAGTGGTTTGGTTTGAGTTCACCTGATTAGGCACCAACCTCAGCAGGCTCACGATTTGAGCCACCTGGGCTGA
>CAZBUU010000505.1:0-2210 GCA_964495125.1 uncultured Rubrivivax sp.
TCGCGCCCCACGCACAGCCGCTTGAACCGGTCCAGCGCGTGTTTGGCCTGGGTGTAGGGCAGCAGCACGCTCCCGCTGTCGGACACATGCACCAGGTACACCGGCGCCAAGGGGTAACCCGGTTCAACCGCGCGCTCGGCGGCGGCGCCTTCGGCTCGCAGGCAGAACAGGATGCCTGCGGGCAGGTCGGACTCGGTGGTGGTGACCACGGCGCTGGCGCCCAAGGGCATGGCTTCGAGCTTGCCGGGGTGCGCCTTCAGGTAGCGGGCCAGGTCGATGCGGAAGTCGGTCAGGGTCAGGTCGGTGATCGACACGCCGCTGGACAGGTCTTCCAGGTCGATGACCGCGTCCTGCAGCTTCAGCAGTTGCTTGCGCCGGTACTCCAGGTCGTTCATCGGGTCGCCGGACTGCTGCTCGATGAGGTTTTCTTCGCCGGTGGCCGACACATCCAGCAGCACCATGCGGCCGCTGACGCGCTGTTCGAGGTTGATGTATTCCTCCAGCTCCATGTTGGGCCAGAAGTTCACCAGCTGGATGCTGGTATTGGGCGAGCCGATGCGGTCGATGCGGCCAAAGCGCTGGATGATGCGCACCGGGTTCCAGTGGATGTCGTAGTTGACGAGCCAGTCGCAGTCCTGCAGGTTCTGGCCTTCACTGATGCAGTCGGTGGCGATCAACAGGTCGAGTTCGCCCTCGTCGGCCAGCGCCGCCGGGCGTTCCTTCGATCGAGGCGAGAACGCCGTGAGGATGCTGCCGAGGTCACGGCGCAGCCCGGGCATCGTGGTCTGGTTGCCGCCGGAGCCGGTGACCAGCGCGCTGTCGATGCCGAGCTGGTCGCGCGCCCAACCGGCCAGGTGCTCGTACAGGTAGCCCGCCGTGTCGGCGAAGGCCGTGAACACGATCAGCTTTCGGTTGCCCGCGTTGATCGGGTTGCGCACCTTGTCGGCGATGAGTTCTCGCAGCTTCAGCAACTTGTCGTCGCGGCCGGCGTCCACTTGCAGGGCCGCGGCGTGCAGCGTGGCCAGGCGGTTGCGATCCTCGGTGAGGTCCTGCCGCCAGCGTGCGAGGTCCAGGTCGCCGAGCAATACCTTGACCTTCCGGCCAACCAGCAGTGGCTCGAACAGCGGATCGTCCACGTCGACGTCGGCGATGTCGATTTCCTCGAACTCACCGGCCTCGCCCTCGGTGCCGGCCTTGTAAGCGGCCAGCCGAGCCAACGTGGCGTCCACATCCTTCAGTTGGCGACCAACCGTCAGCGCGAAGGAGTAGACCGAGCTCTCCATGCGCTTGAGCAGGTTCACGCGCATCAGGTGGATGAGGCTCTCTTCGCGGTCGACCTGGCGGAAGATGCTTTCGCCGCCGCGGATGGCGGTGCTGTACTTCTGGTCGTAGGCCGCGAGACGGCCGTCCTTGACGTAGCGCAGCGGCGCGTAGCTGGCGAGCTTGAGCCGCCGGATCTCGAGGTTGATCTCCTTGATCGGCCGGAACTCGCCGGCGCGGTCAACGTCGGCCTTGATGTTGATCGGCCGCAGGCGGCTGGGGAAGCGGCCCGTCTCTTCGATGCCGTAGTACTTCTCGATGTGGCGGCGGGACCGCGCGATGGTCAGATGGTCCAGCAGCGTGAAGTAGTCGAAACCCAGCATGTCCACCAGCAGCGCAGGCGTCTTCTCTTCTTCCGGCAGTTCTAGCCACCGGTTGAAGGCCTTCTGCGCGCGGCGCGTGGTGCTGTCGATGCTGGCGATGCCGTGGTCGAACAGCGCCGTGTCGTCGCCCTCGGTGACAAAGGCAATCTGGTTGCGCAGGTCCGCCAGCCGGTTGTTGACGGGCGTGGCCGAGAGCATCAGCACACGGGTCTTGACGCCTTCGCGGATGATGCGGCGCATCAGCCGGTCGTAGCGCGTCTCGTTGCCTTGTTTGGGCGACTTCTTGTTGCGGAAGTTGTGCGACTCGTCGATGACCACGAGGTCGTAGTTGCCCCAGTTCACGTGGCCGAGTTCGATGTCACCCGACAGGCCGCCGTCGCGCGACAGGTCGGTGTGGTTCAGCACGTCGTAGTTGAGGCGGTCAGACGCGAGCACGTTGCGCTGGTCGTTGGCCTTGTACAGCGTCCAGTTGTCGCGCAGGCGCTTGGGCGCGAGCACGAGCACGCGGTCGTTGCGCAGCTCGTGGTACTTGATGATCGCGAGCGCCTCGAAGGTTTTGCCCAGGCC
>CAZBUU010000506.1:0-2205 GCA_964495125.1 uncultured Rubrivivax sp.
CGGAGCAGCGCTACGCCAGCGTCGAAGCGCTGGCCGCCGACGTGCGCGCCTTCCTCGAAGGCCGGCCCGTGAGCGCGCATGCGCCCAGCCTGGGCTACCTGGCCGGCAAGTTCGTGCGCCGCAACCGGCTCGCAGTGGCCGCCGCGGCGACGGCCGTGCTGGCGCTGGTGGTGGGCCTGGGCGCCGCGCTGCACCAGGCGGACCGCGCCACACGCGCCCGCGCCGCGGCCGACGCACAGCTGGCCGCCGTGAAGGACCTCGTGCGCGGCCTCGTGCTGCGTTACAGCTACGGCGTCTGGCTCACGCCCAAGGGTGGCAAGCTGATGCAGGCCTTCGTGGAAGACGCGCTGCCGCGGCTGGAGAAGGCGCTGGCCGCTGCGCCCGAGGACATGGAGCTGGCGGCCGTGGCCGCCGACCTCTATTCGCGCCTGGCCGAGATGCTGGGCTCGCAGTCCTTCGCCACGCCCGATGGGGCCGTCACCGCGCAGCGCGCCGCCGAACGCGCCGTGGCGCTGGGCGACCGAGCGCTGCCCTCGCGGCGCGACGACGGCGCCTTCGTGGCCCGCCTGGCCACGGCCCGCCTGACGCTGGCTTCGCTGGCCTTGCAGGGCGGCAAGGCCGCCGACGGCCTGGCGTTGCTGGACGCCGCGCAGCGCGACATCGACGCCGCCATGCCGCTGGCCCGCGACGCCGCCGGCCGCGCCTTCCTGCGCGGCGTGCGTGGCAGCACCTTCCTCTACCGCGGCCAGCTCTTCGACCATGGCAACGCGGGCGGTCTGAACAAGCCGGCCGAGGCGCTGGCGCAGTTCGAGCTGGCGCTCAAGGAGTTCGAGCTGTTCCTGGCCGACCAGCCCGGCATCGCCGCCATCACGGCGGCGGCGCCCGAGGACGACATCGACACCGCCGCCAGCGTGCAGCAGGCCGTGGGCGCCACGCGAACGTCGATGGCCATGGTGCACCTGAAGCAAGGGGCCCTGCCTGCGGCCGAGGCCGAGGCGGCGCGCGCGATGGGCGTCTACCAGCGCATCGTGGACGAGCAGCCGCCCAACGTGGTGTTCACCGACGGCCTGCTCACCGCCGCCAACCTGGCCTCGCACCTGGCGCTGCGCGCCGGCAAGCCCGAGGCCGCGCTGGCCGCCGGTGAGAAGGCCTGGACGCTCAACGCCAGGCTGTTGGCGAGCGAGGGGCCCAAGAGCAAGTGGGCGGCACTGCGGCCCTGGGTGGCCGTGCAGTACGGCAGCGCGCTGGCCGCTGCCGGCCGTCCCGCTGACGCCCTGCCGGTGCTGCGCGAGGCTGCCGGCCACTGGGCCGCGCAGGCGCGCGCCAAGCCCGAAGCGCCGACGGCGGCGCGCTCGATGCGCCGCGCCGCGCAGTCTTTCCTGTGGCAGGCCCGCGCCCAGGCCGCGCTGCGCCAGACCGCCGCCGCCCGCGAGGCCGCGGCCGCCGGGCTTCAGGTGCTGGCGCCCGTGCTCGCCTCGCCCTCACCGGGCGCCGAAGCGCAGCAGCTCGCGACCGAGCTGCGCCGGATTCAGTAGCTGATCGCGCCGCCGTCCACGTCCACCACGGCGGTGGGGCGGGCCAGCGCGCCCAGCACGGCGCGGGCGAAGTGGGCGCCGTAGGCGGCGTCCGTCTCGAAGCGCTGCGGGCCTACGGCGCCGGCCAGCGCGAGGATCTTGTCCACCGTCAGCACCTTGCCGCTGGCGCGCAGCGGCTCGCACTCCTCGGCGACGAACTGCTCGTCCAGCCAGCGCCGCGCGTCGAAAGACTCCATCGCTTCGCCCGGCGGCACGGGCAGCACGAAATCGCGCGCGGGCGCGAAGCGGACGATGACTTCCTGGCGCATGGCGGGGCCCCTTTCGTCGTCAGTATCGCGGCCTTCGTGCGGCCCGTCTTGCCGGGCGTCAAGCCTTGGTGGCCTTCGCCTGGCGCCGCGCCTTCACGGCAGCGGCCAGGTCTTCGAGCACGCGCTCGGTGTCGGCGAAGGCGATGCAGGCGTCGGTGATGCTCTTGCCGTACTCCAGCTTCGCCGGGTCGTCCTTGCCCGGGGTGAACTTCTGCGCGCCGCCCTGCAGGTGGCTTTCCACCATGACGCCGAACACGCAGCGGTTGCCGGCGGCGATCTGCGCCCCCACGTCGGCCATGACGTCGATCTGGCGCTGGTGCTGCTTGCTGCTGTTGGCGTGGCTGGCGTCGATCATCAGCCGG
>CAZBUU010000507.1:0-2198 GCA_964495125.1 uncultured Rubrivivax sp.
TGCCCATCCTGCGGCAGTTGCCTGAAGTGCGCTTCGAGTCGGTGGAACTGACCGAGACCCGCATGTACCTGAAGTGCGTCACGCCGCGGCTGACGTACGAGATGGCGCCGGGTGACATCGTGCAGGCCGGCGTGGCAATCTCGAACTCCGAGGTCGGTCAGGGCACGTTGTCGGTGCAGCCCCTGCTGTACCGGCTGGTGTGCCGCAATGGCCTCATCGCTTCGGACCGGTCATTGCGCAAGACGCACGTCGGGCGTGCCCTCGGCGTCGATGACGAAGGCATCACGGTGTTCAAGGACGACACGCTTCAGGCCGACGACAAGGCCTTCTTCCTGAAGGTGCGCGATGTCGTGCAGGCGGCGGTTGCGGAAGCCACGTTCCGCCAGACAGCGCAGAAGCTGCAGCGCACGCTGAACATCCCGTTGATCGGCGACCCGGTCAAGTCGGTCGAGGTGTTGGCCAACCGCTATGTACTCAATGACACCGAGCGCGCGGGCGTGCTGCGTCACCTGATCACCGAGGGCGACCTGACCGGATACGGACTGGTGAACGCGGTGACGCACTTCTCGCAGGACGTCGAAGACTACGACCGCGCGACGGAGTTCGAGGCCTTGGGCGGCAAGCTGATCGAGTTGCCGGCACACGAGTGGAAAGGCCTGGCGGAAGCGATCTGATCGCAGCGAGTCGTGGATCGGCGGTGGGAGGCTTGCCCTCCTGCTGCTGATCTTGCAACACAGTGCATCCGTCACCGGGGCTTCGGCCCCGGTGACCGCTATTGCCACCAGAAGCGGGTCGCCCCAACCGCTCCTCTGACCTTGCCGATGACACGCAGGCCCATGCGTTTCGCGGCCTCGGCGTCCGCGAGGACGCTGTCCGCGTACGCTGGGTTTTCGCACTTGAAGACCAGGCCTGCATCCAGGCGGCTTTCAACGCGGCGCACCATGAACCGGCCGCCCAGTTCCAGCGCGTAGATGCCGTTGCCGACCAACTGATCTGCCGACAGGTCCACGAACATCAAGTCGCCGTCCTGGATCTGCGGTGCCATTTCGTCGCCAGCCATGCGCAAGGTCTCACAGCTGCGACACGCACTGCGCAACGCCACAAACACTTCGCTGACCCAGCCTCTGCCGCTGTCAGGCGGGCGTGCGCCGTATCGACACCATGGGGTGTCTGACTGAGCCCCAACATCCAGTCGCTACTGCAACCCAACCCATCACACAGGCGCGCGCACGACTCGAGATCCGGCAAACCGGGTCGATCAGGATCAAGCCAGCGGCTGACCGTCTGCACGGCGCGGAAGGTCAACGAGGCCACGTAAGACATGCGCCCACGCACCGGTACGCCCACCTGATCCAGGGACTCGATCAAGCGGTCCCGAAACTCGGATGCCGGGATGAGCGGGCGCTCGCCCTTCGCCGCCTCGGTCTGTGTTGTTGCGCGCACGCTGCTATGGTGGTCGTCGGTGAATGCTCTCGTCATCAACCACTGCGGCGGCACCTGATGGGACGCCGTGGTCTCGATCCATCCGAAGTGTGTTGCGCCCGATCCGCTCGCGCGTGACGCCCCGAAAGTGAGGCTCCCGCATTTGCCGGTCTGTGCAGGCTCTTTCGGGTGGCAATGCAACCAGCAGCCGCCACTTTCAGCGTTTGCTATTGATCGCGCTTCGCCTCACCGAATATGCTGAACTCGTCAAACGAAGACGCCGTTCAAAGCAAGCTGCCCGCACGACAGGACTCCGCATCGACCTCGGAAACCCGTATCGCTCCAACGGGAGCCGACCCCAGGGAGAGACCATGAACGATCTGCCACTGACCGACGTGCAGTCGACCAACCTGCATCTTCTGCAAACCATCAGGCTGGGCCTCGAACGCGACCCCGTGGCGACATGCTGCAAGTTCTCGCTGGATGCCGCGCTGGCGGACCGATTGCGAGCACAGAGTCTCGACCAATTGATGTCGTTCGTCGTGCATGTCGGGCAGACCAGCCTCTTCCCGCCACGAGAAGACCTGCTTGCGCTGCTGGCCGCACCGGCGCCCTTGGCAGCACCACTGGCTGCGGTGCGCTTGCCAAGAGCGTTGGCAGCGAACGGCAGACGCTGAGCCCGCGCGGTGCCGTATGCCGACCCGCGCCGACCGCCATGTCGGGGCCATTCTGCTGGCCCAGCAATGCGCCGAGCTGGGTGCGCGCTGCCGCACCAT
>CAZBUU010000508.1:0-2188 GCA_964495125.1 uncultured Rubrivivax sp.
GCGAACTGTTCGACATCGACACCGCGCTGCGGCCCAACGGCAACTCGGGGCTGCTGGTGACCTCCATCGACGCCTTCGAGCGCTACCAGGAAGGCCGCGGCAGCAACACGGCGTGGACCTGGGAGCACCAGGCGCTGACGCGCGCGCGTTTCGCCGCCGGCCACGCCGCCGTGCTGTCGCGATTCGAGGCCACGCGCCGCCACGTGCTCACCGCCCCGCGCGACGCCGCGGCGCTGCGCGACGAGGTGCGCGGCATGCGCGAGAAGCTGCGCGCCGCGCGGCCGGTGCCGGCCGGGCGCTTCGACGTCAAGCACAGCCCGGGCGGCATGGTGGACGTCGAGTTCGCCGTGCAGTACCTGGTGCTGGCCCATGCCGGCGCGCACGAGGCCCTGCTCCCCAATGCCGGCAACATCGCCTTGCTGCAGCGCGCCGAAGACGCCGGCCTGCTGCCCGCCGGCGTGGGCCACGCCGCCGCCGACGCCTACCGCGAGCTGCGCCGCGCCCAGCATCGCGCACGGCTGGACGAAAGACCGACGCAGTTCGACGCCGACACGATGGCGGTGCAGCGCGACGCCGTGCTGGCCTTGTGGAACGCGGTCTTCGCCTGAACCACCCTGGGACCGCCTGGCTGGCGCTGGCGGCCGGCCTCGGTGTGGCGGCCATGCTGGCCTTCCTGCTGCCGCCCGCGCTGCTCGACTGGCAGCCGGCGCTGGCGGCCTCCGAACCCTGGCGCGCGTTCAGCGCCGCCTTCGTGCACTGGAGCCCGATGCACCTGGGCGCCAACCTGGCCGGCGCGGCGGTGGTGGCGGCGCTGGGCTGGGCGGCGAGGCTGCCCTGGCCCTACGCGCTGGCCTGGGCCACGGCCTGGCCGTTGACCCAGGCGGGCCTGCTGGCGCAGCCGGCCCTGGCGCACTTCGGCGGCCTGTCGGGCGTGCTTCACGCCGGCGTGGCCGTGGCCGCGCTGGCGCTCCTGCTGCACGAACGCGGGCTGCGGCGGGGCCTGGGCGCGGTCGTGCTGGCCGGCCTCGCCGCCAAGGTGCTGCTGGAGGCGCCCTGGGGGCCCCCGCTGCGCGCCGGCGACGGCTGGGACATTGCCGTCGCTCCCGTCGCCCACGCCTCGGGCGCGCTGGCCGGTCTGGCCTGCGCCGCGGTGGCATGGGCGCTGACACGCACGAGCCCCGCATGAGCAACGACGGCCGCCATTCGCAACTGGACCCACGCGCCGTGACCCTGGTCGTCGGCTGCGCCGCCCTCTGGGGCCTGGGCCAGGTGGCGGCCAAGGTGGGCCTGGCCGAGATCCCGCCGCTGCTGCAGGCGGCGCTGCGTTCGCTGGGCGCGGCGCTGCTGCTGCTGGGCTGGTGCGCCTGGCGGCGCCTGCCCGTGCTCGCGCGCGACGGCACCGGCCCCGCCGGCCTGGCCGCGGGGCTGCTGTTCGCCGCCGAGTTCGGCTGCATCTTCAGCGGCCTGCAGTTCACCACGGCGTCGCGCCTGACGGTGTTCCTCTACGTCGCGCCCTTCATCGTGGCGCTGGGCATGCCGCTCGTCAGCCGCAGCGAACGCCTGCACGCCACGCAGGTGGGCGGCCTGCTGCTGGCCTTCGCCGGCGTGGTGTGGGCCTTCGCCGAAGGCTTCACGCGGCCGGCCGCCGGCGACCGCCAGTGGCTCGGCGACGCGCTGGGCCTGGCCGCCGCCTGCTTCTGGGGCGTGACGACGCTCACCGTGCGCGGCACGCGCCTGGCCACGGCGAGCGCCGAGAAGACGCTGCTGTACCAGCTGGTGGTCTCGGGCGCGGCGCTGGGCATGGCTTCGCTGCTGCACGGCGAATCTATTCCGGCCTCGCTCTCGCCGCTGAGCTGGGGCGTGTTGGGCTTCCAGACGGTGCTGATCACCTTCGCCAGCTACCTGGTGTGGTTCTGGCTGGTGCGCCACTACCCGGCGACGAAGATCTCGTCGTTCACGCTGCTCACGCCGCTGTTCGGCCTCTGGGCCGGGGTGCTGATCTTGGGCGAGCCATTGACGGCGCGCCTGGCCACCGCGCTGGTGGCGGTGTGCGCGGGGATCTGGTGGGTCAACCGGCCGCGGGGCTGACCGGCGCGACCGAGGCAGCAACGGCCGCCGCCATCTCCTTGCGGAAGCGGTTGAGCTCCTGGACGCTGGCGAAGCTGCGCTCCATCAGCAGGCTCAGGTT
>CAZBUU010000509.1:0-2177 GCA_964495125.1 uncultured Rubrivivax sp.
CCTGCTTTTCCTCCCTGAGCAGGTGCCTTAGCGTGATGACAGCGATAAGGCTTGCAAGCCCCGGTGTTCGCACCGGGGCTTTTTTTCGCCGTGTCGATAATGCCGCGATGACAAGCGCGTATCTCTGGGTCAAGGCCTTCCACATCGTCTTCGTGGCCAGTTGGTTCGCCGGGCTCTTCTACCTGCCGCGGATCTTCGTCAACCTGGCGATGGTGCCGGCCGACAGCCATGCCGAGCGTGAACGCCTGCTGCTGATGGGCCGCAAGCTGTACCGCTTCTCCAGCCTGCTGATGGTGCCGGCCCTGGTGCTGGGCCTGTGGCTGTGGCTGGGCGTGGGCATCGGCAAGGGCCAGGGCTGGATGCACGCCAAGCTGCTGCTGGTGGTGGGCGCGCTGGGCTACCACCACCTGTGCCGCGGCGTGTTGCGCAGCTTCGAGCAGTTCGCCAACAAGCGCAGCCACAAGTGGTTCCGCGTCTTCAATGAAGTGACGGTGCTGCTGTTCGCCGCCACGGTGGTGCTGGTGGTCGTCAAGCCTTTCTGAGGCGTGGCCGTGCACGGGCATCGCAGCCTGGCCACGCCGCTGGCGCTGGTCTGGGCGCTGCTCGTGATGTACGCCAGCCTGTACCCGCTGACCGACTGGCGCTGGCCCCCGGGGCACGACCTGACCACGCTGCTGGTGCTGCCGCGCACGGGCTGGCAGGGCGGCTTCGAGGCCTGGTCCAACGGCCTGGGCTACCTGCCGCTGGGCCTGCTGGTTTGCGTGGGTGTGAGGCGCAGCGGCGGTTCGCTGCGCGCGGCCTTCCTGGCCGCAGCGCTGCTGCCGGCTGCGCTGTCCTACACGATGGAGGTGCTGCAGCAGTTCCTGCCACGCCGCGTGCCCGCGCTGGAAGATCTCGCGCTCAACAGCGCCGGCGGACTGGCGGGCACCGTGCTGGCACTGGGCGGCCACGCGCTGGGCCTGGTCGACCGCTGGCAGCGGCTGCGCTCGCGCTGGGTCTCGCGCGACAGTGCTGGCGCGCTGGCCCTGGTGGCGCTGTGGCCGCTGGGACTGCTGTTTCCGGCGCCGGTGCCGCTGGGCCTGGGCCAGGTGGGCGAACGCCTGCGTGACTGGCTGGCCGAAGGGCTGGCCGACGTGCCCTGGGCCGCCGACGTGCATGGGCTGTTGGTGGCAGCGCCGGCGGCGGGCACGCCGCTGCGCCCGATCACCGAAGCACTGATCATCGCCGCCGGGCTGCTGGCGCCGATCTTCGTGGCCTACAGCGTCATGCCCAGGGGCTGGCGGCGCGTGGTCGCGGCTCTGGGCGCCGTGCTGCTGGCCGCCGGCGGCATGACGCTGTCGACGATGCTGAACTTCGGCCCGGCGCATGCGCTGGCCTGGGTGGCCGAACCGGCGCGCGAAGGCTTCGTGGTGGGTCTGCTGGTGGCCCTGCTGGCGGCACCGGCAGGCTCGCGCGTGGTCATGGGGCTGGGCCTGGTGGCCCTCACGGCACTGGTGGTGGGCGTGGCGCAGGCGCCCTCGGACCCCTACTTCGCGCAAAGCCTGCAGGCCTGGGAGCAGGGCCGTTTCGTGCGCTTCCACGGCCTGGCGCAGTGGATCGGCTGGCTGTGGCCCTACGCCGCCATGGCCTGGCTCTTCACGAGGCTGGGCGCGCGCGGACGCGACTGAGGCGCTGCCTACAATTGGCGCATGAGCTACTACAAGCACCACGTCTTCTTCTGCCTGAATCAGCGCAGCAACGGCGACGCCGCCTGCGCCGACCACGACGCGCAGGGCGCCTTCGAGCACTGCAAGTCGCGCGTCAAGGCCGCGGGCCTGGCCGGTCCCGGCGCGGTGCGGGTCAACAAGGCGGGGTGCCTGGACCGCTGCGCCGGCGGCCCGGTGCTGGTGGTCTACCCCGAAGAGACCTGGTACACCTTCGTCGACAAGAGCGACATCGACGAGATCGTCGAGGAACACCTCAAGAACGGCCGCGTCGTCGAGCGGCTGGTGCTGCCGCCGACCGTGGGCCGATGAACGCGGGCACGCGGCGCGTCACCGTCGCGGGGCCGGCGGGCACGCTGGAATGCGCCCTCGACGCCCACGCGCACGCGCCGGCCGGCGTGGCCCTGGTGTGCCACCCCCACCCGCTGCACGGCGGCACGATGGACAACAAGGTCGTGCAGACGCTGGCGCGCG
>CAZBUU010000510.1:0-2177 GCA_964495125.1 uncultured Rubrivivax sp.
GGCGCTTCAACGTCGAGATCCAGCCGCAGCTGGTGCTGCTGCAGAAGACGCTGCTGAACATCGAGGGTCTGGGGCGCGAGATCGACCCCGACCTGGACCTCTGGACCACCTCCAAGCCCTTCCTCGAGCGCTGGATGAACGAGCAGGTGGGCTGGCGCGCGCTGGTCAGCGGCCTGAAGGCCGAGGCGCCGCGCTATGCGCAGCTGCTGCCGCAGTTGCCGCGCCTGCTGCACCGTGCGCTCGACCAGCAGGGCCGGCCCCGCGACGACGCCGTGCTGCAGGCGCTGCTGGCCGAGCAGCGGCGCACGAACCGGCTGCTGCAGACGCTGATCTGGGCGGCCGTGGGCTTCGTCATCGGCCTGGTCGTCACGCGCATCCTCACGCACGGCGTGGCCTGAGCAGGACGGTCCGGTCGGGCCTGGGGGCTTGAAGCGTGCCGACCCGCCTATAATTCTGGGTTTTTCGCCTCGGCGAAGCCCCTCCTTTTCAGCACTGAGCCTCTTCCACGCCATGCCCATCTACGCCTACCGCTGTTCCGCCTGCGGCCACGCGCAGGACGTGCTGCAGAAGATGTCCGACCCCGTGCTCACCACCTGCCCGGCCTGCGCTGCCGAGGCCTATGCCAAGCAGGTCACGGCCGCGGGCTTCCAGCTCAAGGGCTCGGGCTGGTACGTCACCGACTTCCGTGGTGGTGCCAAGCCCGAGGCCAAGTCGGAAGCTGGCGGCAAGCCCGCGGAGGCAGCCAAGCCTGCCGACGCTGCCAAGCCGGCCGAATCGGCGAAGACCGAAGCCGCCGCCCCGGCGCCGGCCCCCGCGGCCGCACCGACGCCATCGTCGAGCGACTGAAGCCCAAAGCGCCGCCGTCGCCCCACGCCCGTGAAGAAATACCTGCTCGCCGGCCTGCTCGTCTGGCTGCCCCTGGCCATCACGATCTGGGTGCTGGCCTGGCTGCTCGGCGCCCTCGACGGCGTGTTCGAGACCCTGGTCACCGCCACCCAGGCCGTGCTGCCCGACGCGGCGCGGGCGGGGCTGGAGAAGCTGCGCCACATCCCCGGCTTCGGCGTCTTGGTGATGCTGGTCGCGCTGCTGCTGACGGGCGTGTTCGCCGCCAACATTTTCGGGCAATGGTGGCTGCGGCAGTGGGACCAGATCCTCGGCAAGATCCCGATCGTCAAGAGCATCTACAACTCGGTCAAGCAGGTCTCGGACACGCTGTTCTCCAGCAATGGCAACGCCTTCCGCGAGGCGGTGCTGGTGCAGTACCCGCGCGAAGGCTCGTGGACGATCGCCTTCGTCACCGGCAAGCCCGGCGGCGAGGTGGCGCAGCACCTGTCCGGCGAGCACGTGAGCGTGTACGTGCCGACCACGCCCAACCCGACCTCAGGCTTCTTCCTGATCATGCCCCGCGCCGACGTGCTGCCGCTCAAGATGAGCGTGGACGAGGCGCTCAAGTACGTCATCTCCATGGGCGTGGTGGTCCCCGGTTCCGAAGCCGATGCCGCCATGGCGGCGGCCCGAAACTGACCGGGCTGGCCCGGCGTCGGCATCCGGCCAGCCCTGACGAGCCCCGCCCGCGGCCACCGTGCCGGGGCTCGCGACAGCGCCCAGCAGATCACCCCTTGAATCCTTCCTCCTCCTCTTTCGACGGAGCGACACCATGAGAACCACATACTGCGGCCTGGTCAGCGAGAAGCTGCTGGACCAGACCGTCACGCTGATGGGCTGGGCCCACCGACGCCGCGACCACGGCGGCGTCATCTTCATCGACCTGCGCGATCGCGAGGGCCTGGTGCAGATCGTCTGCGACCCCGACCGCGCCGACATGTTCAAGACCGCCGAGGGCGTGCGCAACGAGTTCTGCCTGAAGGTCGTCGGCAAGGTGCGCGCGCGCCCGGCCGGCACCGAGAACGCCAACCTCACCAGCGGCCGGATCGAGGTGCTGGCGCACGAGCTCGTGGTGCTGAACCCCAGCGTCACGCCGCCGTTCCAGCTCGACGACGACAACCTCAGCGAGACGGTGCGCCTGACGCACCGCGTGCTCGACCTGCGCCGGCCGACGATGCAGAAGAACCTGATGCTGCGCTACCGCGTCGCGATGGAGGTGCGCAAGTACCTCGACGACCAGGGCTTCATCGACATCGAGACGCCGATGCTCACCAAGAGCACGCCGGAAGGCG
>CAZBUU010000511.1:0-2172 GCA_964495125.1 uncultured Rubrivivax sp.
CCTTCCACATGTGGTTCCCGGGCTGCGAGATGGAAGAAGACGCCTACGGCATCCCCAAGCCCAAGGACACGCCCGCCTTCCACCCGACCGTGCTGTTGGTGCCCTGCGTGGGCTTCGGCCCCGGGGGCGTGCGCCTGGGCTACGGCGGCGGCTTCTACGACCGCACGCTGGCCACGCTGTCGCCACGCCCCACGACCGTGGGCCTGGCCTACGCCAACGGCTTCGTGCCCTGGCTGACGGCCGAAGCGCACGACGTGCCGCTGGACGCCATCCTCACCGACGAAGGCCCCATGTGGCAGGGCCCGGGGGTGTCGCCACCGCCGGGCCCTGAAAGAGACTGAGGGGCCCGCGCGTCGCGGGCCCGGGCTGCACTCAGCCGGTCAGAAGCGCTTGCCCACGCCGAGGCTGATCAGCGTCGGATCGACCTTGAAGGTGCCGATCTTCGTGCCGTTGGAGCTGACGTCGGTCTTGAGCTGCACCTTCTTGATGTCGGCGTTGAACAGCCAGCCGTCGCCCATCGGGACGTCGAAGCCCAGCTGCAGCGACAGGCCGGTGCTGGTGCGCTTGAGGTTCAGGCCCAGGGCCTGGCCGGTGGCGCCCCACTTCACGTCGGAGATGTTGGTGAAGTTCACGCCGGCACCGACGTAGGGTCGGAAGCCGCCCAGGCCGGTGACGTGGTACTGCAGCGACAGCGTCGGCGGCAGGTGCTTGAAGGTGCCGATCTCGCCGACGTTCGTGATGGACAGCTTCTGCTTCTGCGGATACGTCAGGATCAGTTCGGCCGACAGGTTCGGCGTGAAGAAGTAGGTGATGTCCACTTCGGGCAGCCAGCGGTCGTTGATCTTGGCTTCGGCCGAGCCCAGCGAAGTGAGCGTGGCCTTCAGGTCGGCGCTGTTGGTGTTGGCGGACTTCAAGCTCACCGCGCGGGCGCGGATGATCCAGCTGCCGGTGTCTTGCGCAAAGGCGGGGGCCGCGAGGGCCAGGCCGAGGGCGGTGAGGCCGAGGATCTTCTTCATGGGTGTCATCTCCAGGGGTTGTGCGAAGAACAGGCCGTGTGCGGCCGTCAGCGGAGATTGGGCACCTGCCCCGATGGGCGCGGAGCGGCTCAGCGCCCCAGAGAAGCCATGACTTGATCGTGGTCAAACGCTGAAACCCGCGATGTTGCGGCGCTGCATCAAGCGCCGTCAGCCCCGCGTCAGACGGGGCGCAAGCCGCGCGACATCAGGGCGCCAGGCCGAGGCGGCGGCAGATCTCCAGCGTCACCGCGCTCTGGTTCAGCGCGTAGAAGTGGATGCTGGGCGCACCGCCCTGGATGAGGCGCTCGCACAGCCGCGTGACGACGTCGATGCCGAAGGCGCGGATGCTGGCGGCGTCGTCCATGTAGCCCTCCATCTTCAGGGCCACCCAGCGCGGGATGTCGATGCCGTCGCGCGCCGAGATCTGCGCGATGCGGGCGAAGTTGTGGAAGGGCATGATGCCCGGGACGATGGGCACTTCGACGCCCAGCTTGCGCACTTCGTCGACGAAGTGGAAGTAGGACTCGGGGTTGAAGAAGAACTGCGTGATCGCCGAGTCCGCGCCTGCCTTCACCTTGTGCGCGAAGTGCTCCAGGTCGCGCTTCACGTAGCGCTGCTGCGGGTGGTACTCCGGATAGGCCGCCACTTCGATGTGCCAGTCGGCGCCCTGCGTGGCGCGGATGAACTCGATCAGTTCGCTGGCGTAGCGGAACTCACCGGCCGTGGCGGTACCGCTGGGCAGGTCGCCGCGCAGCGCCACCAGGCGCCGGATGCCCTGCGCCCGGTACGTGGCCAGGATCTCGGCGATGCTTTCCTTCGTGCTGCCGATGCACGACAGATGCGGCGCCGCCTCGTGCCCCATGGCCGCGATCTGCTGCACCGTGGCCAGCGTCTTGTCGCGCGTGGAGCCGCCGGCGCCGTAAGTGACGCTGAAGAACTCGGGCTTCGCGGTCGCCAGCTCGGCGACCACGGCCTTGAGCTTCTCGGCGCCCACCGGCGTGTTGGGCGGGAAGAACTCGAAGGAAACGGGAACGGTCTTCATGAAAGGGCCTCAAGCGACAACAGCGAGCGCACCGACGCACGCCTCGCGCAGCGAGGCCGTGCACATCAAGCAAGAGCCGCGGATCCGGCTCCGCCGGTCCGCTGGCGAACGGCC
>CAZBUU010000512.1:0-2169 GCA_964495125.1 uncultured Rubrivivax sp.
GGTCGTCGACCTCACCGCGGAGTTGATCAAGGAAGCCAGCTTCGAGGAGATCTGCGCCGCCATGAAGGCCGCCGCGGCGGGCCCGATGAAGGGCGTGCTGGCCTACACCGAAGACAAGGTCGTCGCCACGGACTTCCGCGGCGAACCGTGCACCAGCGTCTTCGACGCCGACGCTTCCATCGCGCTGGACAAGACCTTCATCAAGGTCGTGTCCTGGTATGACAACGAATGGGGCTACTCCAACAAGGTGCTCGAGATGGTGCAGGTGATGGCGCGCTGAACGCCTGCCCTCCCGAAGCCGAAGGCCCGCGCGAGCGGGCCTTTTTTCTGGTCGGCCAAGAGGCCCGGCCGAGGCCCGAAAACGGCGTAACCCGGGGCAACGCCTGTTGACAAAATTGAGGAGAAACCGGGCCTCCAACGGCCCTTTCCAACGCATTGGCTCTGGATCCGGCCCATACACTGGTCCGATGAACATCTGCACGTTCCTGCGCCACCTGGCGCTGGGCACCCTGGCCCTGTGCGCCACCGGGCCCCTTCTCGCCGCCAAGAGCCTGCCGCCGGTGCCCGGCGCGGTGATCGTCAAGTTCAAAGCCGAAGCGGCCAGCGTGCGCCAGCACGCGCTCTCGTCGCGCGCCGAAGTGGCGGCGGTCCGCAGCGCGCTGTCCGGCCGCGCCACGGCGCTGGGCCAGCGCGTGGGGCGCACGCTGGAGGCCGGGGATGCCGTGGGCGCCCACACGCAGGTGGTGCGTGCCAAGGGCATGAGCAGCGCGGCGCTGGTGGCTCTGTTGAAGGCCGACCCGGACGTGGAGTTCGTCGAGCCGGTGCAGCGCGTTCGGCGCCACACCCCGCCCAACGATCCCTACTACCTGGCCGGCCCCGCCGTCAGCGGCAGCACGGGCGGCCCCGTGGCGGGCCAGTGGTACCTGCGCACGCCCACGGCCAATGCGGCCACGTCCGACCGCGACCTGGTCTCGTCCATCGGCATCGAAGCGGCGTGGAACCGCACCCTGGGCAGCAGCACGGTGGTGGTGGCCGTGCTGGACACCGGCGTGCGCAAGGAGCATCCCGACCTCACTGGCCGCCTGCTGGATGGCTACGACTTCGTCGCCGACACCGAAGTGGCCAACGATGGCGACGGCCGCGATGGCGACCCCAGCGACCCCGGCGACTACACCACCGCCGCCGAGAACAGCAACCCCGGCGGCACGTTTTACCAGTGCGACCCCAGCGGCACGGGCCGCGCGGTGGCCACGTCCAGTTCCTGGCACGGCACCAGCACGGCCAGCCTGGTGGGCGCGGCCACCGACAACGGCATCGGCATGGCCGGCACGGCGCCGGGCGTGAAGGTGCTGCCGGTGCGCGTGCTGGGCAAGTGCTTCGGCACCAGTTCCGACATCTTCGCCGCCATGCGCTGGTCCGCCGGCATCCACGTCGACGGCGTGCCCGACAACCCGAACCCGGCCAAGGTGATCAACATGAGCCTGGGCGGCGGCACCTGCAGCGCGGCCTACCAGTCGGCGGTGAACGACGTGCTGGCGGCCGGCGCGGTGATCGTCGCCTCGGCCGGCAACAGCGAGGGCGAGCCCATGGAAGCGCCGGCCAGCTGCACCGGCGTGATCGGCGTGACGGCGCTGCGCAACGTCGGCACCAAGGTCGGCTTCTCCAGCCTGGGCACGGCCAGTGCGCAGCCCACCATCGGCGCACCGGGCGGGAACTGCGTCAACCTGAGCGGCGCCTGCCTCTACCCCATCCTGGCGGCGACGAACCTCGGCTCGACCGTGCCCGCAGCCAATGGCTACAGCGACAGCTTCGACTACACGCTGGGCACCAGCTTCTCGTCGCCGCTGGTGGCGGGGGTGGCGGCGCTCATCGTGTCGGTGAACCCCAGTGCCACGCCGGCGCAGGTGCGCAACTACATCACCAGCACGGCACGAAGTTTCCCCAGCACCGGCGGCACCAGCGGCATCAGCGCCTGCCGTGCGGCGGTGAGCAACGTGGTGCAGGACGAGTGCTACTGCAACAGCTTCTGCGGCGCCGGCATGCTGAACGCGGGGGCGGCCGTGGCTGCAGCCGCGGGCAGCACGGTGACGCCGCCCTCGGCCGCCATCACCGTGGCGCCGGCGTCGCCGGTGGTCGGGCAGACCCTCACGCTCAGCAGCAGCAGCACCG
>CAZBUU010000513.1:0-2152 GCA_964495125.1 uncultured Rubrivivax sp.
GCGCCGTTCTGGTTGGGCAGCACCTCGCCGTACATGCCGAAGGCCAGCAGCGTCAGCGGGTGCATGGCCTCGTCCATGCGCAGGCCCTCGGTGTAGGGCCAGTCCAGCGAGCCGGAGGCGATGCCGCGCATCTGCTGGCGGTCGGCCAGCGTCACGAACTGCAGGTACTTCGCGTTGCCGGTGGGTTCCACGCGCTTGATCAGTTCCGACAGCGAGTAGCCGACCCACGGGATGACCATGGACCAGCCCTCCACGCAGCGAAGCCGGTAGACGCGCTCCTCCATGGGGCTGAGCTTGAGCAGCGTGTCGAGATCGAAGCTGCCGGGCTTCTTCACCTCGCCTTCCACCGCCACCGTCCAGGGGCGCGGCTTCAGCGAGCCGGCGTACTGGGCGGGATCGGCCTTGTCGGTGCCGAACTCGTAGAAGTTGTTGTACGAGGTGGCATCGGCGTAGGCCGTGGGCTTGTCCATGACCGTGGCGCCGGCCGCGGAGCTTCGGGCTCCGGGCAGGGGGGCCAGCTTGCCCGGCCGGGCCGTCTGGGCGCCACCGAGGGCCGGCAGCCCGGCCCATGCGCCGCCGGCGGCCAGGCCCTGCAACACGCGGCGCCGGCCCTGGTACACCGCCTTGGGCGTGATCTCCGACGCGACCGGATGGACAAAACCGCGATCCTTGAGCAAGTGCATCTCGACTCCACGTTGACGACCACCGGCAGTCGGCCGGTGAGGCCCCGTTCTTACACCGAACGGCGCCACAAATGGCGACGGGCCGGTACAAGACCGGCCCGTCGTCAGGGAAGCGCGAAGCGCCCGGCGCTCAGCGCAGGCCGGCGATGTAGTCGGAAACGGCCTTGATTTCCTTGTCGCTCAGCTTGGCGGCGATGGCCGTCATCTGGGCGCTGTTCGTGCGCGCCCCGCTGCGGAAGGCGGTGAGCTGGGCCTCGGTGTAGTCGTTATGCTGGCCGCCGACGCGGGGGTACTGGGCCGGGAGGCCGGCACCGTTGGGACTGTGGCACCCGGCGCAGGCGGGCACCTGCTTGGCCAGGATGCCGCCGCGGTAGATCTGTTCGCCCAGTGCCACGAGCTCCTTGTTCCTGGCGAAGCCCGGCTTGGCCGACAGCTTCCCGTAGAAGGCGGCGATGTGCTTCATGTCGTCTTCGGACAGCGCCGCGGCCATGCCGGACATGATGGCGTTCTTGCGCTTGCCAGCCTTGAACTCGACCAGCTGCTTGACGACGTACTCAGGGTGCTGGCCGGCCAGGATGGGGTTGGCGGGCGCGCCGCGCGAGCCATCCTGCGTGTGGCAGGCGCCGCAGGCCGTGGCCAGCTGCTGACCCTTGGCCGGGTCGGCCTTGAACGCCGCAACGGGTTCGGCGGCCAGGGCTGCGCCCAGGCACAGGTTCGACAAGACCAACGCGGCGAGCACGGTGGCGGGGCGCGTAAAGGGGAGCGGGCGCGACGTCAGGCGGGGCATGCCGGGCTTTCTCAAGTGGTGGGCGGCCGAAAAGCAAACCGCGAATTTTACAATGCCCCATGACACGCAGCATTCACGCCCCCACCAGCGTCCCGGACGCCGCCAAGGCCGCCCTGGCCTGGACGCACAGCGCGCGCTTCCTCACCACGGCCAGCCAGCTCTCGCAGCTGCCCGGCGGTGAGCTGCCGGAGATCGCCTTCGTGGGCCGCAGCAACGCCGGCAAGTCCACGGCGATCAACCGCCTGGCCCAGCAGAAGCGACTGGCCTTCGCGTCGCGCACGCCCGGGCGAACGCAGCACATCAACCTGTTCGAAGTGGGCCCCAAGGACGCGCCGGACGCGCTCTTCGCCGACCTGCCCGGCTACGGCTACGCGGCCGTGGAGCGCAGTGCCAAGCTGCGCTGGCAGCAGGTGATGGCCGACTACCTGCAGCTGCGCCGGCCGCTGCACGGCGTGGTGCTCATGGTGGATTCCCGCCTGGGCTTCACCGAGCTGGACCGCAACCTGCTCGAATTCATCGCCCCGCGCCTGGCCAACGGCGAGGTGCGCTTGCTGGCGCTGTTGACCAAGGCCGACAAGCTCAGCCGCTCGCAGGCCCAGGTGGCACTGCTCAAGGCGCAGGAGGCGCTGGGCGCCGTGACGACGGAAAACGCCGACATCGGCGTGGCGCTGTTCTCGGCGCT
>CAZBUU010000514.1:0-2147 GCA_964495125.1 uncultured Rubrivivax sp.
CGACGTCATCCAGCACTACGTGCACATCCGCCAGAAGCAGTGCGCCTGGCCGCACTACCTGCCGGTGGGCGCGGTGACGGAGAACCAGCTGCTGATGGGCACCTCGCTGCTGGCCAGCATGGGCCTCACCGACGACCCCGCGCTGCAGCTGCTGGCCGCCACGCGCTTCGTGCAGGAGAAGCTGCCGAAGCCGCCGGCGATGCCGCTCTACACGCTGAGCCCCAAGCGCAGCGGCCGCATCAGGATCGGCTATCTCTCGGGCGACCTGCACATGCACGCGGTGGGCCTGCTCACGCCGGAGCTGTTCGAACTGCACGACCGCGAACGCTTCGAGGTCACGGCCTTCTGCTGGACGCCGGAATCGGCGCAGCCCGAGTTCCGCCGTCAGCGTGAACGCATCCTGCGTGCGATGGACCACCACGTGAAGCTGGCCGGCGTGGACGACGTCACCGCGGCCCGGCTCATCGCGCAGGCCGGCATCGACGTGCTGGTGGACCTGCAGGGCCTGACCAGCGGTGCGCGGCCGCACATCCTGCAGCAGCGTCCGGCGCCGGTGCAGGTGAGCTACCTGGGCCTGCCCGGCACCAGCGCCATCCCCGGCGTGGAGTGGATGCTGGCCGACCGCTTCGTCATGCCGCCGGAGCTGCTGCCCTTCTGCACCGAGAAGCCCATCTACCTGCCGCACTGCTACCAGGTCAGCGACCGGAAACGCGACGTGGCGCCGCGGCCCGCGCGTTCGAAGTACGGGCTGCCCGACGACGCCTTCGTCTTCTGCAGCTTCAACAACAACCACAAGTTCACGCCCGAGATGTTCGGGGCCTGGATGCGCATCCTGAACGGCGTGCCGGGCAGCGTGCTGTGGCTGCTCGCCGACAACGACACCGCGCGCGCGAACATGCTGGCCGCGGCGGCCGCGCAGGGCATCGCCCCGGAGCGGCTGGTCTTCGCGCCGCGCGTGGCGCCCTCGGAGTACCTGGCGCGCTTCCAGCTGGCCGACCTGATGCTGGACACCTTTCCCTTCAACGCCGGCACCACCGCCAGCGACGCGCTGTGGATGGGCCTGCCCATCGTCACGCGCGCCGGCCGCACCTACATCAGCCGCATGGCCGGCAGCCTGCTGCACGCCGTGGGCCTGCCCGACCTGGTGACAGATAACCTGGCCGACTACGAAAAGCTCGCCATCGCGCTGGGCCGCACGCCGCAGCGCATCGTCTCCTACAAGCGCTTCCTGGCCGAGCACGGCCGCAGTTCGCCGCTCTTCGACCTGCCGCAGATCGTGCGCGACATCGAGACCGAGTTCGAGAAGCTGGCCCTGGCCGCACGGGGGCGCTGAACACGCTGAGCATCCATGTCCGCCCGCGACGACCCTGGCCTGCAGACCCCGGCGCAACCGCCGCCCGGTGTGCCGCCGCATGGCGAAGCGTCGGCTTTGCCGCCGCGGGGCTGGAACCTGGACAACGACGCACTCGCCCACGCGCTGAGCTGGCTCACACGCCACCACGGCCGCGAGCGCACGCCCGAGTCGCTGCTGGCCGGCCTGCCGGCCGACATCGGCGAGGCCGGCCGCCTGGGGCCCGACCAGGCCATCCGCGTGCTCAACGAAGCCGGCTACAACGCCGGGCTGCTGCAGCGCCGCGTCGGCGAACTCAACGAGATGCTGATGCCGGCCGTGCTTCTGCTGAAGGAGGCCGACTGCTGCATCGTCGTGGCGCGCCGCCACGACGGCCGCTACGACATCGTGATGCCCGGCCGCGAGCACAGCGCCTGCACGGCCAGCGAGGCCGAGCTGGAGGGCGAATACACCGGCGTGGCGCTGGTGGCCACACCACGCGCCGAGGGCGAGGCCTCGCTGACCTCGGGCGCCACGCCGTCCTTCGCCCGCGAAGCCGGCTCGCACTGGCTGTGGGGCACGATGCGGCGCTTCCTGCCCTACTACCGCGGCGCGCTGATGGCGGCGCTGCTCAGCAACGTGCTGATGCTGGTCACCGGCCTGGCCACCAGCGTCATCTACGACAAGGTCATCCCGCACCAGGCCTACGTCACGCTGTGGTCGCTGGCCGCAGCCAGCGGTCTGGCGCTGCTCTTCGACCTCATGGCGCGCCAGCTGCGCGCCTACCTCATCGACATGGCCGGCCGCAAGGCCGACC
>CAZBUU010000515.1:0-2131 GCA_964495125.1 uncultured Rubrivivax sp.
CGAAGGCCGTCACCAGCATCAGCGCCACGATCACGCCGCCCATCAGCCAGGCCATGGCGCGGTCGCTGGCGTAGTAGTCGCGACGCATCTCGGGCATGGCCTTGGCGTCGTTGATGATGCGCGTGCCGTCCACCTTCTCCAGCGCCGCGCCGGCGGCGCGCATCACAGCGTCGCGCTGGGTCGGGTCGACGCGCAGCTGGTAGGTGCCGTTGCGGAAGGTGGGTATGACCGGCGCCATGATCGAGTGGACCGTGCTGTGCTTGCGGCGCCCGGGGTAAGGGTGCGGCAGCGCCTCGACGACGCCGATCACCGTGCTCGGCGAATCGCCGTAGAAGTAGACCGCCTGGCCGACTGCCGATCGACCTGGAAAGAGGCGTTCAGCCAGAGCGCGGTTGACGATGACCTGGTCGACCTTGGGCTTGTCCATCAGGTCCAGCCGATTGCCGGTGGTGAACTCCTCGGGCTTGAAGTCACGCCCTTCCAGCAGCTTCAGGCCCATCGTGCCCAAGGCGTGGTCGCCCACGCTCCACTGCGCGGCCGAGATGCGCGGCGCGTTGTCGCGGAATTCGGTTCGCACGCTCGTGTTGACGTTGCCCTGGCCGTAGACCACCTGGTTGGTGATGGTCGCGTCCTTCACGCCCGGGATCGCTCGCAGTGCCTGCAGGTCGCGCTGGGTCACCTCGTCACCGTTCTCGGCCAAGGCGGTGACGCGCGCCGACACGATGACCAGTTCCTGCTCGACGACGCCCGTCTCGTGCGACAGCAGCGCTAGGCGCGAGCTGATCAGGTGCAGCGCATTGCAGACGATGGCCGAGGTCAGAGCGATTTCGATGACGATCAGCAGGGCTGCCGTCTTGTGGCGCCGCAGCGTCGACAGGATGGTCATCAGGTCCATGGCTTCGGTCTCCCCGGGGTCACTGCGTTTTCAGGTGGTGGGCCGGCGTCACGTGCGCAGCGCGCCAGGCCGGCAGCAGCCCGGCCAGGAGGCTGGCGACCAGAGCCAGCAGCAGGGTCAGGCCCAGCATCGGCCAGTCCATCGTCGCCAGCGGCGCATAGGGCGCGGGGCTCTGGCGCACCAGCCACAGGCCGCCCAACGCCAGCGCCAGGCCCAGCAAGCCGCCGGCCAGCCCCAAGGTGCCGGCCTCGACGAGATACTGGCCGAAGATGTCGCGGCGGCGCGCACCCAGCGCGCGCCGGACGCCGATGTCGCCGCTGCGGCGCAGGCACTTGGCCAGCAGCAGGCCGACGGTGTTGACCAGGCACACAACCAGGAACCCGAAGGCCAGCCAGACCTGCAGGCGCACGTCGCCCGGCAGCACCTCGCGGTGCACCAGGTGGTCGATCACGTTGCGCAGACGCACGTTGACCGGCCGCACGAAGCGGCCTGCACGGCGTTGCGCCTCGCTGTACTGCTGCAGATATTGGCGGAAGCCGGCAGCGTCGGCGGGTGAGTCGAGTTCCACCCAGTACTGGATCCACGCGCAGGGCGAGCCCACCTCGCGCGGGCCGAGTGTGCCGCTGTCGCCCCAGCAATCCATGTTGCCGGAGCTGCCGAACTTCAGCGCCATCGCGGTGGAAAAGGGGACGTAGACATCGGCCGGTGCCGCGTAGGCGCCTTGCGTGGTGTCGAAGAAGTGCGGCGAGGGGCGCCAGTCGGCCAGCACGCCAATGACGCGGAAGGTCTCGCCGCGCAGGCGCAACTCGCGGCCGATGCTGTTCTCGCCGCCGAAGAGCTTGTCGTTCAGCGTGCGGCTGATCACCGCCACCCGCGCCTGCGCCGCGTCGGCCTCGAGGTCCCAGCCGCTGCCCAGGTGCAGCGGCGCCTCGAACATGACGAAGAAGTCGGCGCTCGCCATGCGTGCCGAGATCTGGAACGGCTTGATTCGCGCGTCTGCTGCCTGCACCGGCAGGTAGCTGCCGCTCATCATCACCTGGCACGGCGCGTGGCGATCGCGCAGCAGCGCCTCGGCGTCGAAGCGCGTGAGCTGGAAGGTGGGCTCATCGCCAGGCTTGTGGCCGGGCATCGAGGCGGCGTCGAGCTCGACGTCGAACAGCCGGCTGCTCTTTGAAGGAATCGGGTCGCCCGACAGCACGTGGAACACCGTGAGCGTGGTCATGCAGGCGCCGATGC
>CAZBUU010000516.1:0-2127 GCA_964495125.1 uncultured Rubrivivax sp.
GGCTCCAGCTTGGCCACCGGCGTGAGCTTGCCGGTGCGGCCGACCTGGATCTCGATGTCGTTCAGCCGTGTGACCTGCTCCTGCGCCGGGTACTTGTGCGCCACGGCCCAGCGTGGCTCGCGGGAGACGAAGCCCAGCCGACGCTGCAGGTCGATGCTGTCGACCTTGTAGACCACGCCGTCGATGTCGAAGGGCAGCGCGTCGCGCCGGGCCGCCACTTCCTGGTGGAAGGCCACCAGGCCGGCCGCGCCCTGCACCACGCGGCGGTCGGCATTCACCGGCACGCCGAAGGCGGCGATGGCGTCCAGCACGCCGCTGTGCGTGGGCGGCTGGTCCCAGCCTTGCACGTCGCCCAGGCCGTAGGCGAAGAAGCTGAGCTTCTTGTCGGCCATCGCCTTCGGGTCGAGCTGGCGGATGGCGCCGGCCGCGGTGTTGCGCGGGTTGATGTAGGTCTTGGCCCCCTTCTCGCGCTGGATCGCGTTCAGGCGCTCGAAGTCGTCGCGGCGCATGTAGGCTTCGCCGCGGATTTCGATCAGCGGCGGCGCTTGCCCGAACAGGCGCAGCGGGATCTGGCCGATGGTGCGCACGTTGTGGGTCACGTCCTCGCCGGTCTCGCCATCGCCGCGCGTGGTGGCCTGGACCAGCACGCCGTCGACATAGCGCAGGTTGATGGCCAGCCCGTCGAACTTCAGCTCGGCGTCGTAGGCCAGCGGTGGTGCGTCGTCCGGCAGCTCCAGTTCGCGCCGCACGCGGGCGTCGAAGGCCTCGGCGCCGGCCGGCGTGGTGTCGGTCTCGGTGCGGATGGACAGCATGGGCCGCGCATGGCGCACCGGCAGCAGGTCGTCCAGCACCTGGCCGATGACGCGCTGGGTGGGCGAATCGGCCGTCAGCAGCTCGGGGTGGGCGGCCTCCAGCGCCTGCAGTTCCTGGAACAGGCGGTCGTACTCGGCGTCCGGGATCTCCGGCGCATCCAGCACGTAGTAACGGTGGGCATGGTGCTGCAGTTGCGTGCGCAGTTCTTCAGCCCTGGCGCCGGCATCCTTTTCGCTCATGTCAGCATCGCCCGGCCGTTCCGAAGCTGCTGACCGCCCCCGTGGGGGGCCGCGAACGAAGTGAGCTTGGGGGCAACATGTGCGACATTCTCCCGTAGCCTGAAAGGTTCCCCGGCATGGACTTCGAATTCGACCTGGTCACCCTCGGCGCCGGCAGCGGCGGCGTGGCGGCCTCGCGCCGCGCGGCGCTGCACGGCGCCAAAGTCGCCATCGTGGAGGCCGGCCGCGTGGGCGGCACCTGCGTGCTGCGCGGCTGCGTGCCCAAGAAGCTGCTGATGTACGCGGCGCAGTACCGCGACGCCTTCGCCGAAGCGCCGGGCTACGGCTGGCAGATCGACAGGCCGCCGCGCTTCGAGATGGCCCAGTGGGCCGCCGCCAAGGCCGCCGAGACGGCGCGGCTGGAAGGCATCTACCGCAAGCTGCTGGAAGGCAGCGGCGTGACGCTGTTCGAAGGCCGCGCGGTGCTGGAGGCGCCGCACCGCGTGCGCGTGGGCGACCGCGTGCTCACGGCCCGCCACGTGCTGCTGGCCACGGGCGCCGCGCCGGTGCGCGACAGCATCCCGGGCATCGAGACCTGCGCCACCAGCGACGAACTGCTGGACCTGGACACCCTGCCGCCCACCTGCGCCGTGGTCGGCGGCGGCTACATCGCGGTGGAGTTCGCCAGCATGCTGGCGCGGCTGGGCTCGAAGGTGTCGCTCTACTTCCGCGACCGCCTGCCGCTGCGCGGCTTCGACGAGATGCTGCGCACCGCCGCCGCCGCCGAACTGGCGGCGGCGGGCGTGGAACTGCATCCCGGCAGCGCGCCCAGCCGCATCGCCCGTACCGCCTCGGGCTGGCTGCTCAGCTTCGGCGAGGACCGCGTGCGCGAGTTCCCCTGGGTGCTGAACGCCACGGGACGCAAGCCAGGCACACAGGGCCTGGGCCTGGAGGCGGCGGGCATCGGGCTGGATGCGCTGGGTGCCGTGCGCATCGATGCCGGCCTGGCCACGGCGCTGCCGGGGCACTACGCCATCGGCGACGTCACCAACCGCAAGAACCTGACGCCGGTGGCCATCGCCGAAGGCCGTGCGCT
>CAZBUU010000517.1:0-2126 GCA_964495125.1 uncultured Rubrivivax sp.
CTTCGAAGGCCTGCGGGCTGGTCACCTCGTGCACCAGGTGGCGGTCGATGTAGAGGACGGCAGTGCCGTCTTCCTCGGTGTGGACGACGTGCTCGTCCCACAGCTTGTCGTAGAGCGTGCGTGCGGTCATGGCGGCTCAGCCTCCGGCGGGGGTGATGATTCTGGATCGGGTGGGCACAGCGCGTCGGCGAAACGCTGCACCACGGTGGGCAGGACGTCCTGGGCACGCACGGCCAGCAGGTAGTCGCGCTCGGCCCAGGGCTCGTCCAGGGCCAGCACCTGGACGTCGAACAGCTGCGCCATGCGCGCGGCCACGGCGGCGGGCAGCACGGCCACCCCCAGGCCGGCTTCCACCAGCTGCGCGATGGCGTCGAAGCCGCGCACCTGAAGGCGGGCCTTGAAGGGCCGGCCCCGACCCTCGGCTTCGGCACGCATCAGCTCGTGCACGGCGGCGCCGTGGTGCAGGCCGACGATGTCGTGGTCCAGCAGCGCCTCGAAGCGCACGCGGCGCTTGCGCGCCAGCGCGTGCCGGGCCGGGACCATGACGGCCAGCGTGCCGTGGCGGTAGGTGCGCGTGCTGAGCCGGTTGTCGAGCAGCGGCGGCACGAAGATGCCGACGTCGGCGCGGCCCTCGGCCACCGCGGCCTGCACTTCGGCGCTGGTCTGGTCTTCCAGGCTGATGCGCACCTGCGGGTGGGCCTGCGAGAAAGCCGCCAGGTCCGGCGGCAGGCATTCGCTGATGGCGCCGGCATTGGCCACGATGCGCAAGTGGCCCTTCACGCCGCGCGCGAACTCGGCCACCTCGCTCTCCAGCGCGTGCAGCTGGGTGTGCAGGCTGCGCACGTGCTGTACGAGGGCGCGCCCGGCCTCGGTGGGCTCCACGCCGCGCGCGCGACGCTCGAACAGCGGCACGCCGAAGCGCGCCTCGAGGTCGCTCAGGCGCTTGCTCGCGGCAGCCAGCGCGAGGTGTTCGCGTTCGGCGCCGCGCGTGATGCTGCGGGTGTCGGCGATGGCGAGCACGAGGTTCAGGGTGGTGAGGTCGAAGCGCATGGCGAAGCCCAAGGGCCCGGCTGGCGCGAAGGGCATGAGCTTAGCCTTCGCGCGCCGCGAGCGGATGCGCCGATTGTCAACCTAGGCTTCGCCATTGACGAAGCCATGGCCCTGCGAGTCCGTCAGGCTGCGGCGGCGCGGGCTTCCAGCGTGGCCTTCAGGCCCTCGTCCAGCCGCAGCGAACGGGCCAGGGCGTCCAGGTAGGCGCGCTCCATGGTGCTGGTTTCGTCCACCACCAAAACGCTGGCCAGGTAGATCTCGGCCGCCATCTCGGGGCCGGTGGCCGCGGCCGCCACGTCGGCCGGCTCCACCGGGCGGCGCAGTTCGGACTCCACCCAGGCACGCAGTTCGGCCGGTGCCTGCACGCGGCCCAGTTCGGCTTCCAGCAGGCCGCGCTCTCGCTCGTCGACGTGGCCATCGGACTTGGCGGCGGCGATCATGGCCTTCAGCATGGCCTGGCCGTGGGCCTCGGCCTGCGGCGCCGGCAAGGCCGCAAAACCGCCCGAGGGCAGGCTGGCCGGCGCGGCGCCGGGGGCCGCTTTCGCGGCCTGCTCCGCCTGCCAGTCGCTGTAGGCCTTCCAGGCCATGACGCCCAGCGCGGCCACGCCACCCACTTTCAGCACCTTGCCGCCCAGGCGGCGTCCGCCGCGTGAGCCCAGCAGCATCGTCAGCAGGCTGCCGGCGGCGGCGCCGGTGGCGTACTTGCCGACATCGCTCTGGCGTGCGTTGTAGCCGCGCGCCGCGTCGGTGCCGGCCTTCAGCAGTTGGTCAAGTAAGGAGAAGGCGCTCATGCAGGGCTCCGAAGAAACAGGGGCCCCACTCTAGCGGCGCGGCCTCAGCCGAGCGCTGCCACCACCTCGGGTGGGGCCTGGACGAGCTCGATCAACACGCCTTCGCCCGACAGCGGGAACTCTTCATTGCCCTTGGGATGGATGAAGGTGATGTCGTAGCCCGCGGCGCCCTTGCGGATGCCGCCGGGCGCGAAGCGCACGCCCTGCGCCGTCATCCACTCGACGGCCTGGGGCAGGTCGTCCACCCACAGGCCCACGTGGTTCAGCGGCGTGGTGTGGACGGCA
>CAZBUU010000518.1:0-2122 GCA_964495125.1 uncultured Rubrivivax sp.
CCCGCGCCGAGGTGGCCGACCAGGTGGTGTCGCTGGGCGGCGAGTTCGTGAAGGTGGACTACGAGGAAGAAGGCTCGGGCGGCGGCGGCTACGCCAAGGTCATGAGCGAGGGCTTCCAGGCCGCGCAGCGTGCGATGTACGCGCAGCAGGCCAAGGACGCCGACATCATCATCACCACCGCCCTCATCCCGGGCAAGCCGGCGCCCAAGCTCATCACCGCCGAGATGGTGCAGAGCATGAAGCCGGGCAGCGTGATCGTGGACATGGCCGGCGAGCAGGGCGGCAACTGCGAGCTCACCGTGCCCGGCGAGGCCGTGGTGCGCCACGGCGTCACCATCATCGGCTACACCGATCTCGTCAGCCGCCTGGCCAAGCAGTCCTCGACGCTGTACGCGACGAACCTGTTCCGCGTCACCGAGGAGCTGTGCAAGACCAAGGACGGCGTCATCAACGTCAACATGGACGACGACGCGCTGCGCGGCCTCACGGTCGTCAAGGACGGCAGCATCACCTGGCCCGCGCCGCCGCTGAAGCTGCCGGTGGCCGCGCCCAAGCCTGCGGCGGCGGCCGCGGCAGCCCCCGCCGCCAAGAAGAGCCACGGCCACGGTGGCGGCGGCGAGCCCATGTCAGCCAAGAGCCTGGCCATCACCTTCGGCGTGGGCGCTCTGGCGTTCCTGTTCGTGGGCGCCTACGCGCCGGCGAGCTTCCTTTCGCACTTCACGGTGTTCGTGCTGGCCTGCTTCGTGGGCTACATGGTGGTGTGGAACGTGACGCCCAGCCTGCACACGCCGCTGATGAGCGTGACGAATGCGATCAGTTCGATCATCGCCATCGGCGCGCTCGTGCAGGTGGCGCCGCCGCTGGATGCCGCGGGGGCCGCCAACCGGCCCAACGCGCTGATCCTGGGCCTGGCGGTATTCGCGTTGGCGCTCACGGCCGTCAACATGTTCGGCGGCTTCGCGGTGACGCGGCGCATGCTGGCGATGTTCCGCAAGTAAGCGCGAAGGACGAGGCACATGACTTCCAGCCTGGCCACCGTCGCCTACATTGGCGCGACCATCCTCTTCATCCTCAGCCTGGGCGGGCTGGCCAACCCCGAGACCGCCCGCCGCGGCAACCTGTTCGGCATCATCGGCATGACCATCGCGGTGCTGGCCACCGTGGCCAGCCCGCGCGTGGCCGCGACCGGCTACGTGTGGATCATCGGCGCGCTGGCCGTGGGCGGCGGCATCGGCCTCTTCGCGGCGAAGAAGGTCCAGATGACGCAGATGCCCGAGCTGGTGGCGCTGATGCACAGCCTGGTGGGCCTGGCGGCCTGCCTGGTGGGCTTCGCGAGCTACGTGGACACCTCCACCGTGTTCCCCACCGCGGCCGAGAAGGCCATCCACGAGGTGGAGATCTACGTCGGCATCCTGATCGGCGCTGTCACCTTCTCGGGTTCCATCGTCGCCTTCGGCAAGCTCAGCGGCAAGATCGGCGGCAAGCCGCTGCTGCTGCCGGCGCGGCACTGGCTGAACCTGGCACTGCTGCTCATCGTCATCTGGTTCGGCCGCGCCTTCCTGAACGCGCACGACATCCAGGCCGGCATGGTGCCGCTGCTGGTGATGACGGTGGTGGCGCTGCTCTTCGGCATCCACATGGTGATGGCCATCGGCGGCGCCGACATGCCGGTGGTGGTGTCCATGCTCAACAGCTACTCGGGCTGGGCGGCGGCGGCCACGGGCTTCATGCTGAGCAACGACCTGCTGATCGTGGTGGGCGCGCTGGTGGGCAGCTCGGGCGCCATCCTCAGCTACATCATGTGCCGCGCGATGAATCGCAACTTCATCAGCGTGATCGCGGGTGGCTTCGGTGGCGGTGCACCGGCCCCAGCGGCCGCGGGCGGCGCGGCGGCGCAGCCGCAGGGCGAGGTGTCGCCCGTCCTGGCCGCCGAGACGGCCGAGCTGCTGCGCGAAGCCAAGAGCGTGGTCATCGTGCCGGGCTACGGCATGGCCGTGGCGCAGGCCCAGCACACGGTGTACGAGATCACCAAGCTGCTGCGCGAGAAGGGCGTCAAGGTGCGCTTCGGCATCCACCCGGTGGCCGGCCGCATGCCCGGCCACATGAACGTGCTGCTGGCCGA
>CAZBUU010000519.1:0-2121 GCA_964495125.1 uncultured Rubrivivax sp.
CGGCGTAGATGTCCTCCGAGTTCTCGCGGAAGATCACCAGGTTGGTCTTCTCAGGCTCCTTCAGCGGGCTGGGTACACCCTTGAAGTACTGGATCGGGCGCAGGCACACGTAGAGGTCGAGCTCCTGGCGCAGTGCCACGTTCAGGCTGCGGATGCCGCCGCCGACGGGCGTGGTCAGCGGGCCCTTGATCGACACGACGTAGTCGCGCACGGCGTGCAGCGTCTCTTCGGGCAGCCAGACGTCGGGCCCGTAGATCTTCGTGGACTTCTCGCCCGCGAACACCTCCATCCAGTGGATCTTGCGCTTGCCGCCATAGCTCTTGGCCACGGCCGCGTCCACCACCTTCAGCATCACCGGCGTGATGTCGAAGCCGGTGCCGTCGCCCTCGATGTACGGAATGATGGGCTGATCAGGCACGTTCAGCGAGAAGTCGGCGTTGACCGTGATCTTCTGGCCGCCCGTGGGCACCTTGATGTGCTGGTACATGTCGTGGGTCTCCGGAGTGCCCTCGCGCTAGCGGTGCGGGCTGAGGCTGTGTGGTCGAGCCCAAAATTCTATGCCACCCGTGCTGTCAACCGACTGACGCTGCGGCACGTTGCGGATGTGCCTCCCGGTTGGAGGGGGGTGAACTCCGAAAACTCTCGAAAGGTACTTGAGATGAACAAGCTCCTGGCCGCCCTGATCGCCGCCGCCTTCGCCACCGGCGCGTTTGCGCAAGCCGCCGCCCCGGCCAAGAAGGAAGAAGCCGCGAAGCCGGCCGCTTCTGCCCCTGCCAAGAAGGCCGAGGCCAAGAAGGAAGAAGCCAAGCCCGCCAAGAAGGAAGAAGCCAAGAAGTAATCGGCTTCGCTGGAGCGCTTCGCACGTCGAAGCCTCCAAGCCGCGACGCCCGGCCTTTGCGCCGGGCGTCGTCGTTTCTGCGCCAGCATCAGCGCGTCAGAGCGTGGCGCAAAAGGCGGCCACGTCGTGCCAGACGCCCGCGCCCAGCGCCCATCCCGAGGCCAACACGAGAAGACCGCCAGCGGCCCGCACCGCGAACCGCTCACGCGCGACGGCGTCGCCCTGCCGCACCCAACGCGACCAAGCCCACGGCCCGAAGGCCAGGGCCGGCGCCGACGCCAGCGCGAACCCGGCCATCGCCAAGCCCCCGCCCGCCGCGCCGTTGGCCATGGCGGCGACCAGCAGTGCCGATTGCAGAAAGCCGCAGGGCCAGGCGAACCACACACTTCCGATCGCCGCCGCGCGGCTCGGCCCGTGGATCCGTTGCCAGGATCCACCCGCGGTCAGCGGCGCGCGCCCTAGGCGCTCCAGCCACGCAGGCTGGCAGCCCTTGAACAGCAGCCAGAGGCCCAGCGCGAGCGCCCCCGCATGCAACAAGGCCCACAGTGGACGCAGTGCCGGGCTCCACTGCGTCCACAGCGCCAGCGAACTGACGCTGGCAGCGGCTACGGCGCCCGCCGTTGCATAGCCTGCCACGCGGGCAAGATGGAATGAGATCGTCGCTGACCTTGCACCGCCCGTGACAGCCGCACAGGGCGCCGAGCACATCGCGGCGCAATGGGGGGAACCCGCCAGCCCCAGCAGCGTGGCGCTGACGACCAGGGCGGCATCCACCGCTAGATGATGCGCGAAAAGCGCTCGCGAACGCGGTCGGCCTGCAGATTGCGGTCGAACACCATGGCCACGCCACGAACGAAGAACCAGCCGGTGGCCGTGACCTGGATGTCATGTGCTCCCACGTCGACGAGGCCCATCTCCTGCAGCGGGGCCAGTTGCTGGAGTTCGTTCGCGAAGGTCTGGCGGAAGTCGATCAGGTGAGCCAGCTCGATCGACTCGAAGTCCACCCTGCCCTGGCACATCAGCGCCATGATGACGGCGCGGCGGAGCAGGTCCTCGCGTGTGAGCGCCAGGCCACGGACGATCGGGAACTGCCCTTGCTCCAGCGCGTCGTGGTACTCCGCCAGCGTCTTGGCGTTCTGGCTGTAGGTGGCACCGATGCGGCCGATGCCGGAGACGCCCAGGCTGACGAGGTCCGCGTCGGGCTGCGTCGTGTAGCCCTGGAAGTTGCGGTGCAGCCGGCCCTGGCGCTTGGCGACGGCGAGCGCGTCGTCCGGCAGCGCGAA
>CAZBUU010000520.1:0-2113 GCA_964495125.1 uncultured Rubrivivax sp.
CATGATGACGTCCGGGTCCTGGCGCAGGATGGCGCGCAGGGCCTTGGCGAAGGTCAGCTCGATCTTCGGGTTGACCTGCGTCTGGCCGATGCCCGGCAGTTCGTACTCCACCGGGTCTTCCACGGTCAGCACGTTGGTGGTGGCGGTGTCCACGCGGCCAAGGCTGGCGTAGAGCGTGGTCGTCTTGCCCGAGCCCGTGGGCCCGGTGACGAGCACGATGCCGTGCGGCTGCTGGATGAGCTTGGCGAAGCGCGTCAGCACCTCGCCGTCCATGCCCAGGCCTTCCAGCGTGAAGCGGCTCTCGGTCTTGTCCAGCAGGCGCAGCACGGCGCGTTCGCCGTGCGACGAAGGCAGCGTCGACACACGCACGTCGATGGCGCGGCCGCCGATGCGCAGCGAGATGCGGCCGTCCTGAGGCAGGCGTTTCTCGGCGATGTCCAGCTCGGCCATGATCTTCAGCCGGCTGATCAGCGCCGCGTGCAGCGCCTTGTTGGGCTGCACCACCTCACGCAGCGTGCCGTCGACGCGGAAGCGCACGCTGGAACTGCGCTCGTAGGGCTCGATGTGGATGTCGCTGGCGCCGTCCTTCGCGGCCTGCGTCAGCAGTGCGTTGAGCATGCGGATGATGGGCGCGTCGTCGGCGGCTTCCAGCAGGTCTTCCACCGCCGGCAGGTCCTGCATCATGCGGCTGAGGTCGACGCCGGATTCCACCTCGCCGATCACCGCCGCGGCGCTGCTTTCGCCGCCGGCGTAGACGGCCGAGATGCGCTGCGCCAGCGTGGCCGCGGCCTCGCGCTCGAAGCGCGTCACGTCGAACAGGCGCGTCACCTCGGCCAGGGCCGAAGGCGGCGTGCTCTCGCCGGCCCACAGCAGCAGCTGTTCGCCGTCGTCTTCCAGCAGCAGCGTGTTGGCCTTGGCGAAGGCGTAGGGCAGCGGGTGGCGGGCGGCAGCCATCTGGGGAGCCTCAGCGCGGGGCGGCGGCGCTGGCCGCCGGGCGGGCCGGCAGCACGGGCGACTCGTTGATCGGCAGCACCACGCTGGGCACGGGCTGCTTGTCCTGCTGCTGTGCGCGGATCTGCTCGTAGCGGCCGTTGGAGAAGCGCGCGGCGCTCTCGGCGTCGCGCATCACCACCGGGCGCAGGAAGACCATCAGGTTGGTGCGCTTGCGTTCGCGGCTCTCGCTGCGGAACAGCGCGCCGATGAAGGGGATGTCACCCAGCAGCGGCACCTTGCTCTGGCTGTTGATGAAGCGGTCTTCGATGAGGCCGCCCAGCACCAGGATGGAACCGTCGTCCACGACCACCGTGTTCTCGATGGAACGCTTGGTCGTCGACGGGCCGGCGTTGGTGGTGCCGGCCGCGGTGTCGGTCTTCACGCTGCTCTGTTCCTGGAAGATCTGCATGCGCACCGCGCCGCCCTCGCCGATCTGCGGGCGGATGCGCAGCGTGATGCCGACGTCCTTGCGCTCGATGGTCTGGAAAGGATTGACGGTGCTGCCGCCGCTGGAGCCGGTGTTGGTGAACTGCCCGGTGATGAAGGGCACGTTCTCGCCGACGACGATCTTGGCCTCCTCGTTGTCCAGCGTGATCAGGTTCGGCGTGCTGACGATGTTCGTCGTGGCCTGGCTCTGCAGCATGCGCGCGATGGCCGCCAGCGAGGTGACGCCGTTGTAGGAGCGCAGCAGCCCCAGGTTCAGACCCTCGCCGATGGCGCTGGCCACGCCGGCGGCGTTGCCGGTGGCACCGGCGGCCGACACGCCGATGAGGTTGCCCTTGCCGCCGATGGGCGTGAAGTTGGTGCCGGCCACCAGGCCGGTCTTGTCGCCGCTCTGGCCCAGCAGCCCCTGCCACTGGAAGCCGAAGTCGGCGGCGTCGCCGCCACTCACTTCGACGATCAGGCTCTCGATGTAGACCTGGGCGCGCCGTTCGTCGAGCTGGTCGATCAGTGCGCGCACCTGGCGGTACAGCGGCTCCGGCGCGGTGATGATCAGCGAGTTCGTGGCCGGGTCGGCCTGGATGAAGCCGCCGGTGTTGGGCTGCCCCACCGCGGACAGCGGCGCCGTCGCGGCGGCGGCACCGCCGGCCGCCGCCGGCGCCGCAGCGGCCGCCTGCGG
>CAZBUU010000521.1:0-2094 GCA_964495125.1 uncultured Rubrivivax sp.
AGTGGCCAGCGTGACGGACGCCGACTCGGTGGCCAGGTTGACCTCGGCCCGCACGACACCCGGCACTCGCAGCAGCGCTTTCTCGACGCGTGAAACGCACGAAGCGCAGGTCATGCCGGCTATGTCCAGCGTCACGCTGCTTTCGCCGACCGTGTAACCCGCTTCCTCGATCGCCATGCGAAGGTCCACCAGGCCAATGCCGGCTGCGGATCGGACGCTGGCCGCCTCGGTCGCCAGGTTCACGCTGGCCTCGACAACGCCGGGCATCTTCCGCAAGGCGCGCTCGACGCGCGCCACGCACGATGCGCAGGTCATGCCTTCGATGGGCAGGCTCCAGTCGAGCAGGGCGCCTGGTTGGGGATTGGGTGCGATGACGGCGTTCATGGTGGGTGGCCCGATGTTTTGGTCTGCGCACAGTCTCAACCCTTCCATGATGGGAATGTCAAGGAGTCTGTGCGGCAACGCCCTGACGACGGCATGGATTGCTTCATCTCCTCTTGACCCTGCCACGGTGGCAAGGTTGAACATGATCGTTCCACCATCTCAAGGATTCCCCGTGCTTGAACTCACTCTCCCCACCATGACGTGTGGCCACTGCGCCAGCGTCATCAACAAGGCCATCAAGCAAGCTGATCCGCAGGCCCTCGTCGAGATTGATCTCGTCAGCCAACGCGTGCGCGTCCAGACCACCGAAGACCGCGAGACCATCGAGTCGGCGGTTGCCGAGGCGGGGTACGCGCCAGGCTGAGAGCCTGGCGCCGGCGACGGTTACGCACCTGATCATGGGTGCGCGGACGCACAGTCAGCGTTTTCGCAAGCCGGGATGCTTGGAAAGCGTAAGTGCGGTGCGGTTCAACCGCGGCCGCGCTGTGCGTGGCGTGAACCGGGCCTCGCGCCGGGAACGTGACAATGGCGCTTGCCGTTCTATGGACAGGCTCGGTCGCTGTTTCCCGTTTCGTCCTCGGGGTGCACTGGCCCTCGGATGTCCTGGTCGCCGTGTGCCTCGGGTTCTTCATTCCCCTGATCGTCAGCGTGACCAATAGCATTCGCCCCCCGAGAGTCCGGCCTCTGATGCCGATGATCTCTATCCCGGTCCGGCCCCGCGCCCGACCTTGCTTCAGAAGGCCCTGCACTTGAACAACGCGATCGTCTTGGGGCCGTTTGTCTTGCCGTACTCGCTGCTGCTCTCGTTCGTCGCGGTGGCTTCAACCTTGTATGTCGGCAAGCGCAGCGGCCGCAAAGCAGGTGTTGATGTCGAGTCGGTGCTGTGGCACGCGCTGCTCGTCGGCTTGGTCGTGGCCCGCCTTGCGTTTGTCTGGGAGTTCCGATCAGCGTACTTCGCTTCGCCGCAGGACGTCCTCGATATCCGGGACGGCGGATGGAGCCCGACCGCCGGCTTCGTGGGTGCCTGGCTCTTCGCGGTGAGCCGCCAGGGGCAACTGCCCGCCGCAAAGAAGGCGTTGCGGGCAGCCTTGCTGACAGGCACGGTTCTCTGGGCCGCCGGGGCTGCCGTGCTGTCGGTGAGACCCGATACCGGGCAGGAACTGCCGGCGCTGAGCTTCACGTCGCTTGAGGGTCAATCAGTGACTCTCGCGGCGTTCAAAGGCAAACCGATCGTGGTGAACCTGTGGGCGACCTGGTGCCCACCGTGTGTGCGCGAGATGCCCATGTTGCACCAGGCGCAGTTGGACCGCCCGAGCGTGAACTTCGTCTTCTTGAACCAGGGCGAGGCTGCCGACAAGGTAGGCGGTTGGCTGCAGGCCCGCAAGCTGCCGATGCGCAACGTGCTGATCGACGCCAACAAACAAGCGGGTGCCGCATTCAAGCAACGTGCGCTGCCAACAACCTTGTTCTTTGATGCCGATGGGCGACTGGTGAGCATGAGAGTCGGCGAGTTGTCTGCTGCCACCCTGACCGAGAAGCTGCAAGCCCTGACAAGATGAAGGATCGGTCCGCGAACGCGTGTGCTCAGTTGCGCGTCGGCCTGCGAGCTGACCGCCAGGATCGGCGCGCAGCGAGCACCGCCAGCACGGCGCCGGCGATGATCAGGAACCAGGCCACCACCGATGCCGCGCGCAGCAGGACGCCGTTGAA
>CAZBUU010000522.1:0-2083 GCA_964495125.1 uncultured Rubrivivax sp.
GTCAAGAGCGTCGAGCGCCTGGCGGTGAAGTACCTGCTGCAGGAGCACGAGAAGGCCGGTGTGCTGCGAGCACTCATCAAGGACGGCGACCTGACTGGCTTCGGCTTGGTCAATGCCGTCACCGGCTACGCACAGGAGGTCGACCAATACGACCGTTCCACCGAGTTGGAAGCCATCGGCGGACGCATGCTCGACCAGGCCGCCAAGGAGTGGACCGAGTTGGCGGAAGCCGCCTGAACTGAATCGAACGACCCTTGAGGTCGTCATCACCCACGAACGGAGGTCGCGCTCGCGACGTCCCTATTTGGGTATCCGGTTCACCTGTGACGCACATTTGATCCGGTTAGACCTACCCCGTCCGTCCAGCCCCTGAAGTACGGGTTGGACGGACGAGGATCGGCGGCACGACCCTTCGTGCCGTTCAGTCTCTCGCGGGGTTCAGGGTGCTGCGCATTGAAGTGCTGCACCAACCCAGCGAGGATGCTTCTGGGATGTCGCCCGGCACCCTCAGCAGGGGCAGAGCGTCTGTCCCAGAGGTTGCGGGCGGCGTTCACATCTCCGTCGCGTTGAGATCCGCAGAACAGGCAGCGGAACACGCTCTGCCTGGGGCGGTTGCGTTTGTCGACGTACCCACAGCGGTTGCATTGCTGGCTTGAGTACGCCGGATTGACCTTGACCAGTTCGATTCCGAAGCGCTGCTCCAGGTCCAAGAGCTTCGCCTGCAGTGCGTGTTTCCCGAAGGCTCCAATCAGTCGATTCAGTCTTCGGCTGAGGCCCGGAGCACGGAAGTCCAGCAGTTCCGTCACGATGGAAGCTGGCGCATGGGTCTGCACCAGCCGGTTCATGATGCGGCCGATCTCACTTTCGATCCAACCGCGCAACTGCCGCACGTAGGCCCGGTAGCGCGCACTCCGATTGAGCCTGATGCCCTGGCGCTGGAGGCGCTTTGTCCAATGCAGTGATGCGTCGGTCGTACCAGGCAAGCCTTTCTCCCCAGCGCTGGCCGAAACGACTGCCATCGTTGGCCGCTAAGAGCGTCTTCAGGCCCACATCGAGCGCGAGCGACCCGCACCGCGGCATGTACGCCTCCCGACTGGCTGCGAATTGCGCGGAGCAGTCCGTGACGATGCCGAAGCGCAGGCCTCCCGTCTCGCGGTCCTGGTTCACTTGGATGGTCAGGGCGCGTTTGCCCGGCCGTGCTTCCATGCGCTCGGTTTGCACGAGCGGCACCCAGACTGGTTTGCCCTTTTCCAGCGTGGACAGCCTGAGCCACCAGCCGTACCTCCGCGACGATTGTGAAGCGGCGAGAGTGACCATGCGCTGGTCGATGACCATGCCGACTCGGTGCAATCTCGGCAAGCGGTGCCGCCGGAGGATGCCACGCATGATGGCCCTGGCCAACCGTCGAACTTCTACTGGGATGACCGTACCGTCCCTCATCACCAGCGGTCTGGACAAAGAGAACCAAGCCTTCCAGCGGTTGATGAAGTGGAGTTGGTGTTTCGTCGCGTCGTCGAGCGAGGAACTGTTTGCGGCGTTGCGGAACTCGGTCGCTCGGCACGAGATGAAGGATCCCAGAATGCCCACGCACTGTTGTCGAATCATCTGGCCGAAGCTGGTGCCTACGACCTCGTAGCCGGTACGAGTCATGGCACGCCCGTCGAATTTCCCCTTCTCAAAGAAGAGCCGCCACTGTTCGCGGCTGTGGAGGACAGCGACATGCCTCCAGGCGCAAAGCAACTCCAGGATCTGGCTTTCCTTGCCCTGGTTCATCGCGTGCGAGACGGCATCACAGCGATAGATGGGGTGGAGTGCAGCGGTGACCACTTGTCAAAGCTACAGCACGATTTCTGGTCTTCAAGTCCGCCCTCCGCCGGTGGACGCAACCTTCGCAGGGCGCTAAAGCAGTTCACAGTGGCCAGGAACCCACATGCCGGTGTGGTTGAAAGGCGCGGACCTGAGCAACTGCGACGTCATGCCAGCAACTCGGACTTGGCCTTCATGCTCTGCCTTCTTAGGAACATGGCGTCGACGACAGCTTTCCGGCAACCCAACCGCGCTGGTCGCTGGGTGCTATCGACCC
>CAZBUU010000523.1:0-2079 GCA_964495125.1 uncultured Rubrivivax sp.
GCTGGCGCGGGAAGGCCACGTTGCTGTACTCCAGCGTGTCGGCCATGCGGCCGACTCGGTCGTGCTGCTTCACCAGCAGGTACTTGCCCTGGATCTGCTCGCGCGTGGTGTCCTTCTGCGGCGGGTAGAAGTCCTTGATGACCTTGAACACGTAGGGGAAGGACGGCAGGTCGAACACCAGCATCACCATGCCCTTGATGCCGGGCGCGATGCGGAACTTGTCGCTGCTGTGGCGCTGGTGCGCCAGCAAGTCGCGGTAGAAGAGGTTCTTGCCGTGCTTCTGCAGGCCGATGGCGTTGTAGAGCTCGGCGCGCGGCTTGCGCGGCATCAGCCCGCGCAGGAACTGCACGTAGGCCGAGGGGATCTCCATGTCCACCATGAAGTAGGCGCGCGCATAGCTGAAGATCAGCAGCAGGTCGTCCTCGCCGAAGAGCGCGGTGTCGATGACCAGCCGGCCTTCGGGCCCGTGCAGGATGGGCAGCGCCACCGGCGTCTCGACGAAGCCGTTGATGATGCGGCCCACGAGGTAGGCGCCCTTGTTCCGGTAGAAGAGGCTGGCCAGCACCTGGATCTGGAAGTTGGCGCGCGGCCGGAAGCCGCCCAGCGCCGAGAGCATGGCCTGCACGACGTTCTCGACGTCGCGGTCCAGGTCCTCGAAGTCGCGCTCCAGCTGGAAGTTGTGGACGATGCGCTTCCAGGTCGAGTGCAGCGTGTCCCGCGTGGGGTAGTAGGCGCGGTAGGTGGGCAGCGAGGCCGGCTCGTCGTTCTCGATGTACTCGGTGCTCACCGCCGGGCGCACGAAGATGAAGTCGTTGCGGAAATAGCTGCGGTGCAGCAGCTTGCTGGTCACCGAATTGAAGAAGGTCTCGGCCAGCTCGGGCTGGTGGTGGTCCACCAAGAGGCCGATGTAGTGCAGCTTGGCCTGCTGCCAGGTGTCCATCGAGAGGGACTCGATGTTGAACTCGCGGCGCAGGCGCGCCACGGCCTCGTTGACACGCTGGTCGTAGAACTCGATGCGCTGCGCCTGCGCGCTCTGCTGGCCGTGCCAGTCGGCCTGCTCGAAGCGGCGCTTGGCGGCCGCGCTGGTCTCGCGGAACAGCCGGTAGTGCCGGTTGAAGCCCTCGATCAGCGCCTGCGCGATGGCCCAGGCGTTCTTGTCGGCCAGCTGGTGAGGAAACATCAGTCGAGATCGCCGAAGGCGGTGGGTGCGTCGTGGCGGGGGTAGCGCTTGAGCGCGCTGGCGAAGACGTCGACCACCTCGTCGGGGTGGGACATGGTGACCTGCAGGTCCTTGGCCAGGCCGTCCTTCAGGCCGTAGACCCAGCCGTGCACCGAGACCTGCTGGCCGCGTGTCCAGGCGTCCTGCAGCACGGTGGACAGCGCCACGTTGCCGACCTGCTCGATGACGTTCATCTCGCAGAGCACATCTTCCTGCTCGGCCAGAGGCAGGTGCTGCAGGCGCTTGCGGTGGCGCAGCTTCACGTCGGCCACGTGGCGCAGCCAGTTGTCGGCCAAGCCCACGCGCGTGCCGCGCATGGCGGCGCGCACGCCGGCACATCCGTAGTGGCCGACGACGATGATGTGCCGAACCTTCAGGTGCTCCACGGCGAACTGGATGGTGGACAGCGCGTTGAGGTCGGAGTGCACCACCACGTTGGCCACGTTGCGGTGCACGAAGACTTCGCCGGGGTCCAGCCCGGTGATCTCGTTGGCCGGCACGCGGCTGTCGGCACAGCCGATCCACATGTACCTGGGCGTCTGCTGCTGCGCCAGCCGCGTGAAGAAGCCGGGCTCGCGCTGCTCGGTGGCGGCAGCCCAGCGGCGGTTGTTCTCCAGCAGGAGGGCCAGGCTGTCGTCGTCCGGTGTCGGGGGGATCTCGCTCATGGCGACAGTGTAGGCAGGGCGGCGTGGGCCAGGGCCTTCACATCGTCTCGGCGAACAGTTCGCGGCCGATGAGCATGCGGCGGATCTCGCTCGTGCCGGCGCCGATCTCGTAGAGCTTGGCGTCGCGCCACAGGCGGCCCAGCGGGTACTCGTTGATGTAGCCGTTGCCGCCGAAGATCTGGATGCCCTCGCCGG
>CAZBUU010000524.1:0-2075 GCA_964495125.1 uncultured Rubrivivax sp.
CGTCGGCCGGGTTGGTGAGCGGGCCCAGGATGTTGAAGATCGTGCGCACGCCCAGTTCACGGCGCACTGGCGCCACGTTCTTCATCGCCGGGTGGTGGTTGGGCGCGAACATGAAGCCGATGCCGGTGTCGGCGATGCAGCGCGACACGGACTGGGGCGACAGCGTCATCGGCACGCCCATCGCCTCCAGCACGTCGGCACTGCCGGACTTGGACGAGACACCCCGGTTGCCATGCTTGCTGACCCGGGCGCCGCAGGCCGCGGCCACGAACATCGAGCAGGTGCTGATGTTGAAGGTGTGCGAACCGTCACCGCCGGTGCCCACGATGTCCACGAGGTGCATGCGGTCGGCCACATCCACCTTGGTGGAGAACTCGCGCATCACCTGCGCGGCGGCGGTGATCTCGCCGATGGTCTCCTTCTTCACGCGCAGGCCCACCAGCATGGCGGCCATCATCACGGGCGACATCTCGCCGCTCATGATGCGCCGCACCAGCGACAGCATCTCGTCGTGAAAGATCTCGCGGTGCTCGATGGTGCGGGTGAGCGCCTCGGTGTTGCTGATCGGCATGGCGGTCTCCTCGTGCTTCATAGATGCTGCCGCAGCACGGCCACGGCCCGTTGGATGTCGTCGGGGTTCACGTCCAGGTGCGTCACCAGGCGCAGGCGGTAGAGGCCCGTACACAGCACGCCGGCAGAAGCCAGGCGTTCCACGACACCGGGCGCTTTCTCGGGCGCGAGGTCGACGAAGACGATGTTGGTCTGCGGCGGCTGGATCGTCACGCCGGGCAGGCCCTGCAGGCCCTCGGCGAGTGCGCGGGCGTTGGCGTGGTCATCGGCCAGCCGCTCGACGTGGTGGTCCAGCGCATGCAGCGCGGCGGCGGCCAGGATGCCGGCCTGGCGCAGGCCGCCGCCGGCCATCTTGCGGATGCGGTGGGCGCGAGCGATGAAGTCGCGGGGCCCGACCAGCGCGGAACCCACCGGCGCGCCCAGCCCTTTGCTGAAGCAGACCGAAACGGTGTCGAAGGGCTCAGCGACCTGTCGCGGCGAGACCCCGGAGGCCAGCGCGGCATTGAAAAGACGCGCGCCGTCCAAGTGCGTGGCCAGGCCCTTGCGCCGCGCCAGTGCCGTGGCGGCTTCCACGTAGCCCGCCGGCAGCACCTGCCCGCCGAAGGTGTTCTCCAGCGCCAGCAGCCGCGTGCGCGCGAAGTGCGCGTCGTCGGGCTTGATCGCGGCTTCGATGTCTTCCAGCCGGATGGTGCCGTCGGGCTGGTTCGTCAGCGGCTGCGGCTGGATGCTGCCCAACACCGCCGCGCCACCGCCTTCATAGCGGTAGGTGTGCGCGCCCTGGCCGACGAGGTACTCGTCACCCCGCTGGCAGTGCGCCATCAACGCACAGAGGTTGCTCTGCGTGCCGCTGGGCATGAAGAGCGCGGCCTCCTTGCCCAGCAGCGCGGCGATGCGCGCCTGCAGCGCGTTCACCGAGGGGTCGTCGCCGAAGACGTCGTCACCCACCTCGGCCGCGGCCATGGCGGCGCGCATGGCGGGCGTGGGCCGGGTGACGGTGTCGCTGCGCAGGTCGATGAGCTTCACTGCACGCGCTCCAGGAAGTTCTTCAGCAGCGCGTGGCCGTGCTCGCTGAGGATGCTCTCAGGGTGGAACTGCACACCTTCCAGCGGCAGCTCGCGGTGGCGCACGCCCATGATCTCGCCGTCCTCGCTGGTGGCGGTGACGAGCAGATCGCGCGGCAGCGACTCGCGCTCGATGGCCAGTGAGTGGTAGCGCACGACGCTGAACTTCTCGGGCAGCCCGTGGAACACGCCCTGGCGGTCGGTGCTGATGGTGCTGGTCTTGCCGTGCATCTGCACCTGCGCCCGCACCACCTTGCCGCCGAGCGCCGCACCCATGGCCTGGTGGCCCAGGCACACGCCCAGCATCGGCAACTTGCCGGCGAAATGGCGGATGGCCTCGACGCAAATGCCCGCCTCGGCCGGGCTGCAGGGCCCGGGCGACAGCACCAGCTGGTCGGGCTTCAGCTCGGCGATGCCCTCCAGCGTGATCTCGTCGTTGCGGAA
>CAZBUU010000525.1:0-2065 GCA_964495125.1 uncultured Rubrivivax sp.
CGGAGCAGCGCTACGCCAGCGTCGAAGCGCTGGCCGCCGACGTGCGCGCCTTCCTGGCCGGCTACCCGGTGAGCGCGCGCGCGCCGCGGCCGCTGTACCTGCTGCGCAAGTTCGTGTCGCGCAACCGCGTGGCGGTGACGGCGGCGGCGCTGGGGGTCGCGGCGCTGGCCGGTGGCCTGGTGGCGGCCACCTGGCAGTGGCAACGCGCCGAGCGCGAGCATGCCGCAGCCGAGCGCCGCTTCTCGCAGGTGCGCGAGCTCGCCAACCGGCTGCTCTTCGAGTACCACGACGCCATCCACCTGCTGCCCGGCAGCACGGCGGTTCGCGAACGCATGCTCAAGGACGCGCGCGAGCACCTGCAGAGCCTGGCCGCCGAGGCGGCCGGCCAGCCCCGGCTGCAGCGCGAACTGGGCGTGGCCTACCGGCGCCTGGGCGAGCTGTACCACGCCGAGGCGCGGCCTGCGCTGGGCGACGTGCAGATGAGTCTGCAGCTCATCGCGCAGGGTCGAGCGCTGCTGGAGCAGGCAGCGGCCGCCGAGCCCGCCGACGCCGCCACGCGCTACCAGCTGGCGCTGGCGCAGGTGGCGGTGGCACGCAGCCAGCGCAGTGCCGGCCAGCCGCGCCTGGCGCTGGCGCCGCTGGAGCAGGCGGCGACGCTCTTCGACGCCCTGGCCGCCGAGCGGCCGCGCGAGGCGGCCTACCGCATCGAGCAGGTGCGCACGCAGCTGCACCTGTCGGAGGTCTTCGGTGCCGGCAGCACCGCCGAGCTGGCCGACGGCGCCCGCGCCCGGGCCTACCTGGACAAGGCCACGGGCCAGGTGGACGCGGTGCTGCGCGACCTGCCCGACGACCCCGACGCCGTGGCGCTGTACTGCTCCGTGCACAACCTGCGCTGGCTGAGCGAAGCCAATGAAGGCCGCTACGAGGCGGGCCTGGCCATCCTGCGCAGCCTGGTGCCGCTGTTCGTGCGGCTGCAGGTCCTGGCGCCCGACGACACGCTCTTTCGCCGCGATGCCGCCGTCAACTTCCTCAGCCAGGGCACGGCGCTGATGCGCCTGCAGCGCTGGGATGAAGCGCGTGCCGCCAGCGCCGAAGCGCTGCGGCGCATGGAGGCCATCGCCGCCGCCGACCCGGCCAACCGCGTGACGCAGCGCGACGTGGCCAAGCTGCAGGGCGATGTCGCGTGGTCCGACTTCAAGCTGGGTGACCGGCCGCTGGCCGCCGCCGGCTTCGCCCAGGCCATCGACAGCCTCGAGGCCCTGGCCCGCCACGACCCGCGTGACCGCCGCGTCGCGCGCCTGCTGGCGCTGGCGCATGGCCAGCGCGCCGAGGTGCAGGCGGCGGCCGGCCAGGCTGGCGATGTGGCCCGCCACCTGGAGCGCGCCCTGGCCCTGGCCGCCGCGCAGCGGGCCGCTTCGCCCGACGACACCAGCAGTGCCGTGCTGCAGGCCCAGCTGCAGACGCAGGCCGGCCTGAGCTGGGCGACGCTGCCCGGCGGCGCCGCGCGCAGCTGTGCGCCTTTCCGCGAGGCGCTGGCCGCCTGGCAGGCGCTGGAGACCCGCGGCCAGCTGCGCGCCGCCGACCGGCCGCGGCTGGAACAGGCCCGGGCCGGCGCCGCGCGCTGCGGGTCGTGAACGCGCCCTGCGCCTTCCTGGCGCTCCAGGCTGCGTATCCCCGCGTGGCCCGCCGTCCTCTGTCGCGGGCACACTGACCGCCCATGCCCACCCACGACCCTGCCCGCTGGACCCTCGTCAAGACCGCTTTCGACGCCGCGCTGGCCCTGCCCGCGGCCGAACGCGAGGCCTTCATCGCCACCTGCGCGCTCGACGAAGCCGGCCGCGAAGAGCTGCGCTCGCTGCTGGCCCACTACGTCGAGGCCACCGGCGGCGAAGACTTCCTCAGCGCACCGGCGATCGCGGAAGAAGCCGCGGCGTCGGCGCGCGTGGGCGAACGCCTGGGCGCCTGGGCGGTGGTGCGCAGCCTGGGCAGTGGCGGCATGGGCGAGGTGTTCGAGGCGCGCCGCGCCGACGGCCACTACGAAGGCCGCGCGGCGGTCAAGCTGCTC
>CAZBUU010000526.1:0-2065 GCA_964495125.1 uncultured Rubrivivax sp.
GCGGCGACGCGGCGAAGGTGCTCAACGGCGGCGTCATCTCGTACATGTGCGACGGTGCGCTCGGCTATTCGATCATCTCGGGTCTGCTGGCGCTGCCCGAAGCCCAGACGGTCGACGCGCGGGAACTGCGCACCTTCACCATCACGCTGACCATGACCTACCTTGACGTGGCGCGCGGCGACCGCTTCGAGGCCCGAGGCCGCGTGCTGCGCCTGGGCCGCGGCACGGCCTTTGCCGAAGGCCAGTTCGTCAACGAGGACGGCAAGGTCTGCGCCACCGCTCAGGGCATCTGGCGGGTGCTCTGGCCCCGCAATTGAAACGCCAGGGCCGCCGCGGCGCCCTGCCTGCCGCGAATGCCGACGAGCGTATATAGCAAGTAACGTACATGGACGCCCCCGGCTTGCCAAGCTCTCAACTTGCTGCGGCACGAAGGAGAAGATTGCTCCCGTACATCCGGACTTCGGTGCGAGTCGAACTCGCTGTACCTGATGGGATTTGCTGGTCGGCGCCTCAATCGCTTACGCGCACTCTCGGTGCCTCGGTCATTGCGGGCTTTGCCAACCACGGTCTGACCTATCGTGCCATCAACTTGCTGATCGCCTGAGCAATCGGCGGTGGGAACCTCCTTGCCTTGCTGACGTCGTTGAGGCCCCTTCCCGCTGGCGGGAAGGGCGGGGGGATGGGTGGTTGGTGGTTCTGCTTGAGTGGCCTTTGCCTATGCTGCGGCGTAGCCAGCCTTGAACTCTCGGCCGTGTGCAAGCAGCGCCCAGACGGTTCGCGCCGTCTTGTTGGCCAGCGCCACAGCGGCGACGTTCTTGTTGCGCCGGTTGGTCAACTTCATCAGCCAGCTCTCGGCGTCGAGACGCTGTGTCGCTCGGTCACCGACCTGGCGCCGTGGATCAACATGGTTCGCAAGTACGCGTCACCGCGTTTACTCATACCCAGCAGCGTGGGCTTGCCACCGCTGGAGTGCTGGCGCGGCACGACGCCGAGCCAGGCCGCGAACTGGCGGCCGTTGTCGAAGTTCTTGGCGTCACCAACGCTGGCCACCAGTTCCGTCGCGGTCAGTGGGCCGATGCCCGGCACCTTCTCCAAGCGACGACTCGCATCGCTGGCTCGGTGCCAGGCCTTGATCTGCGCCTCGATCTCCTCAACCTGCCGGTGCAGCTGCTTGAGGTGTTCGAGCAGCCTGTCGATGAGGAGCCGGAACGCCCCCGGCAGCTCGATCGATGCATCCTCGACGAGCTCGGGAACGCGCTTGGCGACGTAGGCGATCCCCTGCGGCACAACCAACCCGTACTCGCCCAGCAGCCCGCGGATCTGATTGGCCTGCGCGGTCCGTGCTCTGACGAAGCCCTGGCGAACGCGGTGCAGTGCAAGAACTGCCTGCTGTTCGACGTTCTTGATCGGCACGAAGCGCATCGATGGCCGGGACACGGCCTCACAAATCGCCTCTGCATCAGCCGCGTCGTTCTTGTTGCTCTTGACGTACGGCTTGACGAATTGCGGGGCCATCAGACGCGAAGTGTGGCCCATCGACTGCAGCTTGCGCGCCCAGTGATGGGCGCTCGAGCATGCCTCCATGCCGACTAGGCACGCGGGGAGATTGGCGAAGAATGCAGCAACCTGATCGCGCCGCAATTGCTTTCGAAGCACAACCTTTCCGTGTTCATTGACACCGTGCACTTGGAACACGTTCTTGGCCAGATCGAGGCCGACTGTCGTAATCTGCATGGTGGACGCTCCTTCCGGTTCGAGTGGCTGACGACACTTCCACTCTGGCACGTTGATGCCGTCACCGGGTGGGGGCGTCCATCCCATTGCTTACTATCTTCCCCATCGTTGAACTCGAAGCAGGACTCGCTGGGCTTTCTGCTGGCCAGCGTGGCGCGCCAGCTGCGACACGCCTTCCAGCGGCGGCTGGCCGACCCGCAGCTGACGCTGGCGCAGGCGCGTGCGCTGGTCTACGTGGCACGTCATGAAGGCGTGCGCCAGGTCGAACTCGCCACGTTGCTGGAAGTGCAGCCGATCACCCTGGCGCGCCTGATCGACCAGCTGGCCCGGG
>CAZBUU010000527.1:0-2054 GCA_964495125.1 uncultured Rubrivivax sp.
ACGGCCATCCACATGCTGGCGTTGTCGAACAGCGCGAGCACCAGGAAGACCGCCTTGATGCCCAGGGCCAGCGCGATGTTCTGCCAGAGCACGGCGTGCGTGCGCCGCGACAGGCGGACGGTCTCTGCGATGCGCCGCAGGTCGTCGTTCATCACCACCACGTCGGCAGCCTCCATCGCGATGTCGGTACCGGCCGCGCCCATGGCCACGCCGATGTCTGCCTGGGCCAGTGCCGGCGCGTCGTTGATGCCGTCGCCGGTCATGGCCGTCGCGCCGTATTGCTTCTGCATCGCCTGGATCGCCGCGAGCTTGTCCTCGGGTAACAGGTTGCCGCGGATGTCAGTCAGCCCGGCCTCGTGGCCGATCGCCTCTGCGGTGGCCTGGTTGTCACCGGTCAGCATCACCGGGGTGATGCCCATGGCCTTCAGCTCGCCGATTGCTGCGGCCGACGAGGGCTTGATGGTGTCGGCCACTGCGAAGAGCGCAAGCACGCCGGTGGCCGTGGCCAGCAGGCTCACCGTGCGACCGGCTTGCTCGTGGCGGTGCAGCACGGCCTCGATCTCGGCGGAGCACTGTCCGCGCTCCTCGATCAGGCGGTGGTTGCCCAGCACGTAGCGTTCGCCGTCGATGTCGGCCTCGATGCCGCGCCCGGACAGCGCAGCGAAGTTGCGCGCTTCGACGCTGTTGGGCGTCAGCCCGGCGGCGATGGCGCGCGACACGGGGTGGTCGGAGTGTGCGGCGAGGGCGGCCGCGATGTGCTCTGCCCGCGGCTTGGGCATGCTGGTGGCCAGCATCTGCCACTCGACCAGGCGCGGCTTGCCTTCGGTGATGGTGCCGGTCTTGTCGAGCGCGATCGCCTTGAGCAGGCGTGCCTGTTCCAGGTGGACACCGCCCTTGACGAGGATGCCGCGCTTGGCGGCCGACGCGAGGCCGCTGACCACGGTGACTGGTGTCGAGATCACCAGCGCGCAGGGGCAGGCGATGACCAGCAGCACGAGGGCCTTGTAGATGGCCGCCAGCGCCGTCCAGCCGAACAGCCAGGGGCCGGCGATGGCCACGGCCAGGGCCAGCACGAACACTGCCGGCGTGTAGATGGCGGCGAAGCGGTCGACGAAGCGCTGCGTGGGTGCGCGGCTGCCCTGGGCCTGCTCGACCGCATGGATGATGCGGGCCAGCGTGGACTGCGAGGCCGCCGCGGTAACACGGCACTCGATGGTGCCGGTGTGGTTGATGGTGCCGGCGTAGACCGCATCGCCCGGTCCCTTGTCCACCGGCAGGCTCTCTCCCGTGACCGGGGCCTGGTCGATGCTCGTGCCGCCTTCGGTGACGACCCCGTCCATCGCGACGCGCTCGCCGGGCCTGACGCGCACCGTCGCGCCGATCGGCACCTCGCCCACGGGCACGGACTTCCACGTGCCGTCGGCTTGCCGCAGGTCGGCCGTGTCGGGCGAGAGCGCCAGCAGCCCGCTGATGGCGTTGCGGGCCCGGTCGACGGCGCGGGCTTCGATCAGTTCGGCGATGGCGTACAGCGCCATGACCATCGCGGCCTCGGGCCACTGGCCGATCACGAAGGCGCCGGCGACGGCCACGGACATCAGCGCGTTGATGTTCAGGCGTCCGTGCCGCAGCGCCGACAGCCCCTTGCGGAAGGTGCCAAGGCCGGCCAGCGCGATGGCCGCGGCGGCGATGGCCAGGCCTGCCGGCCTGGACCATGGCGCGTCGGGCACGAAGAAGGACAGGCCCTCGGCGGCGATGGCGAGCGCGAGCGCGGCCAGCAGGCGGGGAAGGCCCGTGCCGGTCTGCGCATCGTGGTCGTGGGCCGCGGCGTCGCCGTCCCCGGTCGAGGCTGGCGTCTCGGGCCAGGGGTGGATCTCGAAGCCCGTGCTGCGGATCGCCTCGACCGCGGCAAGCGCCGCCTGGGGCTCACCGTCGATGCGGAGGCTGCGTTCGCCCAACTGAAAGCGCAGCCCGATCAGCCCCGGAATGCCCTCGACCGCGCGCCGGATCTCGGACTCCTCGGCAGCGCAGTCCATCGCGGGGACCCGAAATCGCTG
>CAZBUU010000528.1:0-2043 GCA_964495125.1 uncultured Rubrivivax sp.
GAGTAGTCCCAGCTGTGCATCTGGCGGAAGGGCACGCCCATCTTCTGGAAGACGTACTTCTCCTTGATGCCGCTGCCGATGAGATCGGGCTGGATCTTCTCGACGAACTTCTCGAACTCGTAGCCGGTGACGTCGTCGTAGATCAGCGTGGCATCACCGATGTAATGCGTGGTGCGCTGGTAGTCGTCGTTGTGGCCGAACTCGTAGCCGGTGCCGACCACCTTCATGCCCAGGTCCTCGTAGGCGCCGATGACGTGCCGCGGGCGCAGGCCGCCCACGTACAGCATCACGGTCTTGCCTTCCAGGCGCGGCTTGAACTTGGCGATGACGGAATCCACCAGCGGCTGGTACTTGGCGATCACGGCCTCGGCCTTGGCCTTGATGGTGTCGTCGAAGTGGCTGGCGATCTCGCGCAGGCTCTCGGCGATCTTGGTCGGGCCGAAGAAGTTGTATTCCACCCAGGGAATGCCGTACTTCTCTTCCATGTGGCGGCTGATGTAGTTCATCGACCGGTAGCAGTGGATGAGGTTCAGCTTGGCCTTGGGCGTGTTCTCCAGCTCGGCGATGGTGCCGTCGCCACTCCACTGGGCGATGACGCGCAGGCCGATCGCTTCCAGCAGGATGCGCGACGACCAGGCGTCGCCGCCGATGTTGTAGTCGCCGATGATGGTGACGTCGTACGGCGTCGCTTCGAAGACATGTTCCTTCTTCGTCGTGCCGTCGAAGACCCAGTCGCGGATGGCGTCGTTGGCCAGGTGGTGGCCCAGGCTCTGGCTGACGCCGCGGAAGCCTTCGCAGCGCACCGGCACGATGGTGTGGCCGTTGTGTTCCTTGCTCTTCTTCTTGCTCACGGCCTCGATGTCGTCACCGATCAGGCCGATCGGGCATTCGCTCTGGATGGAGATCCCCTTGTTCAGCGGGAACAGGTCCTGGATCTCGTCGATGATCTTGTCGAGCTTCTTGTCGCCGCCGAAGACGATGTCCTTCTCCTGGAAGTCGGAGGTGAACTGCATCGTCACGAAGGTGTCGATGCCGGTGGTGCCGATGTAGTAGTTGCGGCGCGCGGCCCAGCTGTACTGGCCGCAGCCCACGGGGCCGTGGCTGATGTGCACCATGTCCTTGATGGGGCCCCACACCACGCCCTTGGAACCGGCGTAGGCGCAGCCGCGGATGGTCATCACCCCGGGCAGGCTCTTGATGTTGCTCTTCACGCCGCAGTCGGGCTTGCCTTCCTCGTACTGGCCGAGGTGCTTGGCACGGCGCTTGGCCATCTTGTCGGGATAGGCCTTCAGGACCTCGTCGATCAAGGCCTTGTTGGCGGCCTTGCGCTCTTCAACCGTCATGGACATGGGGAACTCCTCAAAGGGCAAAGGGGTAACCAAGCGGCCGCCGCGGAACCGGCTCTGCCGGGCCGCTAGCGGCGCCCCCTTGAGGGGGAGCGCCGCAGGCGCTTCGGGGGTGGGCGATCAGGCGGCTGCGGCGGCCAGTTCGGCGGCCGACTTGCCGACGAGCGACTCGTCGACGCTCTTCATGATCCCGTGCTCCATCAGCAGGTCTTCCAGCTGGTCCATGGTGATGGGGGTGGGGATGGTGCCGTTGCCGGCGTTGGCGTGGATCTTCTGCGCCAGCGTGCGGTACTCCTGGGCCTGCTTGGATTCCGGCGCGTACTCCAGAACCGTCATGCGGCGCAGCTCGGCGTGCTGCACGATGTTGTCGCGCGGCACGAAGTGGATGAGCTTGCTGCCCAGCATCTTGGCCAGCGAGTCGGCGAGTTCCAGCTCCTTGTCGGTCTGGCGCTCGTTGCACACCAGGCCACCCAGGCGCACGCCGCCGCTGTTGGCGTACTTGAGGATGCCCTTGGAGATGTTGTTGGCCGCGTACATGGCCATCATTTCGCCGGACATGACGATGTAGATCTCCTGCGCCTTGTTCTCGCGGATGGGCATGGCGAAGCCACCGCACACCACGTCGCCCAGCACGTCGTAGGAGACGTAGTCCACGCCGTCGTAGGCGCCGTTCTCTTCCAGGAAGTTGATCGAGGTG
>CAZBUU010000529.1:0-2032 GCA_964495125.1 uncultured Rubrivivax sp.
TGACGCTGCTGGCCTTCGGCATGTACGGCGAGGTGCTGCCCAACCAGAACGGCGCACCGGTGCGCATGGTCCTGCCCTGGAAGTACGGCTTCAAGAGCGCCAAGAGCATCGTCAGGATCCGTTTCGTGGAGAAGCAGCCGAAGACCGCGTGGGAAACGGCCATCCCCAGCGAATACGGCTTCTACTCGAACGTGAACCCCAAGGTCGACCACCCGCGCTGGAGCCAGGCCACCGAGCGCCGCATCGGCGAGGACGGCGTGTTCGCCAGAAAGCGTCCGACGCTGATGTTCAACGGCTACGAGCCCCAGGTGGGCCAGCTCTATGCCGGCATGGACCTGCGGAAGTTCTATTGAGGCCCGGCGCCGGATCAGCGTGAACCTCAACCCCTGGCTGGCGAAGCCGGCCGTCAAGCCGCTGCTGTTCGTGGCGGCGCTGGGACCTGTCGCCTGGCTGCTCTACGGCGCGTTCACGAACACGCTGGGGGCCAACCCGGCTGAGGCGCTGATCCGCGGCACCGGGGACTGGACGCTGCGTTTCCTGTGCCTGGTTCTGGCCGTGACGCCGCTGCGCCAGCTCAGCGGCTGGCACGCCGTGGCGCGCTGGCGGCGAATGCTGGGGCTTTTTGCCTTCTTCTACGGCAGCCTGCACTTCTGCGCCTACGCCTGGCTGGACATGGGTTTCGAGCCGGACGCCATCGTCAAGGACATCATCAAGCGCCCCTTCATCCTGGTGGGCAGCGCGGCGCTGCTGCTGATGCTGCCGCTGGCGGCCACTTCGTTCAACCGCGCCATCCGCGCCCTCGGGGCAGCACGCTGGCAGGCACTGCACCGTGCTGTGTACGCAGTGGGCCTGCTCGGCGTGCTGCACTTCTTCTGGATGCGTGCCGGCAAGAAGAACTTCGCCGAGGTGGCGGTCTACGCGGCGATCGTCGGCCTGCTGCTGGGCTGGCGGGCGGTGCGTGCCGTGAGACGCAGATGAAGGCCGACCTCCCCCTGGACGCGGGGCTGCATTTGCCCACGGACCCGCTATGGTCCGTCACATGTGTCTGCTAGGGGCACTGCGGGCGATTCAGCGGCGGGCTGCGCCTGCCCTGTCAACCACAAGGCCGGCGGACTTCCGCGGCCCAAGCAATCGGGGAATCTTGATGCAGAAAAATCTTGCACTGACGATGATGGCTGCGGCCGCTGTCCTGGCCTTTGGTCAGGCCCACGCCGACACCATCGACTTCGACTCTCTGGCGGTCGGTACCGTCCTGTCGAACCAGTACGCTGGCGTCACGTTCTCGGCCAACGCCTTCACCGGTCCGGGTTCGTCCACGTCGGGCGAGGATTGGGCCACCAACTCCGACATGACCATCGTCGATTCGGCCGGCACCGATGTCGGTGGCCTGGGCACGCCTTCGCTGGTCAGCGGCAACGTCCTGCGCAGCTTCGACGGCTGGCTGTCGGAAGACGGCGACCCCAGCTTCCTGGTCAGCTTCGCCAGCCCGGTCAGCAGCTTCTCGGCCACCTTTGCCGGCGTCTCGACGCCCGCCGACGTGACGATGTGGGCCTTCGACGGCGCAACGCTTCTGGGCACCGTGTCCGGCACGACCGCCGGCCAGTTCATGCTGGCCCTGGCGGGCAGTTCCATCACCAGCGTCGCCATCCGCCCCGGCAGCTTCAACGACTGGGTGGCCGTGGACAACATCACCTACACGCCGGCCGTGCCGGAAGCCAGCACCTGGGCCATGATGGGCCTGGGCCTGGGCCTGCTGGCGCTCAAGCGCCGCCGCAAGGACTGAGGCCACCGCCTCCGTCGATGAAGGCCGCCTCCGGGCGGCCTTTTTCATGCCCGGCGCTTCAGCGCCCGCGCGCCAGCACCGGCGCCAGCGCCCGGCCGGTGTGCGTGCCGGCGGCGACGATGGCCTCCGGCGTGCCCACCGCCACGACACGCCCGCCGGCGGCGCCCCCTTCGGGGCCGAGATCCAGCACCCAATCGGCTTCGGCGATGACGTCCAGGTCGTGCTCGATGACGACCACGCTGTGCCCGC
>CAZBUU010000530.1:0-2028 GCA_964495125.1 uncultured Rubrivivax sp.
GCGTGAGGTGGTAGCTGAAGCTGTTGTGCACCAGGTCGCCGGCGCGGAAGCCGGCAGCGAAAAGCGCACGGCCGAAGCGCCAGTAGTCGGGGGCCGCGCCTTCGGGCTCGTAGATCGGGCCGGGCGACTGGAAGACCTTGCGGGCCGGACGCAAGCCCAGCGCGCGCCAGCCGATGGCCGAGAAGCCGCCGAAGGGCCGCTGCGCGGCCTGGCGCTCCAGCAGTTCGCTCTTGCGTGTGACAGGCAACTGCGCCAGCGCCAGCCGCGAATTCACGGCGGCGGCGTCCACGCCCGCCAGCACGGCGGCAAAGCCGATGGTGCCCTGGGCCGCCGCAATTTGCCGCGGCAGCGCGGCCAGCTGCGCGGCCTCGCGTTCATCGGCACTGCGGGTTTCCAGCGCGTCGTAGTGTTCAGTCATCGCTGTCGCTCCAGGCCGCGAGCTTCTTCTTCAGGTCGGCGACGAAGTCGCGCACGTCGGCACTGCTCTTGAGAGTCTTCGGGGCCCATTCCGGGCTGCTGCGCGAGGGCCGCCTGACGACGGCAGCCTGGATCACCGCGCCGTCGACCACCGCCTTGGCGATGGCCGTGCCGCGGCGCTCGAAGCGGCCTTCGCGCTCGGTGAGGCCGGCGTCGCGCAGGTCGCGCCTGAGCTTGCCCAAAGCCTCCTCGGGCTTGAAGGCGGGCAGCGCGAAGCCGAAGTCGTCGCCACTCATGACAGCCAGCGCTTGCGCCGCTTGTAGCTCTTCACGTCCTTGAAGCTCTTGCGGTCGCCGCCGCCCATGCCCAGGTAGAACTCCTTGACGTCCTCGTTCTCGCGCAGGTCCTTGGCGGCGCCGTCCATCACGATGCGGCCGCTTTCCAGGATGTAGCCGTGGTCGGCATAGCGCAGCGCCATGTTGGTGTTCTGCTCGGCCAGCAGGAAGGTCACCTTCTCGCGCTGGTTGAGGTCCTTCACGATCTCGAACACCTCTTCGACGATCTGCGGCGCCAAGCCCATGCTGGGCTCGTCCAGCAGCACCATCTTCGGGTCGGCCATCAGCGCGCGGCCGATGGCGCACATCTGCTGCTCGCCGCCCGAGGTGTAGGCGGCCTGGCTGGTGCGGCGGGTCTTCAGGCGCGGGAAGTAGTTGTAGACCTTCTCCAGCGTGGCCGCCACGGCGGCCTTGCCGTCCTTGCGCGTGTAGGCGCCGGTGAGCAGGTTCTCCTCGATCGTCAGGTGCGCGAAGCAGTGGCGGCCTTCCATCACCTGGATCACGCCGCGCTCGACCATGGCCGACGTGGACAGCTTCTCGATGCGCTCGCCGCGCAGCTCGATGCTGCCCTTGGTGACCTCGCCGCGCTCGCCGGCCAGCAGGTTGCTGACGGCGCGCAAGGTGGTTGTCTTGCCGGCGCCGTTACCACCCAGCAGCGCGACCACCCCGCCTTCCGGCACCTGCAGGCTCACGCCCTTCAACACCAGGATGACGTGGTTGTAGATGACCTCGATGCCGTTGACGTTCAGTAGGACCTGTGACATGGCGGTGAGAGCTCCAGGCTGCCGCGGCGGAACCGGCGTTGCCGGGCCGCCCGCGGCGCCCCCTTGAGGGGGGCGCCGAAGGCGCTTCGGGGGTGGGTCAGGACTGGCAGTCCTGCGGCGTGCGGCGCTGGATCTTCTTCTCGCTGGCGTACTTGTCGGCGGCGGCCTTGATCATCGGCTTGATGATCGCCTCGTCGGACTGGTACCAGTCGGAGCTGAAGTTCCACTTCTTGCCGTCCCAGGTGTGCACGCGCGCCCAGGTGGAGCCGCGGTGGTCGGCGCAGCTGGTGCTGATGGGGCGCATGACACCGGCGAAGCCCAGGGCGTCGAGCTTCTTCTGGTCGAGGGCGAGGTTCTCGTAGCCCCAACGCGCCTGTTCGCCCGTCATGACCTTGCCCTTGCCGAAGCGTTCCTGCGCGCGCTTGACGCCTTCCACGGCCAGCATCGAGGCGATGAGGCCGCGCATGTACAGCACCTGGCCCACTTCGTCCTTCGGGCCCGTGCCCTGGCCC
>CAZBUU010000531.1:0-2009 GCA_964495125.1 uncultured Rubrivivax sp.
TGGCCGGGAACGGCGGCTTGAAGCGCGGCTGGCCCTTCTTGCCTTCCAGCGACTCCAACAGCGCGGTCTCTTCACCGCAGATGTAGGCACCGAAGCCGTGGAAGGCGTGCAGCTGGAAGCTGAAGTCGCTGCCCAGGATGTTTTCGCCCAGGAAGCCGGCGGCACGGGCTTCTTCCAGGGCTTCCTCGAAGCGCTGGTAGACCTCGAAGATCTCGCCGTGGATGTAGTTGTAGCCCGTCCGGATGCCCATCGCATAAGCAGCGATGGCCATGCCTTCGATGACGATGTGCGGGTTGTAGGCCAGGATGTCGCGGTCCTTGCAGGTGCCCGGCTCGCCTTCGTCGCTGTTGCACACCAGGTACTTGGCCCCCGGGAACATGCGCGGCATGAAGCTCCACTTCAGGCCGGTGGGGAAGCCGGCGCCGCCGCGGCCCCGCAGACCGCTCAGCTTGACGTCGGCGATGACCTGGTCCTGCGTCATGCCGTCGCTGCCGTCCTTGCCCAGGATCTTGCGCAGCGCCGAGTAGCCGCCACGCGCGACGTAGTCCTTCAGGCGCCAGTTCGTGCCGTCCAGCCCCGCATAGATCTGCGCGCCGATGTGGCGGCCGTGGAAGCAGGTCTCGTGGCCCTTGGCCTGGAACTTCGACAGGTCAAGCATGTTGTTGCGCCTTCAGCAGGGCGATCAGCTCGTCGAGCCGCTCGTGGCTCATGAAGCTGAGCATCTGGCGATCGTTCACCAGCATCACCGGCGCGTCGGCGCAGGCGCCCAGGCATTCGCTGGGCTGCACAGTGATGCGGCCGTCGGCCGTGGTGCCGTAGGGCTCCACGCCCAGCTTCTTGCAGACATGGTCCAGCGCCTTGTCGCCGTCGCGCAGCGCACAAGGCAGGTTGGTGCAGACGTTCAGCTTGAACGTGCCCACCGCCTGCTGGTTGTACATGTTGTAGAACGTGGTCACCTCATGCACCGCGATGGCGGGCATACCCAGGTAGGCGGCGATCGCGTCCTCGGCCTCGGCCGACACATGGCCCTGCTCGTGCTGCACGATGGCCAGGCAGGCCATCACGGCCGACTGCTTCTGGTCGGCGGGGTACTTGGCCACTTCCTTGTCGAAGCGGGCGCGGGTGGATTCAGAGAGTTCCATCATCGATCGCTCAACGGTCGATTTCGCCGAACACGATGTCCATCGTGCCGATGATCGCCACCGCGTCGGCGATCATGTGGCCGCGCGACATCTCGTCCAGCGCCGCCAGGTGGGCGAAGCCGGGGGCGCGGATCTTCAGTCGGTAAGGCTTGTTGGCGCCGTCGCTCACGAGGTAGATGCCGAACTCGCCCTTGGGGTGTTCCACGGCTGCATAGGCCTCACCCTCGGGCACGTGCATGCCTTCAGTGAAGAGCTTGAAGTGGTGGATCAGCTCTTCCATGTTGGACTTCATGTCCACGCGCGAAGGGGGTGCCACCTTGTGGTTGGTGGTGATCACCGGGCCTGGGTTGGCGCGCAGCCAGGCCACGCACTGCTGGATGATGCGGTTGCTCTGGCGCAGTTCTTCCACACGCACGAGATACCGGTCATACGTGTCGCCATTGACGCCGATGGGCACGTCGAAGTCCAGCTTGGCGTAGACGTCGTAGGGCTGCTGCTTGCGCAGGTCCCAGGCGAAGCCGCTGCCGCGCAGCATGGCGCCGGTGAAGCCCAGGTTCAGTGCGCGCTCCGGTGACACGACGCCGATGCCCACCGTGCGCTGCTTCCAGATTCGGTTGTCGGTGAGCAGCGTCTCGTACTCGTCGACGTAGGCCGGGAAGCGCTTGGTGAAGTCGTCGATGAAGTCCAGCAGGCTGCCGCTGCGCGCGTCGTTCAGCGCCTTGATGGCCTTCTCGTTCTTGATGCGGCTGGGCTTGTACTGCGGCATGCTGTCCGGCAGGTCGCGGTACACGCCGCCCGGGCGGAAGTAGGCGGCGTGCATGCGCGCGCCGCTCACCGCCTCGTACATGTCGAACAGGTCTTCGCGCT
>CAZBUU010000532.1:0-2009 GCA_964495125.1 uncultured Rubrivivax sp.
AGTCTGCCCCCTTTAGCCACTCGGGCACCCCTCCGGAGAGCCAGCGAGTATAGCACGCAGTTTTTCTACGGCAGCACCCAGTCGATGGCCCCACGGCCGGCCGCCAGCAGCAGCCGGTTCGCTTCGGCGAAGTGCCCGCAGCCGATGAAAGGCACGGGCGGCCGCGTGGCCGACAACGGCGAAGGGTGGTTGGCCTGCAGCACCGGGTGCTGCGGCCCGGTCGCTGCCAGCAAGGACGCCTTGGCCTGGGCGTGCGCGCCCCAGAGCATGAACACCACCGGCGCCGGAGATCTTGCCGCTTCAATGCAAATGGCGTCAGTAAGCGCCTGCCAACCTAGCTTGGCGTGGCTGGCGGCCTGGCCGTCCTCGACGGTCAGGGTGGTGTTGAGCAGCAGCACGCCCTGTTGCGCCCAGGGCACCAGCGACCCTGAACCCAGGGCCGCGCCCCCCTCGGAACGGGCGATCTCCTTGCGGATGTTCCTGAGGCTCGGCGGCAAGCGGACGCCGGAGGGCACCGAGAAAGCCAGGCCCTCGGCTTGCCCCGGGCCGTGGTAGGGATCCTGGCCGACGATGAGCACCCGCAGCCCGGCGCGCGGCGTCAGGGCCAGCGCCCTGAAGGGCTCGGGTGGATAGACGACGGCACCCGAAGCCACACGCGCGTCGACGGCAGCGATCGTCGCCCGGCCCGCAGGACTCGCAGCCCAGGTTTGCAGCAGCGGCTGCCAATCGCCGAAGTCGCCCGCCAGCTGCTCGGCGAGCGGCCGCGTCAGACGCGCGATCAATCGAACAGCGCAGCCAGGGCCGCACCGGGGTCGTCGGCGCGCATGAAGGCCTCGCCGACGAGGAAGGCGTTCACGGACGCAGCGCGCATGCGCAGAACATCGGCGCGGCCCAGGATGCCGGACTCGGTGACGAGCAGCTTGCCCTGCGGCACACGGGGCAGCAGGCCCAGCGTGGTGTCCAGCGTGACCTCGAAGGTGCGCAGGTTCCGGTTGTTGACCCCCAGCAGCGGCGTCTTCAGTTTCAGGGCCCGGTCGAGTTCCTCGCCGTCGTGCACCTCCACCAGCACGTCCATGCCCAACGCCTGCGCCGTGGCTTCCAGGTCGACCATCAGCGCATCGTCCAGGCACGCGGCGATGAGCAGGACGGCATCGGCGCCGATGGCCCGCGCCTCGAACACCTGGTAGGCGTCCACCATGAAGTCCTTGCGAAGCACCGGCAAGGGGCACGCGGCGCGCGCCTGCTGAAGGAAGGCCGCGCTGCCCTGGAAGAAGCGCTCGTCGGTCAACACGCTCAGGCAGGCGGCGCCGTGGCGGGCGTAGCTGTCGGCGATCTCCGCCGGCACGAAGCGCTCACGCAGCACGCCCTTGCTGGGGCTGGCCTTCTTCACCTCGGCGATGACGGCGGCCTGGCCGGCGGCAAGCCTGGCGCGCATCGAAGCTTCGAACCCGCGCGCATCGCGCCGCGCCTCGGCTTCTTCGCGCCAGCTCGCCAGGCTGCGCCGCGCCCGGCCGGCGGCGATCTCCCCGCGCTTGACGGCGACGATCTGGTTCAGGATGTCGCTCATGCCACCGCCAGTTCCTTCGAGCGGGCGACGAACTGGTGCATCTTGGCCAGCGCCTTGCCGGACGCGATGGCTTCGCGCGCCAGCGCGATGCCCTCGGCCATGCTGCCGGCGATGTTGGCCGCATACAGCGCCACGCCGGCGTTGAGCACCACGATGTCGCGCGCCGGGCCGCTTTCGTTGTCCAGCACGGCCTGCATCAGCGCGCGGCTTTGCTCGGGTGTCTCCACCTTGAAGGCGCGGCTGCTGGCCATGGTCATGCCGAAGTCCTCGGGGTGGATCTCGTACTCGCGGATGCCGCCATCCTTGTACTCGCCCACCATCGTGGAGGCGCCCAGCGACACCTCGTCCATGCCGTCGCGGCCGTAGACCACCACCGCGTGCTCGGCGCCCAGACGCTGCAACGCGCGCACCTGGATGCCCACCAGGTCCGGGTGGAACACGC
>CAZBUU010000533.1:0-2009 GCA_964495125.1 uncultured Rubrivivax sp.
ACCGCGTGGTGCTGATCGACGACCTCATCGCCACCGGCGGCACCATGATGGCCGGGCGCAAGCTGGTGGAGCGGCTGGGCGCCAGCGTCATCGAAGGCGCGGCCATCGTCGACCTGCCCGAACTCGGCGGCTCGGCGCGCTTGCGCGAGTCCGGCCTGCCGCTGTTCACGCTGGTGGACTTCGCTGGGCACTGAGGTGCGCCGCCGCCTCGTGCTGGGCGCGGCCGCGCTGCCCTTCGTCGCGCGGGCCAGCGCAGCGGACCCTGTCGCACTGCTGCGCCAGGGCGGTGCCGTGGTGCTGTTCCGTCATGCGCTGGCGCCCGGCACCTTCGACCCGCCGGGCCTGGTGCTGTCGGATTGCAGCACGCAGCGGAACCTCAGCGAGGAAGGGCGCGCGCAGGCGCGGCGGCTGGGCGACTGGTTCCGCGCGCGTGGCCTGCAGCCGGCAGCGGTGAAGACCAGCCCCTGGTGCCGCTGCATCGACACCGCCCGGCTGGCGTTCGGCAACGCGGAGGTTTGGGCCGCGCTGGGCTCCCCCAGCGGCCGCCCGGAGGCCGAGCGCAGCGCCCAGGTGACCACGCTGCGCGCCGCGCTGGCGCAGGCGAGGCCCGGCCGCTTCGAGGTGTGGGTGACGCACCAGTTCGTCATCAGCGCCCTGGCGCCCACGGCCACGGACTCCGCCGAGGGCGTGATCTTCGAAGCCGGCAGCGGCCGTGTGCTGGGGCGGCTGGCGCCGCCCTGAGCACGCTCACTTGCCGATGCAGAAGCGGGCGAAGATCTCGCCCAGCAAGTCGTCGCTGCTGAACTCGCCCGTGATCTCGCCCAACGCGCGATGCGCCAGCCGCAGTTCCTCGGCCAGCAGCTCCAGCGGGGGCGCCACCTCGGCCGCCAGCGCCTGCGCCCGCTGCAGGTGCTCCCGCGCCGCCCGCAACGCCTGCACGTGCCGCGTGCGCGCGATGGCCAGGCCTTCGGGCGCGGCCTGCCAGCCGGCCTGTTCCAGCAGCGCGTGGCGCAACGTCTCCAGGCCCTGCCCGCTCTTCGCCGACAGCGCCAGGCCGCCTTGCGGCACACGCGCCGCATCGGCGAGGTCGGCCTTGTTCCAGACGTCGAGCACTGGCACGCCCGCGGGCAGCTGCGCGGCGATCGCGGCCTCGGCCGCGTCATAGGCCGGCTCCCCGGCGTGCGTGAGGTCGTGCAGGAACAGCACGGCGTCGGCGCTGCCTATGGCCTGCCAGCTGCGCCCGATGCCGATGCGTTCCACCTCGTCGGCGGCGTCTTGCTCGGCGCGCAGCCCGGCCGTGTCGGTGACGTGCAGCGGCACGCCTTCGATCTGGATGGTCTCGCTGACGCGGTCGCGCGTGGTGCCGGGGATGGGCGTGACGATGGCCAGCTCGGCCCCCGCCAGCGCGTTCAGCAGGCTGCTCTTGCCGACGTTGGGCTGGCCGGCCAGCACCACGCGCAGCCCCTCGCGCAGCAGCGCGCCCTGGCGGGCGCGGGCGAGCGCCTCGTCCAGCGTCGCGGCCAGCGCGTCGAGCCGTTCGCGGGCGCGGGCCTGCTGGAGGAAGTCGATGTCTTCCTCGGGAAAGTCGAGGGTGGCTTCCACCAGCATGCGCAGCTGCACCGTGGCCCCGGCCAGCGCCGCGATGCCGGCGCTGAACTCGCCCGTGAGCGAGCGCGCCGCCGAACGCGCGGCGGCTTCGGTGCTGGCGTCGATGAGGTCGGCCACGGCCTCGGCCTGTGCGAGGTCGAGCTTGTCGTTGAGGAAGGCGCGTTCGGTGAACTCGCCGGGCTGCGCCAGGCGCAGCGCCGGCATCGCTTGCAGGCAGCGCGCCAGCAGCAGCTGCAGCAGCACCGGGCCGCCATGGGCCTGCAGCTCCAGCACGTCTTCGCCGGTGTAGCTGTGCGGTGCCGGAAACCACAGCGCCAGGCCCTGGTCGATGGGCTGGCCATCGGCCGCGGCAAAGGGCCCGTAGTGCGCATGGCGTGGTGCCGGCAGCCGCCCCAGCAAGC
>CAZBUU010000534.1:0-2001 GCA_964495125.1 uncultured Rubrivivax sp.
GGCTGGCGGCCGCGCAGCATCAGCGGCAGTTCCTTGATCAGCACGCGGTCGGGCGCGAAGCGCGCGGCCACGGCGCACAGCGCGGCGATCGCTGCATCGTCGCGGTTGCCGGCCTGGCCCAGCAGCAGGCCCAGCCGCGCCGGCTGCAGTGCGCGTGCCACCTGCAGCAGCTGCGCCAGGCCGTCGGGGTTGTGCGCATAGTCGATGAGCACCGTGGCGCCGCGGTGCGCCCAGCGCTCCAGGCGGCCGGGGTTGTCCAGCGGGTCGGCGCCGAAGCGGGCGAGCGTGGCGCGGATGGCCGCGACGGGCAGGCCCAGCGCGAAGGCCGCCAGCGCGGCCGCGGCGGCGTTCTGCAGGTTGTGCGGCGCGGCGTTGCCCAGCGTGCAGGGCATGTCGGCGGTGGCGCCGAGGTCGTGCGCGGGTTGCGTGCCGGGCTGCAGCCAGAGCCGTCCTTCGCGCACGCCGCAGGTGGCGGCGCCGCGCGCGCGAGCGGCGGCCAGTGCCGGATGGTCGGCGTCGGTCGCGAAGAGGGCCTGCGCGGCGCGGGCCGCGTGCGGCAGCCGCGCCGCCGCGGCCATCAGCACGCCGTCGCCGCCGTTCAGCACCAACGTGCCCCGCGCGCCCAGCGCATGGGCCACCGCGAGCTTCACCTCGGCCAGGTCGGCGGCGCTGTCGATGCCGTACTCGCCCAGGTGGTCGGGCTGGATGTTGGTGACCACGGCCACGTCGGCGCGCCGCACGGCCAGGCCGCGGCGCAGGATGCCGCCGCGGGCCGTCTCCAGCACGGCGAGTTGCACGCCGGCGTGGCGCAGCACGGCGCGTGCGCCGGCGGGGCCGCTCCAGTCGCCACGCTCCACCGCCTGGCCGGCGACGAACACGCCTTCGGTGCAGCAGAAGCCGGCGGCGCGGCCGGCCGCCTGCGCCGTGGCGGCGAGCAGGCGCACCGTGGTGGTCTTGCCGTTGCTGCCGGTGACCAGCGCCGTGGGCAGATCGTGCAGCGCGGGCCAGGGCACCTCGTCCACCGTGGGCAGGGCCTCGCGCGGCCAGGTGCGGCTGCCTCTGCCGGCGCCCAGGGACACGGCCTCGTCATCCTCGAACAGCGGCAGGCCGCGTGCCGCGGCGGCTTCGCGCAGCGCCCGCAGCGCCGGCTTCAGCTCGGCAGAGGCCCGCGCGCGGAAGTGCGCCATGGCATCGTCGATGGCGGTGAACATGGGCTGGGCCAGGTCGAAGCCGCTCTCACCGGCCTCGGCCGCGCTGCGCTCCCAGGCCCATTCGCTGATCTCGGTGGCGGTGAAGAGCGCATCGTCCGGCGCCGCGAACAGCAGCGTGGGCTCGGTCGCGTGGTCGTGGATGCGCGGCGCGGCTTCGGGCCAGCCCAGCGCCACGGTGACGGCCTGCACGCGCGCCGCCCAGCGCGCGTGCACCGCTGCGTCGTGCGCGAAGCGGCCACGCGGCGTGAGCGTCACCGCCGGGCCGGCGAACCAGCGGCTCGGGCCGGTGAGCCGGCGCGAATCGTCGAAGCCGAGGTTCGGCTCCGGCGCTTCCTCAGTCATTGGCCTCGCCGACGAAGCGCAGCCCGCGTTCGTCGCGCACGAAGCCCGCGGCCAGTTTGCCATCGTCCTGGCTGGCCTGCTCCACGCCTTCGTCGGGCAATTCGGCCTTGGGGCGGGCCGCTTCCTTCGGCGCCGGCGCCGCCACGCCTTCGGGCTTGAACTTGATCACCTGCTTCCACGAACGCGTCAGCGCGTCGGCGAAGATCAGCAGCAGGTCGCCCAGCTGGCCCATGCGCAGTGCGGCGTCGATGGCTGCCTGCTCATCGGGGATCACGGTGATGGCGCTGTCGGGCACGCCCTGCTCGCGCAGCACGGCGGCGATCATGTTCGGCACCTCGTCGCCCGCGCGCCCGCGCAGGCCGTCGTCGCGCCGGCAGACGTAGTGGTCGAAGCGCCCGGCCACGGCCAGCGCGATGTCGCGGATGTCCTCGTCGCGCCGGTCGCCCGG
>CAZBUU010000535.1:0-2000 GCA_964495125.1 uncultured Rubrivivax sp.
GGGTAGGTGACCTCGTCGGCATCGACGCGGATGAAACCCGGCTTCACGCGCGTGAGCAGCCGGCCCAGGTTGGCGGGCTCGAAGGCCGGCTGCGGGCCGAAAGCGCTGGCCACCAGCGGCGCCAGCTGCTTCACGAAGCCCGGGTGGCTGCCCAGTTGCATCTCGAAGGACAGCGACTGGCTTTCGTGCAGCGCCATCGAGCGCGCTTCGGCCACGGGCTGGCCCAGACCTTCGCGCGGCAGGTTCTGCTCGTAGCGCCCGTGGCCGGTCTCGTGGATGGTGCCCATCAGGCTGCCGAGGAAGTCGTCCTCGGCGAAGCGCGTGGTCATGCGCACATCCTCCGGCACGCCGCCGCAGAAGGGGTGCGTGCTGACGTCCAGACGGCCGGCTTCGAAGTCGAAACCCAGCAGGCGCATCACCTGTTCGCACAGGGCACGCTGCGCGGCCACGGGGAAAGGTCCCTGGGGGCGGACCACGGTTTCCTTCGCCTGCTTCTCGGTCACGCGCCGGATCAGCCCCGGCAGCCACTGCCGCACCTCGCCGAAGACGCGGTCCACCTGGGCGCTGCGCATGCCGGGCTCGAAGCGGTCCATCAGCGCGTCGTACTTCGACAGGCCCGACTGCGCCGCCAGCAGCGCCGCCTCTTCGCGAGCCAGCGCCAGCACCGGGCGGAAGTTCTCCAGGAAGCCGGTCCAGTCGTTGGCTGGCCGCTGCGTGCGCCAGGCGTGTTCGCAGCGTGAGCTGGCCAGGTGCTGGCGCTGCACCAGCGACTCCGGCAGCGCGTTGGCGGCGCGCCAGACACGCTGCATCTCGCGCAGGTTGGCGCGCTGGAAATCGGACAGCGGTTCCTGCTCGGCGCGCTGCAGCCGCGCCGGCAGCGTCGCGTCGGTGCGCATGCGGTGCAGCAGCGCCGCCATCTCGGCCATGGCCGCGGCGCGCGCCTCGTTGCCTTTGGGGGGCATGTTGGCGGCCTGGTCCCAGCCGGCGATGGACTGCAGGTGCGCGAAGTGGTGAAGGCGCGTCCAGTGCGTGGCGAGTTCGTCGTAGGTGGGTGTGCTCATGTCGGGCATGGATCGGAAAGTGCACGCATTGTGGGCGCGAAGCCGGTCCTCACAGCCCACCCGGGGCATAGGTGCCGGGGAATGCCCACATCAGCGCGGCGGTCAGGGTCACGTAGCGCAGGAACTTGCCGATGGCCATGTAGCCCACGCAGGGCCAGAAGGGCAGCTTCAGCCAGCCGGCGATGGCGCACAGCGGGTCGCCGACGGCGGGCAACCAGGCCAGCAGGCAGGCCTTGGCGCCGAAACCGCGCAGCCAGTCCAGCGCCTTCAACTGTGCGGGCTTGTGCTGGATGCGCTCATACAGCGCCTCGGCGCCGTAGCCCATCCACCAGGTGATGGCACCGCCGATCGTGTTGCCGACGGTGGCCACGAAGACGGCCGGCCAGAAGAGGTCGGGGTTGAGCTTGACGAGCCCGATGACGGCGAACTCGCTGCCCATGGGCAACAGGGTGGCCGAGACAATGGCCACCACGAACACGGTCGCCAGCCCGTACTGCGGCAGGGCCAGCAGCGACAGGGTGGACATCATCCAGGCTTCCATGGGGGGCCGATTATGGGCAGTGCGCCGCAGGGGGCGCGGCTATACTTCGACCCCGCTTCCAAGTCCCTGGTTCCCCGCACCTCAGCCGCCATGCGCATCGGCTCGATCGAACTGCCGAACGCCCTGTTCGTCGCACCCATGGCGGGCGTCACGGACCGGCCCTTCCGCATGCTCTGCCGCCGCCTCGGCGCCGGCCACGCGGTCAGCGAGATGGTGACCAGCAAGCGAGAACTCTGGGACTCCCTGAAGACCTCTCGCCGCGCCGACCACACCGGCGAGCCAGCGCCCATCGCGGTGCAGATCGCGGGCGTGGACCCGCTCGAGATGGCCGACGCCGCGCGCCACAACATCGACCGCGGCGCGCAGATCATCGACATCAACATGGGCTGCCCGGCCAA
>CAZBUU010000536.1:0-1996 GCA_964495125.1 uncultured Rubrivivax sp.
GCGTCCAGGTTCTCGCGCATGAAGCGGTCGCGCTGGGCGATCTCGTCGCGCACGATGAGCTTGACCAGCGGGCTCACCACGGGCCAGCCCTCGCGCGCCGCCTTGAGGAACACGAAGTGGTAGACGGCGCCGGAGGTGAGCATCAAGCCGAAGGCAAGCAGCAGCACGGCGAGCACGATCTGCCAGCGGTGGAAGTTCAGGACGCGCGATCGCGCCATGCGGCCGTGGGTGATGAGCAGTTGCATCGCTAGACTTCCCTTCCGATGGCCAACCCCGCGCCCCCTGGACACACGCTGGCAGCGGCGCTGCGCGACAGCGAACCGCTGACCAGCCTGCTGGCGCGCCTGCGCGAGTCGCGCGAGCGACTGGCGGCCGTGGCCGGCTTGCTGCCGGGCGGACTGGCCGCCGAGGTGCGTGCCGGCCCCCTGGACGATACCGCGTGGGTGCTCCTGGTGGGCCATGCCGCCGGCGCGGCCAAGCTGCGCCAGCTGCTGCCCACCCTGGAGGCGGAGCTGGCCCGCTGCGGATTCAGCACGCGCGCCCTGAAGGTGAAGGTGCTGCCGCGCGAGGGTGGCTGAGGCGCCCGGGCATGTGGCACGCCGCCCCGGCGCCCCACGACCATCCGCTGTTCAACCCGGATGCCGGCAGCCACGCCCTGCCTGCCGACCCCCGGGAGATCGACGCCGTGCTCGCCGCCACGCAGCGCTGCTACGCAGCCCATCCGTACTTCCAGGCACGCTACGGCGCCCGGGGACGCAGCTTCACCAACTCCGATGGCGGCTACCTGGTCACGCTCACCACCACCTGGCAGAGCCACGTGCACGAACAGGTCCACTGGCTGTGTGATCTGCTGGCCGCCCGTGGCATGCCGAGCTGGCTGATGGAGGTGCACCTGCAACTGCTGCACGAAGAACTCCTGCTTCGCATCCGCGGAGAGTCGGCACGCCTGGCCAAGCTCAAGGTGGCCGGCAGCCGCCTGCGCGAGCAGCGCCTGGCGCGCATGGCGCAAGCCGACTTCGACGCCATCGCGCAGGCCTTCGACACCGCTGCGGGGCCCGGCATCGACAACGCAGGCTGCCTGATCCCGGCGGCCATGTGCGACGAGCGCGGCGGGCGTGACCAGTCCGTCCCGAGCCTCGTGCGCTGGCTGGCCGACCCGGCCCGTTTCCCCGCCCGCTGGTGCGAAGCCGTGGCGCAGGCCCTGCGCCAGGCGCGGAGCACGGCCCGTCTGGCGGCGCCGGGCGGCAAGCCTTGAGATCCGGCGGAGGAGACGGCGCAAACCGTGGTGCCGGCTGTCCGAATCGAACGGACGACCTTCCGCTTACAAGGCGGGTGCTCTACCAACTGAGCTAAGCCGGCTCGGAGGCCGCGATTCTAGGATCGCGCCACCCGCGTGCTACTCCTACTTGATGCGCTTGAGCGTCGGCCGTCCGCCCGGGCTGCCCGGGTCATGCGGGGGCTCCGGCGGCGTGCTGCCATCGCCTGGGGCGCCGGCAGCCGACGGTGCCGGCGCCTCGGTGGCCTCGCTGCTGGCCAGTCGCAGGCCGCGCGGCCCGGCGGGCGCCGCCGCCGGTGCATCGGTGCGGCCGGCCTCGGTGGGCATGGGGAAGGCCATGCCCTGGCCGTTCTCGCGGGCGTAGATCGCCACCACGTGGTCCACCGGCACCCGGATCTCGCGCGAGACGCCGCCGAAACGCGCCTTGAACTCGATGAACTCGTTGCCCAGCTGCAGGCTCGAGGTGGCCTCGAAGCCGATGTTGAGCACGATCTCGTTGTTCTTCACGTACTCCATCGGCACCTGCACCGTGGGCCCGACATGCACCGCTACATAGGGCGTGAAGCCGTTGTCGGTGCACCAGTCGTGCAGCGCGCGCAGCAGGTACGGCCGGGTGGACGTGCCCTGGTTGTCGGCCGTGGTGACGGTCATCGGCGTGCCGCGCCTACTTGCGCATCACCTTCTCGGACGGCGTCAGCGCCTCGATGTAGGCCGGGCGCG
>CAZBUU010000537.1:0-1987 GCA_964495125.1 uncultured Rubrivivax sp.
CGGCACCATCTTCCTCGACGAGATCGGCGAGCTGCCGCTGGCGCTGCAGACCAAGCTGCTGCACGTGCTGGAAGCCAAGGAAGTGCGGCCGCTGGGCAGCGAGCAGAGCAAGCGCATCGACGTGCGCATCGTTGCCGCCACCAACCGCGAGCTGCCGGCCATGGTGAAGGACGGCCGTTTCCGCGAAGACCTGTTCTTCCGCCTGTCGGTGTTCCAGATCGCCATGCCACCACTGCGCGAGCGCCGCGCCGACATCCCCGGCCTGCTGCGCCACGTCATCGCGCAGCGCGTGCTGCCCTCGGGTTCGTCGCAGACGTTGACGCTGGACCCGGAGGCCGAAGACCTGCTCGTCAACTTCGCCTGGCCCGGCAACGTGCGCCAGCTGGAGAACGTGCTGCACCGCGCCGCCATCCTGGCCGACGGCGGCTGCATCCGCGTCGGCGACCTGCCGCCGGAGGTGTCGCGCCTGCCGGCCACCGCGGCCGCTGCCGTGGAAGGCGACACCGGCGGCGAAGGCTCGCTGCGTGAGCGCGTGCGGCGCTTCGAGATCACGCTCGTGCGCCGCGCCATCGACGAAGCCGGCGGCGACCGACGCCTCGCGGCGCAGCGCCTGGGCATCGGCCTGTCCAGCCTCTACCGCAAGCTGGAAGAAGCGCCCGACGCGCCCTGATCCACTGGCACGGATTTCGCTGCCCGGGCCCGGGTCGGCATGCGATTCGGGGGGCAGGTGGTGGCACGCGGGTGGGTTCGGGCTGGGGGCGTTCTTGCCGTGGCGGTGGCCACCGGCGCGTTCGCGCTGCCGGCCGACGACCACGCGCTGGGCCTGAAGGCCTACCAGCGTGGCGACGTGGCCGGCGCCATGGCGGCGCTGCGCGCGCCGGCGCGCGCGGGCCACGCGCCTTCGCAGTCGCTGCTGGCCTTCCTCTACGACCGCGCCGACTTCGCCGCCGAGGCCGCGCAGCTGTGGCAGCAGGCCGCGGCACAGGGCGATGCCGAGGCGCACGCCGGCCTGGCCAACCTCTACCTCACGGGCCGCGGTGTTGCCAAAGATGAGAAGGCGGCGCTGCGCCATTTCTCGGAAGCGGCAGCGCGCGGCCATGCCGCGGCGGCCGAAGCGCTGGCCAACGCCTGGCTGAAAGGGCAGCTCGGCACCGATGCGCGGGCCGAACCGGCGGCGGCTGTCGCGGCGCTCAGGCGCGCGGCCGAGCAGGGCCACCTGGCTTCCGCCGACGCGCTGGCCGCGGCCTACCGCAGCGGTGGCTACGGCCTGGCAGTGGACACGGCCCAGGCTGACGCCTGGACCGCACGCGCCGAAGCCTGGCGGCGCACGCGCGCCACGCCGGCCAGCGGTGCCGGGCGATGAAGCACGCGCTGGCCGCCGGGCTGTTCGTGCTGGCGCTGCCCGCGCTGGCGGCTGACCCGCTGCGCGGCGCCGAGCTGTTCCGCCAGCACTGCACCGGCTGCCACGGCGTGGCCGGCCGCCCCGTGCTGCCGGGCGCGCCTGACCTGACCAAACCCACCGCGCTGCTGAAGCCCGACGCCACGCTGGCCGCCACGCTGCGCAGCGGCAAGGGTGGCATGCCGGGCTATGCCGGCCTGCTGCGCGAACGCGAGTTGCTGGACGTGGTGGCGCACCTGAGGACCTTGCGATGACCCTGCGCCGCTGCGCGCTCCTGCTGGCCTTCTTGTTCCCGCTGGGCGTGCAAGCACAGCGCGTGAAGGAGAGTTTCGAGGTCGGACCCAGCGTCTACGTGCGCGCGCTCACCGTCGAGCCCGCGCGCAACGCCCTGTGGGTGGGCACCTCGGCCGGCGTGCACGAGGTCGACCTGGCCAGCACGAAAGTGCGCCGCACCTTCACGCGCAAGGAGGGCCTGGCCAACGAGTACGTGTTCGCCATCGGCCTGGACCGCCGCGGCCAGAAGTGGTTCGGCACCAACGCCGGCGGCGTGTCGCGCTACAAGGACGGCCAGTGGAAGACCTTCTTCCC
>CAZBUU010000538.1:0-1959 GCA_964495125.1 uncultured Rubrivivax sp.
GCAGCACCTGCGCCGTGCAGATGTTGCTGGTGGCCTTCTCGCGGCGGATGTGCTGTTCGCGCGTCTGCAGCGCCAGGCGGTAGGCGGGCTGGCCGTGGCTGTCGATGCTGACGCCGACCAGCCGGCCCGGCATGCTGCGCTTCCATTCGTCGCGGCAGGCCATGTAGGCGGCGTGCGGGCCGCCGCCGCCCATGGGCACGCCGAAGCGCTGCGTGTTGCCGACCACCACGTCGGCACCGAACTCGCCCGGGGGCACCAGCAGCGTGAGTGCCAGAAGATCCGCCGCGACGATGAAGGCCGCGCCCTTCGCGTGTGCCTGCTCGACGAAGGGCTTCAGGTCATGGATGAGGCCCGAGGTGGCCGGGTACTGCGCGATGACGGCGAAGTAGTCGTTCCCGGCCATCAGTTCCGGCGCCACGCCCACCAGCACCTTCAGGCCCAGCGGCGCGGCGCGCGTCTGGATGACTTCGATGGTCTGCGGGTGGCAGTCGCTGGCGACGATGAGCGTGTCGCTCTTGCTCTTCACGCTGCGCTTGGCCAGCGTCATGGCCTCGGCCGCGGCCGTGGCTTCGTCGAGCATGGACGCGTTCGCGATGGGCATGCCCGTCAGGTCGCACACCAGGGTCTGGAAGTTCACCAGCGCTTCCATGCGGCCCTGCGAGATCTCGGCCTGGTAGGGCGTGTAGGCCGTGTACCAGGCGGGGTTCTCCAGGATGTTGCGCAGGATGACGCCCGGCGTGTGCGTGCCGTGGTAGCCCTGGCCGATGAAGCTCTTCAGCACCTGGTTCTTCGATGCGATGGCCTTCAGCTCGGCCAGCGCGGCGGCTTCGCCCACCGGCACCGGCAGCTGCATGGGCTGGCCGCGCGCGATGCTGCGCGGCACGATGGCCTCGATGAGCGCACGGCGGGAGGCCGCGCCGATGGCCGACAGCATCAGCCGTTCGTCATCCTCGTAGGGCCCGATGTGGCGGGCGGCGAACTCGGCGGCGTTTTCCAGCTCGCCCAGCGGCTTGAAGGCGGACATCAGCATCGCTAAACCTCAGAGCGTCTTCAGCAGCGCGTCGTACGCGGGCGGGTCCATCAGCTGGTCGAACTCGTCCATCTTGGTGATGTGCACCTTGAAGAACCAGCCGTTGCCCAGCGGGTCGCTGTTGGCCAGCGACGGGTCGTCCTTGAGCGCGTCGTTCACTTCCACCACCTCGCCGGTGACGGGCATGTACAGGTCGGCCGCGGCCTTCACCGATTCGACGACACCGGCGACTTCACCTTTCTTGTAGGTGCGGCCGACTTCGGGCAGCTCGACGAAGACCACGTCACCTAAAGCGTCCTGCGCGTGGTGCGTGATGCCGACGACGGCGGCTTCGTGGTCTTCGATGTTGATCCACTCGTGTTCGGGCGTGTACATCGTGGTCATGGGCAGGGCTCCTGGTTCCTGGGGCTTGAAGAGAGGGACGGGTTCAGCGCTTGTAGCGGTGCGGATGGAAGGGCATGGGTGACACGCGCATCGGCACGCGCTTGCCGCGCACCTCGGCGTAGACCTCGTGCTGCGGCAGCGCGTGGTCCTGCGGCAGGTAGGCCATGGCAATGGGCTGGTTGACGCTGGGCGCCAGCGTGCCGCTGGTCACGGTGCCCAGCTTGCGGCCCTGGGCGTCGACGATGGACGTGCCTTCGCGCACCGGCACGCGCTCCAGGCCCACCAGGCCCACGCGCTTGCTGGGGGCGGCGCCGCCCAGTTGCGCCTCGATGGCTGCCGCGCCCGGGTAGCCGCCGGCCCGTGCGCCGCCGGGGCGCCGCACCTTCTGGATGGCCCAGGTGAGGCCGGCTTCCACCGGGCTGGTGGTCTCGTCGATGTCGTGGCCGTAGAGGCACAGGCCGGCTTCCAGGCGCAATGTATCGCGCGCGCCCAGGCCGGCGGGCAGCACCTCGGGTTGGATCAACAGCGCTTCGGCCAGCTGGACG
>CAZBUU010000539.1:0-1955 GCA_964495125.1 uncultured Rubrivivax sp.
TCAGGTACTCGGGCGGTTCCTCCAGCGTCTTCAGCAGCGCGTTGAAGGCGTCCTTGGAGAGCTGGTGCGCTTCGTCGATCATGAAGACCTTGAAGCGGCCGATGCCGGGCTTGTAGGCGGCGCGCTCGATGAGGTCCTTGATCTCGTCCTTGCCGCCGTTGCTGGCGGCGTCGAGTTCGATGTAGTCGAGGTAGCGGTCGGCGTCGATCTCGGTGCAGGCCTGGCACACGCCGCAGGGCGTGGCGGTGATGCCGCCCGGCCCGTCGGCACCGGTGCAGTTCAGGCTCTTGGCCAGGATGCGGCTGACCGTGGTCTTGCCGATGCCGCGCGTGCCGGTGAACAGGTAGGCATGGTGCAGCCGACCCTGCGTGAGCGCGTTCGTCAGCGCCTGCACCACATGTTCCTGCCCGACCATCTGCGCAAAGCTGCGCGGGCGGTACTTGCGGGCCAGGACGATGTAGGACATCAGGTCATTCTAGGGGCCGCGGGGATAATGCCGGCCCATGACGACCCCCACTTCCACCCCGCTGAGCTACGAGCAGGCGGGCGTGCAGTACGACCTCATCGACCCCCTGAAGGTGGCCGCGCAGCGCGCCGCCGCCGCCACCGCCGCCCACCTGCCGGCGCACGGTTTCAGCGAAGTGGCTGCGTCTCGCGGCGAATCGGCCTACGTGGTGGATGTGGGGCCCTTCTACATGGCCAGCATCGTCGAATGCCTGGGCACCAAGACGCTGGTGGCCGACGAGATGCAGAGCCTCACCGGCCGCAGCTATTTCGCCGGCATCGCGCAGGACACCATCGCCATGGCGGTGAACGATCTCATCACCGTCGGCGCCACGCCGCTGGTGGTGCAGGCCTACTGGGCCGCCGGCGGCAGCGAGTGGTTCGCCGACGCCGGGCGCGCCCAGGCCCTGGTGGCCGGCTGGAAGGCCGCCTGCGACGTCTGCGGCGTGGCCTGGGGCGGCGGCGAGACGCCGGCGCTGGCGGGCATCGTGGAGGCCGGGCGCATCGACCTCGCGGCCTCGTGCACGGGCCTCGTGAACCCGAAGGCCCGGCTGAGCGTGGGCGACGAGCTGGCGGCCGGCGACGCCATCGTGCTGCTGGCCAGCAGCGGCATCCACGCCAACGGCCTGAGCCTGGCGCGCAAGCTGTCCGAACGGCTGCCGCAGGGCTACCTCACCGAAGTGGCGCCGGGCCTGGGCTACGGCGAAGCCCTGCTGGCCCCCACCACGCTGTACTCACCCGTCACCGAAGCGCTGTGGCAGGCTGGCGTGAAGGTGCATTACGCCGCCAACATCACCGGCCACGGCTGGCGAAAGCTGCTGCGCCACCCCAAGCCCTTCACCTACCGCATCCACACCGTGCCGCCGGTGCCGTCGGTGCTGGCCTTCATCCAGCAGCAGGCCGGCCACGACGCCGAAGAAGCCTACGGCACGCTCAACATGGGCGCGGGCTTCGCGCTCTTCGTGCGCGCCGAGGACGCGGAACGCGCCGCCGCCATCGCCTGCGGCCTGGGCGTGGACGCCTGGGTGGCCGGCCGCGTGGAGGACGGGCCCAAGCAGCTGTTCATCGAACCGCTGGGCGTGCACTTCAGCGGTGAATCGCTGGCCCTGAGGTGACTTCGGGCCGAAGGCCTAGAATCCGTCCCTGACGGGCCTCCCCGCATGGAAGCGCGCCCAACCGGGTCAGGTGGGGAACCAAGCAGCCCTAAGCGTTGCAACTGGTGCCGGGGTTAAGGCTCGTCACCTCCCCTCCCCCGTCACGGCGTTCAGGCCGCGTGCTCGATGCTCGTGGCGATGTGGTCGCGCAGCGTGCGCAGCAGTTCCAGGTCGTGGTCGGGCAGGTGGATCTCCCCGGCCCGCGCCTTGTCGGCGTAGATCATCCCGACCGGCTTGCCGCGCACCATCAGCGGCAGCAGCAGGAAGGTGGGCGCGTTGATGTTCTCGCGGTACCAG
>CAZBUU010000540.1:0-1954 GCA_964495125.1 uncultured Rubrivivax sp.
GCTGAAGAAGCAGGACCCGGCGGCGCTCTCGAAACACGACCTCTCCAGCCTGCGCGCGCTGTTCCTGGCCGGCGAGCCGCTGGACGAACCCACCGCCAAGTGGATCGCCGAATCACTCGGCAAGCCGATCATCGACAACTACTGGCAGACCGAAACCGGCTGGCCCATCCTCACCATCTGCAACGGCGTCGAGAAAGCGCCCAGCAAGTTCGGCAGCCCCGGCAAGGCCGTGTACGGCTACGACGTGAAGCTGCTCGACGAAGCGACCGGCGAGGAACTGAAGGGCGCCAACCAGAAGGGCGTGCTAGCCATCGAGGGGCCGCTGCCGCCGGGCTGCATGCAGACCGTGTGGCGCGACGACGCGCGCTTCGTCAATACCTACTGGAAGAGCATCCCGGGCAAGCTGCTGTACAGCACCTTCGACTGGGGCATCCGCGACGAGGACGGCTACTTCTTCATCCTCGGCCGCACGGACGACGTGATCAACGTCGCCGGCCACCGCCTGGGCACGCGCGAGATCGAAGAGAGCATCAGCAGCCACGCCAACGTGGCCGAGGTGGCCGTGGTCGGCGTGGCCGACCAGCTCAAGGGTCAGGTGGCGATGGCCTTCGCCGTGCTGAAGGACCCGAGCGTGGCCGCCACGCCCGAGGCGGCGCTGAAGCTCGAAGGCGAGATCATGAAGCTCGTCGACAGCCAGCTCGGCGCCGTGGCGCGGCCGGCCCGCGTGCGCTTCGTCGGCGCACTGCCCAAGACGCGTTCCGGCAAGATGCTGCGCCGGGCCATCCAGGCGGTGTGCGAAGGCCGCGACCCGGGTGACCTGACGACCATCGAGGACCCGACCGCGCTCATGCAGATCAAGAGTCTGGTCAGCCCCGGCTGACGGGCTCGAGGCACCCCCTTCGAGGGGCGCCTTTCGGCGGGTGGGCTTTGCCGTCCACCGGGCGATGGTCGGCGGCGCTGACGCTGCGCAGACTGCGGGCATCGAAGTCTGCAGGAGCACCGCATGCGCCACCCCGTCATACACCGCCGCCATCTGCTGGCCACGCTGCTGGCGGCCCCCGCCCTGGCCTGGGCCGACCGCCAGCGCCATGTGCCGGCGCTGCCGCTGGCCCAGGAGGCGCCACCCGGCCTGGACCCGACGGGCTGGCTGGTCAGCGAGAAGCTCGACGGCGTGCGGGCCTTCTGGGACGGCACGGCCCTGCGTTTCCGCAGCGGCCTGAGCATTGCCGCGCCGGCGTGGTTTCTGGCGCAACTGCCGCGCGTGCCTCTGGATGGCGAACTGTGGCTGGGCCGCGGAGACTTCGAAGCCGTTTCCGCCGCCGTGCGCCGCGCCGAGCCGCTCGATGCCGAGTGGCGTGCGCTCCGCTACGGGCTCTTCGAACTGCCGGGTGGCGCAGGTTCCTTCGCCGAACGCGCGGCGCGGCTCTCGGAACTGGCGCAGCAGTCCGGCCGCGGGCCGCTGTGGGCCGTGCCCCAGGAGCGCCTGGCTTCCGCCAAGGCCCTGCAGCAGCGCCTGGACGATGTGGTCAGCGCCGGCGGCGAAGGCCTGGTGCTGCACCGTGCCGACGCCCCCTGGCTGACCGGCCGCACGACGGCCCTGCTGAAGCTGAAGGCCCAGGCCGACGCCGAGGCCGTCGTCATCGGCCACCTGCCGGGGCGAGGCCGCCACGAGGGCCGCCTGGGTGCGCTGCGCGTGCGCGACGAACGGGGCGCCACCTTCGCGCTGGGCAGCGGCTTCAGCGACGCTCAGCGCGAATCGCCGCCCGCGCTGGGCAGCGTGGTGACCTTCACCTACCGCGGCCGCACCGCCGCCGGCCTGCCGCGCTTCGCCAGCTTCCTGCGCCTGCGCGACTGAGCCGCGTCTACAGCACCTCGCTGGCGAAGTCCGCCAGGCGCGAGCGTTCGCCGCGCGCCAGCGTGACGTGGCCGCCGTGCGGCCAGCCCTTGAAGCGGT
>CAZBUU010000541.1:0-1950 GCA_964495125.1 uncultured Rubrivivax sp.
AGGTTGTGGCTGGGGATCTCGGTGGCCAGGCCCACGGCGATGCCGCTGGCGCCATTGAGCAGCACGAAGGGCAGCCGTGCCGGAAGCAGCTTCGGCTCCTGCTCGCTGCCGTCGTAGTTGGGCTGGAAGTCGACCGTGCCTTCGTCCAGCTCGTCCAGCATCAGCCGTGCGATGGGCGTCAGGCGCGCTTCGGTGTAGCGCATGGCGGCGGCACTGTCGCCGTCGCGGCTGCCGAAGTTGCCCTGGCCGTCCACCAGCGGGTAGCGCTGGTTGAAGCCCTGCGCCATGCGCACCATGGCGTCGTAGGCGGCGGTGTCGCCGTGCGGGTGGTACTTGCCCAGCACGTCACCCACCACACGGGCACTCTTCACGGGCTTGGGCGCACCGCCGCTGCCGCCCCAGGCCAGGCCCATGCGCAGCATGGAGAACAGGATGCGGCGCTGCACCGGCTTGTTGCCATCGCACACGTCGGGCAGCGCGCGGCCCTTGACGACGGACAGGGCGTATTCGAGGTAGGCGCGTTCGGCGTAGTCGGCCAGGGCCAGCGAGTCACCAGGATCGGCGGCGGGGTCGGGGGGAGCGGGTGTGAAGAGGTCGGTCATCGGCTGGGGAAGGAACGCAGGCGCCAGGCACGCAGCGGCGCCCGGGCAACCCGTGATTCTGGCCCAGCGGGCTCAGCTTGCCTGCGCCGGGCGGCTGCGGTAACGCCAGAAGCGAGGCAGCGCGAAGCCGGTGGCCACCACGCCGGCCAGGCAGACCAGCCCGCCGGTCCAGATCGCCGGTGCCACGCCCCAGGCGTCGGCCATGAAACCGGCCCGCGCGTTGCCGACGAGCGGGCCGGTGAGGTAGCTGATCATCTCGATGCCGGCCAGGCGACCGCGCAGCGTGTTGGGGATGGTCTCGTTCCAGATCGTCCCGCGGAAGACACCGCTCACCATGTCGGCCGCGCCGGCCAGGGCCAGGCACAGCAGCGCCAGGCCCAGGCCGGGGGCGAAGCCCAGGGCCACGATCCCCAGCGCCCACACCGCCGCCGCAAGGACCACCGCGCGGCCATGGCGGCTGACCTGGCCTGTCCAGCCGCTGAAGAGCCCGATGATCAGGGCGCCCACCGACATCGCCGAAAGCAGCCAGCCCACCGATTCGGTGCGTCCGTAGGCTGCCGCCATCGCCGGGAACAGCGCCACGGGGAACGCGAAGGCCATCGCCACGATGTCGACGATGTAGGTGCCCATCAGCTCGGGACGCGCCCAGGCGAAGCGCAGCCCTTCGGCCAGGTCGGCCAGCAGATGGGGCCGCTCGGCGGTCGCGTCCATCTCGCCGACGGCGGCCCTGGGGATGCGGGCCAGGAAGATCAACGCGGCGATGAAGGTGGCCGCGTCGAAGAGATAGGCGCCCACCGCGCCCCAGCCCGCCAGCAGCAGGCCGGCCAGGGCCGGGCCCGCCACCATGCCCACCGTGCCGCGCACCGAGGACAGGGCCGCCACCGCCGCGAACTCCTCGGGCCGTGCGAGCTTCTGCGTCAAGGCTTCGAGCGCCGGCCGGTGGAAGCCGCTGGCCCCCTGCAGCACCGCCACCAGGCCATAGATCGCCAGCATGCTCGGCACGGCCGCCAGCGTGTTCACCAGCAGCCCCAGCACGCACAGCGCCATCAGCGCTTCGGAACCGATGAGCAGCCGCTTGCGGTCCACGCGGTCGGCCACCGCGCCGCCCAGCAGCCCGCACAGCACCACGGGCACGAGCTGCACCAGCGCCAGCAGGCCCACCTGGGCGTTGGAGTGCGTCAGCTGGTAGACCTGCCAGGGCACGGCCACGTAGCTGACCATGGTGCCGAGGCCCGAGATGAACTGGCTGGCGAAGAGCCGCCGGAAGGCCGGGTTGTGACGCAGCGGGCCGATGTCGATCAGCATGCCGGCGGCACGCCAGGGTGCGCGTCTTCCTCCAGCCCCAGCG
>CAZBUU010000542.1:0-1947 GCA_964495125.1 uncultured Rubrivivax sp.
TGAAGGCGCTGCTGCTGCTGAACACCGAGCCCGTGCTCGATGCCGCCGATGCCGCGGCCGCGAAGGCGGCGCTGGCGGGCTCCGGTCTCGTCGTGGCGCTCACCGCGTTCAAAGACGGCGAACTGGCCGAGCATGCCGACGTGATGCTGCCCATCGCCCCGTTCACCGAGACCGGCGGCAGCTTCGTCAACGCCGAGGGCCGGCTGCAGAGCTTCCACGGCGTGGCCAAGCCGCTGGGCGAAACGCGACCGGGATGGAAGGTGCTGCGCGTGCTGGGCAACCTGCTGGGCCTGCCGGGCTTCGAGTTCGAGACCGTCGAGGGCGTGCGTGTGGAAGCCCTCGGCGACGTGTCGGCGCTGGCTGCGCGAATGGACAACACCAGCTCCGTCACGCCCGCCTTTGCCGCGGCGCCGCAGGGCCTGCAGCGCGTGGCCGACGTGCCCCTCTACGCCACCGACATGCTCGTGCGCCGCTCGGTGCCGCTGCAGCTGACGGCCGACGCCGCCGCTCCGGTCGTGGGGCTGCCGCCCGCGCTGTTCGCCCAGCTGGGTGCGCGCGTCAAGGTCATGCAGGGCGCCGCTAGCGCCGTGCTGCCGGCCCGGGCTGATGCGACGCTCGCCGAAGGCACGGTCCGCATCGCGGCGGGTCACCCGTCCACCGCCGCGCTGGGCGCGATGTTCGGCACCGTCACCGTCGAGAAGGCCTGAGCCCCATGTTCGACACCGTCAACCAACTCGGCACGAACCTGCTCGGCGCCAACCTCTGGCTCGTGGTCTGGAGCCTGGTGAAGATCGTCGTGGTGGTGCTGCCGCTGATGATCTGCGTTGCCTATCTCACGCTGTGGGAGCGCAAGGGCATCGGCTTCACGCAGATCCGCATCGGCCCCAACCGCGTGGGCCCCGGCGGTTTCCTGCAGCCCATCGCCGACGCCGTGAAGCTGATCTTCAAGGAGATCATCCGCCCCACGGCCGCCAGCAAGGGCCTGTTCTTCCTCGGCCCGGTGATGACCATCATGCCGGCGCTGGCCGCCTGGGCCGTGGTGCCCTTCGGCCCCGAGGTGGTGCTGGCCGACGTCAACGCCGGCCTGCTGTTCCTGATGGCCATCACCTCGCTGGAGGTCTACGGCGTGATCATCGCCGGCTGGGCCAGCAACTCGAAGTACGCCTTCCTGGGCGCGCTGCGCGCCTCGGCGCAGATGGTCAGCTACGAGATCGCGATGGGCTTCTGCCTCGTGGTGGTGCTGATGGCCGCCGGCAGCATGAACATCACCGACATCGTGATGGGCCAGGGCAAGGGCATCTTCGCCAACATGGGCGTGGGCGCGCTCTCGTGGAACTGGCTGCCGCTGTTCCCCATCTTCATCGTCTACTTCATCGCCGGGCTGGCCGAGACCAACCGCCACCCCTTCGACGTGGTGGAAGGCGAGAGCGAGATCGTCGCCGGCCACATGATCGAGTACTCGGGCATGTCGTTCGCGATGTTCTTCCTGGCCGAGTACGCGAACATCATTCTCGTCAGCATGCTGTGCGTGCTGATGTTCCTGGGCGGCTGGCTGCCGCCGGTGGATGCGCTCGGTTTCATCCCGGGCTGGATCTGGCTGGCCATCAAGACCTTCTGCGTCGCCACCATGTTCCTGTGGGTGCGGGCCACGTTCCCGCGCTTCCGCTACGACCAGATCATGCGTCTGGGCTGGAAGATCTTCATTCCCATCACGCTGGTCTGGCTGGTGGTGGTGGGTCTGTGGATCCAGTCGCCCTTCAACATCTGGAAATGAGGCGCTGAAGATGTCCACCGTCACCGCCATCAAGGACGTGCTGTCCAGCTTCATGCTGCTGGAACTGCTCAAGGGCATGAAGCTCACGGGCCGCTACTTCTGGTCCAAGAACATCACCATCCAGTTCCCGGAAGAGCGCACGCCGCTGTCGCCGCGCTTCCGCGGCCTGCACG
>CAZBUU010000543.1:0-1938 GCA_964495125.1 uncultured Rubrivivax sp.
GGCACCCGGTGCGCGACGCTGGCGAGCTGGCCACGATCATGTACACCTCGGGCACGACCGGCGCGCCCAAGGGCGTGATGCACAGCTTCGGCAACTTCGCCCATGCCGTGCAGCAGGGCCTGCAGCGCGTGCCGGTGCGCGAGAACGGCCGCATGCTGAGCTACCTGCCGCTGTCGCACGTGGTGGAGCGTGCGCTCGTCGAGCACGGCCAGCTGGCCAGCGGCATGCACGTGTTCTTCGCCGAGAGCCTGGACACCTTCACCGCCGACATGCAGCGCGCGCGGCCCACGGTGTTCTTCTCCGTGCCGCGGCTGTGGGTGAAGTTCCAGCAGGGCATCAGCGCCAAGATGCCGCCGCAGAAGCTGAACCGGCTTCTCAAGATTCCCATCCTGGGCGGCATCGTGCGAAAGAAGGTGCTCACCGCGCTGGGCCTGCAGGACTGCATCTTCGCCGCTGGCGGCGCCGCCCCGATGCCGTTGGAGCTGTTGCAGTGGTACACGCGGCTCGGGCTGCGCCTGGCCGAGGGCTACGGCATGACCGAGAACCTGGGGGCCACCCACATTACCGACGGCGACCCCATCAGCTTCGGCACCGTGGGCCGGCCCTACGAGGCCGTGCAGTGCCGCATCGACCCCAGCAACGGCGAGATCCAGTGCAAGGCGCCCTGGACCATGCTCGGCTACTACAAGGAGCCCGAGCTGACGCGCCAGACCATGACCGACGACGGCTTCCTGCACACCGGCGACAAGGGCGCGGTGGACGCGCAGGGCCGGCTGAAGATCACCGGCCGCGTCAAGGATCTTTTCAAGACCAGCAAGGGCAAGTACGTGGCGCCCGCGCCCATCGAGGACAAGCTGGTGATGCATCCGGCCATCGAGGCCTGCTGCGTGACGGGCGCCAACCTGGGCCAGCCGCTGGCGCTGGCCATGCTCAACGCCGAGGCCATCAAGAAGTCGCGCGACGCCGCCGGCAAGGCCGAACTGGAGACGACGCTGGCCGCCCACATCAAGGGCATCAACGAGCTGCTGGACCCGCACGAGCAGCTCGACTGCATCGTGCTCATGACCGAGGCCTGGACGGTGGACAACGACATCATCACGCCGACCTTCAAGGTCAAGCGCAACCGCATCGAGGACCTGTTCGCGAAGAACTACGACAAGTGGGTCGGGATGCGCAAGAAGGTCATCTGGTACGGCAGCTGAAGCGCTGCCCGGGCCTCTACCTCGAGGCCGCTGAAGCCGCAGGCGCCGGGGGCGTCTGCGGCGAGGACACGATGACGCCCGGAGTGAGCTGGATCTCCTCGGCCACCGTGACCCCGGTGACGTAGTAGCGCGTTTCGCCGAAGCAGCTGCCGGGCAGGCCGACCTTCTCTTCGTAGTGCAGCGCCACGCGCTTGCCCATCACCTTGTTCACGAGCGCCGCCGTCTCGTCGTTCCAGATGGTGAAGGTGAACTTCTCGGGCGTGGTGCCTGGCAGGGAGACCAGCGCCAGTTCACCTTCCCAGGTCTTGCAGATCCAGCCCTTCTTGGACAGCTTCTGCACCCAGCCGGCGCGGTCGCCGGTGGAGAAGCTCCAGCTCAGTGCGGCCCAGAAGTACAGCGCAGCCAGCAGCACCAGCGCGATCAGGAACATGGACACGCGAACGAGCATCGGAGCAGCCCCGGTGTGGAAATTGCAGCCATTATCGCGGTCGGCCTGAGTGGCGCGCCGCCGCTACACTCCCGCCGCTTTTTCATCGCAGCGTCACCCACGCGCCCCGAGTCCATCGACATGAGGCCCTCATGCTGATCACCTTCGTCGTGCTCTACCTGCTGGGCACCCTGGCCCTGGGCGTCTGGGCCGGCACCCGCGTCAAGAACACCAGCGACTTCGCCATCGCCGGGCGCAGCCTGCCGCTGATCATGGTGGTGACCACCACCTTCGCCACCTGGTTCGGCG
>CAZBUU010000544.1:0-1937 GCA_964495125.1 uncultured Rubrivivax sp.
CCGCCGGGTTCTCGGGCCGCGCCTGGTAGGTCGGCGACAGCACGAGCTTGTTGAAAGGAACGAAGCTGCGAGGTGAAGCCGCGATCACGGCTTCCAGCTCCTGCTTGGAGAGTTTCATGGGGGCTCCTGAATGAGGGCGGGCGCGACATCGGCCCGTGGATTCAGGTTCCCATGAGGAATGACGCCATCAAGTGCGGGGCGGCTGCATGGGCGGTAGACACGCCTGGTGCGCTTGCTGGATCGGACCGATCCGGCCTGCCAGCGCCGGGTCCTGCAGCGCCACCACCAGCAGGTTGGCCGTCAGCAAAGCCATGCCATTGCCGTTCTGCAACACACCGACGAGTTGCTGAGGCGTGCTGCCGGCCAGACTCTGCACCACGGGCCGGATGCCGCCGTGCACATACGAGTTCATCGGCTGCCATGTCGCCGCCTTGAAGGCACCCAGCGTCTGCGCGAGGAACGGCGGCGCGGTCTTCACCAAAGTCTGCAACATCGCGTCGACGTTCGGCCCGAGCACGGGCTCGACGAGCTGGCCAGGGGCCATCGGCGCCGCGAAGCGCTCCAGCCACTCGTCGCTGGCGCCGTGATGGAGCCAGATCGCGCGCACTGTCGCCTCGAAGTGCAGGCGCACCAGGGCCAGCGCCGCGGTGTGCGTGCCGGCGCGGATCAGCAGGCGCTGCGCCACCCAGAACTCCACCGCGACGTCGCATAGCGCGAGGGTCAGCAGCGCTCGCCGCGACGGCGGGCGGCGCGGATGGGCCAGCAACGGGGCCAAGTCACCCTCGAAGCGCTCGCACTGTTCGAGCATGTGCGCCAAGGCTTCGTGCGCGTCGGCGGGGGGTGGCTGGTCCTGCGGCATGCCTCATTGTCGGACGCCAGCCGCCACCGCGCCGCCCCTGCCAGATCGGGCCTTGGCAGTGGCAACCGGTTGAGCCGCGATCAGACCAACATGCCTTCGCGCACAGTGTGAGGGCTACCCGCAGGCATCAGCCTGCCCAGCCCCGACTTGCGTCGGCGCCGCGGTCGATAACCGCCTTCCAAGCCCATTCGTGCTCCGTCTGGAGCCCGATGCCCGCGGCATACCGACACCGCATCTGACCGACTGATCGCCGCCTCGCGCGGCACGAGAGCCACCCACCCATGCGCTTGCGCATCCGGTGGGCCAATCCATCCACCCTGACGGGGAGCCATCTCCCCGCGGGGGCAGGTGCGTCTCCGTCGCCCCACGGAGACCCCCATGACTCGCATCCCCGAGCCCTGTTCCTGGCTGCCCGGCTTCGAGCCGGAGCCTGCCGCGGCCTTCGCGCCGCCCTTGCCCCCATTCCCTCCCGTTCCTCCCGATCAGCCGCTCGACGACGAGCCGGGTGATGAGGAACACGAGCCTTGCCTACCACAGCCGTTGTGGCGGCCGAGCGAGCCGCCGATGCCCAGCGCTGCGCGGCGGCCCTGGCCCCAACTGCCTGCCGGCGGGCTCAACATCCCGCGTGGCGCCGTCGCCAAGTTCGAAGCCAACCTGGCCGCGATCGAGACCCTCCGCGCGCTCACCGCGTCGGGCAGCGAGCCCGACGAGAACCAGCGCGCCACGCTGCTGCGCTACACCGGCTGGGGTGGCCTGCCCGCAAGCTTCAACCTCGAAGCGCCGGAACCGGCTTGGGCTCGTCGCGCCGCGCAACTGTGCGACGCGCTCGACGCCGATGACCACAGTTCGGCGCTGGCATCCGTGAACAACAGCCACTACACCCCGGTCGCAGTGATCGCGGCGATGTGGCAGGCGGTTCAGGGCTTTGGCTTCACTGGAGGCCGCGTGCTCGAACCGAGTGCCGGCATCGGCCACTTCCTCGGAACGATGCCGGCGGCGCTGGCCGAACAATGCACGGTCACTGCCATCGAGATCGACCGGCTTTCGGGCCGGATGCTGCGGGCGCTCTACGGCGCCA
>CAZBUU010000545.1:0-1679 GCA_964495125.1 uncultured Rubrivivax sp.
CGATGCGCAAGGTGGACATCCAGATCCGCAAGATCATCGACGAGCAGTACGCCACGGCGCGCCAGCTCATCGAGGACAACAAGGACAAGATGCACGTCATGGCGCAGGCCCTGCTCGAATGGGAAACCATCGACGCCGAGCAGATCGACGACATCATGGGCGGCCGCCCGCCGCGTGCGCCCAAGGACTGGACGCCGCCGTCCACCAAGCCGCCGGGTGGCCCTGCCAACCCGGTGGGCACCGACGGTGCCCCTGCCGCGGCCTGAGCCGCGCCAGCCAGACCAACGCGGGGCTTCGGCCCCGCTTTGCATTCCAAGCCCGGCACCGAGCGCGCCCATGTTCTGGCAGACCAGCCGCTTTCGCATCGACCTCACCCAGCCCCGCGTGATGGGGATCGTCAACGTCACCCCCGACTCGTTCTTCGACGGTGGCCGGCACGCCGCGGCCGATGCCGCGATCGCCCACTGCAAGAAGCTGGTGGAGGAGGGCGCCGACATCCTGGACATCGGCGGCGAGTCCACCCGCCCCGGGGCCGAGCCACCCAGTGCGGCCCATGAACTGGCCCGCGTGCTGCCGGTGGTGCGGCACGCCGTGACGCTGGGCGTGCCGGTATCGGTGGACACCAGCGAGCCCCGCGTCATGCAGGAAGCGCTGTCGCTGGGCGCCGACATCATCAATGACGTGCGCTCGCTTCAGCGGCCGGGCGCGCTGAAGGTCGTGGCTGCGCACCCGAAGGCGGGCGTCTGCCTGATGCACATGCGCGGCGAGCCCGGCGACATGCAGGCGATGACCGAATACGGTGACGTCGTCGCCGAGGTGGCGTCCTACCTGCAGGCACGCGCGAGCGAGGTCCGGCAGGCCGGTGTGGGGAGCGACCGCATCGCCATCGACCCCGGCATCGGGTTCGCCAAGCGGTTGGAGCACAACCTGGCCTTGCTGCAGCATCAACATGCGCTGACGGCGCTGGGCTGGCCCCTGCTGGTGGGCTGGTCGCGCAAGCGCTCGCTGGGCGAGGTCACGGGCCGGCCAGTCGCCGACCGTCTGGCGGCCAGCGTGACGGCCGCCTTGCTGGCCGTGCAGCGCGGGGCGTCCATCGTGCGCGTGCACGATGTCGCGGCCACGGTGGACGCGCTGCGCATCTGGCGGGCGGCCACGCCCTAGCGCCGCCGACAATGCCGTTCAGGAGATCCACAAGCGCATGAGCAGAACCTATTTCGGCACCGACGGCATCCGCGGCACCGTGGGCACGAGCCCGATCACCCCGGACTTCATGCTGCGCCTGGGCCACGCCGTCGGCCAGGTGCTGCGCCGCACGACGCCCCGACCCACGGTGCTCATCGGCAAGGACACGCGCATTTCGGGCTACATGCTGGAGTCCTCGCTCGAGGCCGGCTTTGCTTCGGCGGGCGTCGATGTCCTCCTCAGTGGACCCTTGCCCACGCCCGGGGTGGCCTACCTCACCCGCGCCCTGAGGCTGGACCTGGGCGTCGTCATCAGTGCCTCGCACAACCCCTTCGCCGACAACGGGGTGAAGTTCTTCAGCGCGCGCGGCGAGAAGCTGCCCGACAGCTGGGAGATCGATGTCGAGTCCGAGCTGGCACGCGAACCTCAATGGGCGGATTCATCCCGTCTGGGCAAGGCGCGTCGCCTGGACGACGCCAGCGGCCGCTACATCGAGT
>CAZBUU010000545.1:1689-1913 GCA_964495125.1 uncultured Rubrivivax sp.
AGCCTGTCGCTGCGCGGCATGAAGCTGGTGGTGGATGCCGCTCACGGTGCGGCCTACCACGTGGCGCCGGACGTCTTCCACGAGCTGGGCGCGGCCGTGGTGAGGATCGGCTGCGCGCCCGACGGTCTGAACATCAACGACGGTGTCGGCGCCACGGCGCCCCAGGCGCTGGTGAAGGCCGTGGCGGAGCACAGGGCCGACTACGGCATCGCCCTGGACGGCGA
>CAZBUU010000546.1:0-1909 GCA_964495125.1 uncultured Rubrivivax sp.
GGCCTACCTGCAGGTGCTCGGCACCGCGCGCAAGTGATCGGCGGAGGCAGCATGGACATCAACGACCTGCGCATCGCCGTCACGGTGGCCAGCCTGGTGCTTTTCGTCGCACTCATGGTGCACACCTGGAGCCGCCAACGCCGGGCCGAGCATGACGCCGCCGCCCGCCTGCCGTTCGAAGAAGACGGCGTCCTGAACACGCATCGAGGAGAGCAGTCGTGAGCGATTTCGTCAATACGGGCTGGGCGCTGTTCGTCGCCGCCGTCACGGTGGTCGGCCTCATCGCCTGCCTCGTGCTGCTGGCCATTGCCAGCAAGCGCAAGGTCATGGCCAACGACAACACCACCGGCCACGTCTGGGACGAGGACCTGCGCGAGCTGAACAATCCGCTGCCGCGCTGGTGGATGTGGTTGTTCGTGGCCACCGTGGTCTTTTCCGCCGTCTATCTGGCCTTCTACCCGGGCCTGGGCAGCAGCCCCGGCACGCTGAACTGGAGCAGCCAGGGCCAGTACCAGACCGAGCAGGACAAGGCCCGCGCCACCATGGCACCGGTCTACGCCAAGTTCACGCCGATGAAGGCCGAGGAGCTGATCAAGGACGAGGTGGCCATGGGCATCGGCCAGCGCCTGTTCCTGAACAACTGCTCCGGCTGCCACGGCAGCGACGGACGCGGCAGCAAGGGCTTCCCGAACCTCACCGACAGCGATTGGCTGGGCGAAGGCTCGCCCGATTACATCAAGAAGGTGATCGTGGAGGGCCGCACGGGCGTCATGCCGCCAATGGGCGCTGCGCTGGGCACGGCCGAGGACGTCAAGAACATGGCGAACTACGTGCTGAGCCTGTCGGGCGGCGCGCACAACAACGTGGCCGCCGAGCTGGGCAAGGCGAAGTTCGCGGTGTGCGCGGCCTGCCACGGCCCGGACGGCAAGGGCAACCCGACCATCGGCGCGCCCAACCTGACGGACAAGGTCTGGCTGCACGGCTGGGGAGAGGCCGCCATCGTCAACATCGTCAATGCCGGCAAGAACAACGTCATGCCCGCACAGGGCCGTCTGCTGACGCCGGAGCAGGTGCATGTGCTGGGCGCCTATGTCTGGGGCATGTCGCAGCAGCAGCGCGTGGCCACGAAGTGAGCAGGGCACACGCGTGACCGACCCCGCGAGCGTGGGCGCCGCCGGCACCCACGCCCCAGTCCCCGAAGCACGGCCGGACGATGTTCGGCCGGCTCTCGTTTCGCTCTACGCGAAAACCGAGAAGATCTACCCGCGCGCGGTGTCCGGCGTGTTCGCGCGCTGGCGCTGGGGCCTGGTCTGGCTCACTCAATTGGTGTTCTACGGCCTGCCCTGGCTGAACTGGAACGACCGCCAGGCGGTCCTGTTCGACCTCGGCACGCGGCGCTTCTACATCTTCGGCCTTGTCCTGTACCCGCAGGACTTCATCTACCTCACGGCGCTGCTCATCATCAGCGCCTATTCGCTGTTCCTGTTCACGGCTGTGGCCGGGCGTCTGTGGTGCGGCTACGCCTGCCCGCAGACCGTCTACACCGAGATGTTCATGTGGGTGGAGCACCGCCTGGAAGGCGACCGCAACCGCCGCATGAAGCTGGACAAGGGCCCCTGGACGCTGGAAAAACTCCTTCGAAAGGGCGGCAAGCACGTCAGCTGGGGGGCCATCGGCCTGTGGACAGGCATCAGCTTCGTCGGCTACTTCACGCCCATCCGCACGTTGGTGGGCGCGACCGCCGGCTTCGCTCTAGGCCCTTGGGAGACCTTCTGGGTGCTGTTCTACGGCTTCGCCACCTACGGCAACGCCGGCTTCATGCGCGAGCAGGTGTGCAAGTACATGTGCCCCTACGCGCGCTTCCAGAGCGCGATGTTCGACAAGGACACGCTGATCATCAGCTACGACG
>CAZBUU010000547.1:0-1893 GCA_964495125.1 uncultured Rubrivivax sp.
GCGCCATGCGGGCGGGCGTGAGGCCGTGCTGCCGCGCCAGCGCGTTGTACTCGCTCGCCGCGGCCAGCGTGTCGGCACGGGCCCAGCGCTGCTTGCGCATGGTGTCGAAGCGCGCCAGGCGGCCGAGTTCAGGCTGCGCGGGGTCGAAGCCGGGTTCGTCGTACTTGCCGGTCAAGCTGCCGAAGCCCAGCGGTGAATAGGCCAGCAGGCCCACGCCGGTGTGGTGCAGCACCTCGTCCAGGCCGTTGTCGACGACGCGGTTCACCAGCGCGTACGGGTTCTGCACGCTCAGCACGCGCGGCAGGCCGTGCTGCTCGGCCACCTTCAGGAACTCCAGCAGGCCCCAGGGCGTTTCGTTGGACAGGCCGATGTGCCTCACCTTGCCCGCCTTCACCAGGCCGGCCAACGCTTCCAGCTGGTCGTGCACACTCGTCTGTGGCTGCACCTTGGCGGGGTCGAAGTACAGCGCGCCGAAGCTCGGCACATGGCGATTGGGCCAGTGGATCTGGTAGAGGTCGATGAAGTCCGTCTGCAGGCGCTTCAGGCTGTCGTCGCAGGCGCTGCGGATGTCCGCGGGCGTGAGGTCCGGCGCGCCGTTGCGCACCCAGTCCATGCCGCGCGCCGGCCCCGCCACCTTGGTGGCCAGCACCACCTTCTGCCGCACGCCCGGGTTGGCGGCGAACCAGCGGCCGATGATGGACTCCGTGGCGCCGTAGGTTTCGCGGCGTGCGGGAACCGAATACATCTCGGCTGTGTCCACCAGGGTCACACCCCGTTGCAGGGCGTGGCCGAGGATGCGGTGGGCCTCGGGCTCGCCCACCTGCTCGCCGAAGGTCATCGTTCCCAGCCCGACACGGCTGACCCGCAGCTCGCTGCCGCCCAATGCCACCTGTTCCATCGAATCTGCCCTGGTTGCGAAGGCGGCCAGTGTGCCCCAAGGAGCGAACCCGGCCAGGCGCCGGCGTGGCCCTGGGCGTGCTGCTGCTGCACGGGCTGCTGGGCCTGGCGCTGCTGCGCCTGGGCGTTTGGCAGGACCGGCGGCCCGCCCCGCCAACGCGTGCGCCGCTGGTGGTGAGCCTGCTCGATACGCCGCGCCCGGGTCCGCCAGCCGCCGCCGCACTGCCGACGCCCGGGCGCCCGTCGTTGCCGCCCCTGCGCCCGGCCCCTGTGCCGTCCGTGCTGGCCATCACGCCGGAAGCCCTGCCCGCCCCTGTCACCCCAGCCGCGCCCACGGTGCAAAGCCCGACGCCGCCTGCCCCCGCGCCGCTGGACCTGCGACTGCCCCGCGGGGCCAGCGCCCCGTGGCGCGCCCGTTCTCCCGCCCTGGACGACCCCCGTGCCAACACCCCGCGCGCCAGCTTGGAGCGGCGCCTGCGCGACGCGATGGGCGGCGATGGCGAGTGGCACGAGGAGCGCCTGGGAGACGATCGCGTGCGCTTCCGGCGCGGCAGCACCTGCGTGGACGTCGAGCGTTCGCGCAGCGACCAGCTGGACCCCTTCAACCGCGCCGCCGGTGCCAGGCCCTGGATCGCCAAGCCGCCGCGCGGCTGCTGAGTTCAGGCCTGGCCCGAGGCCCGCGCCCGCTCTTCTTCGCGCAGCCGCAGCACGCGCCGCTGCACCTTGCCGGTGGTCGTCATGGGCAGGGCGTCGATGAACTCGATTTCCTTCGGGTACTCGTAAGGCGCCAGCCGACCGCGCACGTGGGCCTGCAGCGCCTGCACCAGCGCCTCGCCGCCTTCGTGGCCTGCGGCCAGCACGACGAAGGCCTTCACCACCGCACCACGCTCGGCGTCCGGCTTGGGCACCACGGCAGCGTTGGCCACCGCCGGGTGCTTGACCAGGCAGTTCTCGATCTCGCTGGGGCCGATGCGGTAGCCGGCGGCCTTGAACACG
>CAZBUU010000548.1:0-1878 GCA_964495125.1 uncultured Rubrivivax sp.
CCGACCCGGGCGCCTGCATCGCCAAGGCCTACGACATGGTGCTCAACGGCTGGGAGATCGGCGGCGGCAGCATCCGTATCCACCGCGCCGACGTGCAGGCCAAGGTCTTCGAGGCCCTGGCCATCACGCCGGAGCAGCAGCGCATCAAGTTCGGCTTCCTGCTGGACGCGCTGCAGTACGGCGCGCCGCCGCACGGTGGGCTGGCCTTCGGCCTGGACCGCATCGCCACGCTGATGACCGGTGCCGAGAGCATCCGCGACGTCATCGCCTTCCCGAAGACGCAGCGCGCGCAATGCTTGCTGACCGGCGCGCCCAGCGGCGTGGACGAAGCGCAGCTGCGCGAGCTGCACATCCGGCTCCGGAACCCGACGCCGACGGCTTGACGTTGCGGAGGTCTCGCGGCTAGTATAACTTTTGTTATAACTCAGCCGCGAGACCTGCCATGCACGCGCTCAAGCTCACCCAGATCGGTAATTCGGTCGGCGTCATCCTGCCCAAGGAGGTGCTGGCGCGGCTGAAGGTGGAGAAGGGTGACACGCTCTTCGTCACCGACACGCCCGACGGCCTCACGCTGACGCCCTACGACCCCAGCTTCGAGAAGCAGTTGGAGGTCGGGCGCGAGTTCATGCGCGAGTACCGCGACACCTTCCGCGCGCTGGCGAAGTGAGCTGGGTCTGGATCGACAAGCGCCTTCTTTGCCTGCTGCATGACGAAAGCCTGGCGTTGCACGGCGGCGCCAGCGGGCTGCGCGACGAAGGTCTGCTTGACTCGGCGCTGGCGCGGGCGCAGCACCGTGCCAGCTACGCCGAGCCCGACTTCGCAGAACTGGCGGCGTCCTACGCCCACGGACTGGCGAAGAACCACCCGTTCGTGGATGGCAACAAGCGCGCTGCTTTCCTCTCGGTCGGCCTCTTCCTGGGGTTGAACGGCTGGCGCCTGACGGCATCGCAGGCCGACGCCACGGTGGCAGTTTTCGCCATGGCCGCCGGCGAGATGGAAGAAGCCGAATTCGCCGCCTGGCTGCGCCGCCACACCTCGCCGCGATGACCGTGCCGCGTCCGTTCAAGATCCCGCGCTCCGTGCTGGTGGTGATCCACACCGCGACACTGGAAGTGCTGCTCATCGAGCGCGCCGACAAGCCGGGCTACTGGCAGAGCGTCACGGGCTCGCTGGACGCCGAGGACGAACCGCTGGACCTGACCGCACGCCGCGAGGTGCTGGAAGAGACCGGCATCACCGGCGGCGAGCTGCGCGACTGGGGCCTGGAAAACGTCTACGAGATCTACCCCGTCTGGCGCCACCGTTACGCGCCGGGCGTCACGCACAACACCGAGCATGTCTTCGGGCTCACGGTGCCGGCCGGCACGCCGGTGACGCTGAGCCCGCGCGAACACCTGGCCTGGCGCTGGCTGCCCTGGCGCGAAGCGGCCGACGCCTGTTTCTCCCCCAGCAACGCCGAGGCCATCCTGCAACTGCCACGCTTCGCACCGTGATGACACGCCTGAACCCGCTGCAGTCCACGCTGATGCCGCCCTACACGGGCTACGGCAGCCTGCGCGTGGCCACCTACAACATCCACAAGGGCGTGCGCGGCCTGGGGCCGCGCAAGCGCCTGGAGATCCACAACCTGGGCCTCGCGGTGGAGGCGCTGGACGCCGACCTCGTGTTCCTGCAGGAGGTGCGCCTCTTCCACACGCGCGAGGCGCGACGCTTCGACCGCACGCACTTCGGCTGGCCGACGCAGGGCCAGGCCGAGTACCTGGCGCCCGAAGGCTACGAGGTGGCCTACCGCACCAACGCCGTCACGCGCTTCGGCGAGCACGGCAATGCGCTGCTCTCGCGCTGGCCGATGGGTGACGTGGGCCACCACGACGTCAG
>CAZBUU010000549.1:0-1853 GCA_964495125.1 uncultured Rubrivivax sp.
GGTGCCACAGCAGGTGGTCGGTCCAGCTGCGCGGCTGGCCCAGCGCGTTCATGTTCGTGCGACGGAAGAAGTAGGTCTGCACGTCCATCTGCTGGATGTTGAACTCGCCGCCGGCGATCTTCTTGTGCACCCACTGGTGGCTGGGGTTGAAGCGGCGCGTGTGGCCGCACATGGCCACCTTGCCCGAAGCCTGGGCGGCGGCGACCACCTGCCGGCCGTCCTTCAGCACGTCGCACAGCGGGATCTCCACCTGCACGTGCTTGCCAGCTTCAAGGCAGGCCAGGGTCTGGCTGGCGTGCATCTGCGTGGGCGTGCAGAGGATGACGGCGTCGACCTCCTTGATGGCCAGGCTGGCGGCGAGGTCGGTGGTGACGTGCGCGATGCCGTACTTGTCGGCCACTTCCTGCGTCTTGGCCAGCTCGCGGCTGACCAGCGAGATGACCTTCACACCCGGGATGTTCCTGATGCCATCCAGGTGCTTGATGCCGAAGGCGCCGGCGCCGGCGAGAGCGACGTTGATCGTCATGTGTTCTCCAGGATGAGGTGACCCACGGCCGTGTTCGACGCGGGCACGTGATAGAAGCGATGGCGGACCTTGGGCGCCTTGTCGCTCATGGCGCCGCGCGCGATCAGCCACATCACCAGCTCGATGCCCTCGCTGCCCGCCTCGCGCACATACTCGATGTGCGGCACCTGGGCCAGCGCTTCAGGCTCGGCGATCAGGCGGTCCAGGAAGCGGTTGTCCCAGGGCTGGTTGATGAGGCCGGCGCGCGCACCCTGCAGCTGGTGGCTCATGCCGCCCGTGCCCCAGATCTGCACGTTCAGCGGCTGGTCGAAGCTCTCGACGGCCTTGCGGATGGCGCGGCCCAGGTTGAAGCAACGGCGGCCGCTGGGCACCGGGTACTGCACCACGTTCACGGCGAAGGGAATCACCGGGCAGGGCCAGGCGCCCTTCACCGGGTCCTGCTGGCCGCACATCAGGCTGAGCGGCACCGTGAGGCCGTGATCGACGTCCATCTTGTTCACGATGGTCAGGTCGAAGTCGTCCTGGATCACGCTCTGCGCGATGTGGGCGGCCAGTTCCGGATGGCCGATGACCTTGGGCACCGGGCGCGGGCCCCAGCCCTCGTCGGCCACGGCGTACTCGGCCGCAGTGCCGATGGCGAAGGTGGGGATCATCTCCAGGCTGAAGGCCGTGGCGTGGTCGTTGAAGACCAGGAAGATCACGTCGGGCTTGTTGTCCTTCAGCCACTGCTGGCCGAACTCATAACCGGCGAAGACGGGTTGCCAGTAGGGTTCGGCGGTCTTGCCGAGGTCCAGCGCCGCGCCGATGGCGGGCACGTGGCTGGTGTAGACGGATGCGGTGATGCGGGCCATGGATTCAGAAGCTCGTGTTGGGGCTGCTGCCCTGCGGCTGGCGGTGCGGCTGCGCCGTGCCGTCCTCCCCCAGGTAGCGGTTGCCTTCGGGGCTGCGGCCGCCCTTGACCATCATGTCGCGGTACTCGTCCTCGGTCATGCCGGTCATGCTGCCCGCCATCTGCTGGAAGCTCTTGCCCAGCGTGGAGCCGAGCTTGGCCAGGAAGTAGATGTTGCCGCCCTCGGCGATGCAGCGGTTGAGGTCGCGCGCCAGCACGGCTTCTTTCTGCGCCTCGGTCATCGGCCATTCGTCCAGGATGGCCCGCGGGTCGGCCTTGAAACGTTCGCGCTGTTCGGCCTTCATCAGGCTCATGCAGAACTGGTTGAGCCAGTAGCCCTTGCGCGACTGCTCGGCGTCGAAGATCGTCGTGCCGGGCACGTCGAGATACGGTTTGTTCAGGGACCTCTAGCGTTCCTCCGGCCAGTACAGGCGCATC
>CAZBUU010000550.1:0-1852 GCA_964495125.1 uncultured Rubrivivax sp.
GGCACCGTCACCGACAGCGAGCTGATGGCCGAGCGCGCCGACACCCTGCTGCTGGCCGTGCACAAGCACCGCGCCACCTTCGGCCTGGCCTGGCTGGGCCTGGCCAGCGGGCAGCTGGGCGTGACCGAGTGCACCGAGCGCGACCTGCCCGGCTGGCTGGCCCGCCTGGCCCCGGCCGAGGTGCTGCACGACGGCAGCGAGCTGCACCCGGCGCTGCCGGCCACTTCCGCCGCCCGCACGGCACGCCCGGCCTGGCAGTTCGACACCGAACTGGGCGAGCGCAAGCTGCGCGAACAGCTGCAGGTGGCGTCGCTGGCGGGCTTCAATGCACAAGACCTGAAGGTGGCGCAGGCCGCTGCGGCCGCGCTGCTGTCCTACGCCGAACACACGCAGGGCCAGGCCCTGGCCCATGTGCGCACGCTGCAGGTGGAACGCAGCGGCGACCTGCTGGAACTGCCGCCGGCCACGCACCGCAACCTGGAACTGGTGCAGACGCTGCGCGGCGACGATGCGCCCACGCTGCTGAGCCTGCTGGACAGCTGCCGCACCGGCATGGGCAGCCGCCGCCTGCGCCACTGGCTCACGCACCCGCTGCGCGAGCGCGGCGCGGCCAGCGAACGCCACGCGGCCATCGCCGAACTGCGGGCCCAGGGCTTCGAGCCGCTGCGCGAGGCGCTGCGCGGTGTGAGCGACGTGGAGCGCATCGCCGCCCGCGTGGCGCTGCGTCAGGCGCGCCCGCGTGAGCTGGCGGGCCTGCGCCACACGCTGGCCGGCCTGCCTGCGGTGCGGGAACGCGCGCCGCGCGGCGCAACGCTGCTGGACGCCATGCACGCAGCGCTGACGCCCGAGCCTGCCCTGGCAGAAGCACTGACCGCCATCGCCGAGGAACCCGCCGTGCTGCTGCGCGACGGCGGTGTCATCGCACCCGGCGTGGACGGCGAACTGGATGAGCTGCGCGGCATCGCGCAGAACTGCGACGCTTTCCTGCTGGACCTGGAAGCCCGTGAGCGCGCCCGCACCGCCATTCCCAACCTGCGCGTGCAGTTCAACAAGGTGCACGGCTTCTACATCGAGGTCACGGGCTCGCACCTGGAGAAGGTGCCCGCCGACTACCAGCGCCGGCAGACGCTGAAGAACGCCGAGCGCTTCATCACGCCGGAGTTGAAGGCCTTCGAGGACAAGGCGCTGTCGGCCCAGGAGCGTTCGCTGGCGCGCGAGAAGTGGCTCTACGAACAGCTGCTGGACCACCTGCAGCACCACCTGGCCACGCTGCAGGCGCTGGCCCGGGCGCTGTCGACGCTGGACGCGCTGGCGGCCCTGGCCGAGCGCGCCGCCACGCTGAACTGGTGCCGGCCCGAGTTCGTGCCCTACCCCTGCATCGAGATCGACGCCGGCCGCCACCCGGTGGTGGAAGCGCGCCTGGCCGAGACCGGCAGCGGCGCTTTCATCGCCAACCACTGCCGGCTGGACGCCAAGACCCGCATGCTGGTGATCACCGGCCCCAACATGGGCGGCAAGAGCACCTTCATGCGCCAGGTGGCGCTGATCGTGCTGATGGCGGCGATGGGTTCCTACGTGCCGGCCACGGCCTGCCGGCTGGGGCCCATCGATGCCATCCACACGCGCATCGGCGCTGCCGACGACCTGGCCAATGCGCAGTCCACCTTCATGCTGGAGATGACCGAGGCCGCAGCCATCGTGCACGGCGCCACCGAGCAGAGCCTGGTGCTGATGGACGAGATCGGGCGCGGCACCAGCACCTTCGACGGCCTGGCGCTGGCGGGCGCCATCGCCACCCAGCTGCACGACCGCAACAAGAGCTTCACGCTCTTCGCCACCCACTACTTCGAGC
>CAZBUU010000551.1:0-1850 GCA_964495125.1 uncultured Rubrivivax sp.
CCCACCGGGCCGTCGATCACCACCTGCAGGCCCTTGATGGCCGTGAAGACGTAGACGGCGCCCCAGTAACCGCCGGCGCGGTCGTGGTCGATGACGTAGTTGAGCTGGGCCATGGCTGCCTCAGATCATTTCGTCGGCCTTGCGGCGCTTGATCATCTTGATCACCTGGCGCCGCGTCTCGGCGCGGAACTCGGGGCGCAGCACGGGCTTGTCTTCCCACACGCCGGCCTGGTCGCCGCCACCGACGTCGCCGAAGAACTCGCGCATCTGCTCGAAGCGCGCCTTGTTGGCCATCGCCGTGTTGATCACCTGGGCCAGCGAACCGGCACCGGCCGGGCCCATCAACGGGCGCGCCGAGATCAGGTTGGTGAAGTACAGCGCCGGGATCGTGGCCTGCTTGGCCGCCTGCACCACGGGCGTGGTGCCGATGGCCAGGTCGGGCCGGAACTCGCGCACGGCGGCGATGTCCTGCTCCAGGCTGGCGCGGTACTGCACGTGCACGCCGTGCGCCTGCAACCATTCCAGATCCGGGGCCGACCAGGGCGTCTTCGGGCAGGCCGTGCCGACGTAGGGCACGTCGGCGCCGCTCTCCAGCAGCAAGCGGGCCACCAGCAGTTCGGAGCCTTCGTAGCCGCTGACGGTGATGCGGCCGCGGATGGGTGTCTTCGCCAGCACCGCCTTGATGACCGGCAGGAAGCGGTTCTTCGCCGCGTCGATCTGCGCCTGGCCGACGTTGCAGGCCGTGCCGATGGCCTGCAGCCAGGCCTCGGTGCCGTCGTGGCCCACGGGCGCCGAAGGCACGGCGGTGCGGCCGGCGGCGCTGAACTCGCGCACGCTGGCGGTGTAGAACGGGTGGATGGCGGCGACGGCGGCGCAGTCCAGCGCGGCGTAGAGCTCACGCCATTCGCGCGTGGGCACCACGGGACCGGCCGCCAGGCCCATTGGTTCCAGCAGGCCGCCGATGACCATGGGGTCGGCCGGGAACATCTCGCCCAGCAGGCTGACGGTGGGCTTGCCCGAGACGCCGCCACGCGGGCGCGCCACCGGGCCGGCCTCGGCCTCGGCGCGGGCGACCCGCAGCATGGCGCCGGCCAGCACGTCCTTGGCTTCCGCGTGCGTGGGCACGCCGAAGCCCGGCACGTCGATGCCGATGATGCGCACGCCGTTGATGACCTTGGGCAGCAGCTGCAGCGGCACGCCGCTGGCCGTGGGCACGCACAGGTTGATGATGACGACGGTGTCGTACAGCGCCGGGTCGGCCTGCTGATGGACGGCGTCGCGGATGTCCTCGAACAGCTTGCCCGTGACCAGGCTCTCGCTGTTGAAGGGCACGTAGCCCACGCTGCGCTTGGCGCCGTAGAAGTGCGAGGTGAAGGTCAGCCCGTAGACGCAGCAGGCGCTGCCGCTGAGGATGGTGGCGGTGCGGCGCATGCGCAGGCCCACGCGCAGCGAGCCGAAGGCCGGGCACATGCTCTGAGGCTGGTCGTGCGGGCCGGCACCTTCGGGCAGCGGGTAGTCCTGGGCATACCGTGCCAGCACCTCGCTCTTGCCTGCGGCCCCGGCCGCGGCCAGCATCTGGTCCTTGCCGGAATGGCAGCCCAGACCGTCGCCCTGCAGCGCGGCGGTGTCGATGGGCTTGACGGGCATGTCCATGGCCAGGGCGTCAGGCGGCGTCGTAGATGACCTCGAGGGTCGGCTTGACGACTTCGTTCTTGCCCACCATGTCGAACAGCGTGGCCGGCTCCATCTTGAAGTCGCGCCCGGTGCTCTCGGCGGAGAACAGGCCCAGCAGTTCGTCCTGCGTCTGCGGCTTCGGGCGCACCGGCGGCGCCTCGGCCACGTTGGTGGCC
>CAZBUU010000552.1:0-1796 GCA_964495125.1 uncultured Rubrivivax sp.
TGACGATGCCGCCCTTGACGTAGATCTTCCAGCTGCAGCTGCCGGTGCAGTTCACGCCGTGCGTGCTGCGCACGATCTTGTCGTGAGCCCAGCGGTTGCGGTAGGCGTCTTCCCAGGTGCGGTCGTCGCCGTTGGTGACGCCGTGGCCGTCAGAGAAGCTCTCCTTGGGCAGCGTGAAGTGGGTGAGTCGGTCGAGGAAGTGGCTCATGGGGAGTCCTTGGGAACATGTGGGTTCAGCAGGGCATCGGGGCGCGGCGGCGGCTGTAGTGCCACCAGGTCACGGCGATGCAGCTCAGGGAGAAGGCGAAGCCGGCCCAGAGCGCCGCGTGCGCGCCGCCGGTCAGCCAGATCGAGGTGCCGAAAGCCTTGGGAACCAGGAAGCCACCGTAGGCGCCGATGGCGCTGCCGAAGCCCGAGGCGGCGCCGGCTTCGCGGCGCGCGTCCTGCGCGGCCCGCTCCTGGGCGGCCGGCGTGGGTTCGGCCTGGCGGCGGCGTTCGGCCAGGAAGATGACGGGCAGCATGCGCCCGGTGCTGCCGATGGCCAGGCCCGAGAAGCCGAACAGGCCGGCGAAGGCGAATACGAAGGCCGGCAGCCGTGCCGGTGCATCGGCAGCGGCCAGGCCCAGGGCACCGGCCGCTGCGCTGGCCGACAGCGCCACGAAGGCCCAGAAGCTGACGCGTGCCGCGCCGTGCTGCGCGGCCAGCCGGTGCCCGAAGGCCAGCGCCAGCAGGCCCAGCAGCGGGCCCAGGCCGGCGGCATTCGTCAGGTCCAGACCGGGGAACAGCTGTGCGGCCAACAGCGGAAAGCTCAGCGAGAGGCCGACGAACGCACCGAAGCTGCCCAGGCTCAGCCAGGCCAGGCGCCAGCTGTGGCCGCTGCGCAGCACCTGTGCCTGTTCGCCGAATCCGGCACACGGGCCGGCCGCAGGCGCCACGGCGCGCGCCAGGCTGCCGCCGCCCAGGCCGCACAGCAGGGCCAGCGCCACCCAGGCCTCGTAGGACGTGCCCGTGTCCCGCACCGCCAGCGGCGCCACGAAGGGCGGCAGCAGCAAGGCCGCGATGGCCAGCAGCGTCCAGCGTCGGCCGCCGCAGGCCGTGACGGCGAAGCCGAGGAACAGGCGCAGCGTCGCGCCGCCCAGCGCCGGCAGCGCCACCAGCCAGAACAGCTGGTTGCTGCTGTAGCGGAAGCCGGCCGCAGGCAGCCCCACGACGAAGACCGCCAGCGCCAGCCACACCGCGAACACACCCCCCAGAGCCGCCACCGGAGCCCAGGCCCGCCCGGGCATGGCCGTGCGCTCGGCGCTGGCGCTGCGGAGGGCCTGGGTGGCGTTCATGGCGGGTGGGCCGGCGGGCGCTCAGGGGTTGCGCGGGTGGGCCGCAGCGCGCAGGTAGAACCACCAGTTCAGCACCAGGCAGGCGGCATAGAAGACCGCGAAGCCGTACATCGCCAGCTGCGGCGTGCCGGCCTTGATCTGCGCGCCGATGACCACCGGCGCGATGAAGGCGCCGTAGGCCGCGATGGCCGACGTCCATCCCAGCACCGGGCCGGCCTGGGTGCGGTCGAAGATGACGCCGATGGTGCGGAAGGTGCTGCCGTTGCCGATGCCGCTGGCGAAGAACAGCAGCATGAACAGGCCCAGGAACATCGGGAAGTGCTGCTCCGGCGTGGCCGAGCCGTAGGCCTGCATCATCACGTAGCCCACCGCCACCGAGGCCACGGCCATCACCGCCGAAATGACCTGCGTGACGATGGAGCCGCCGATCTTGTCGGAGATCCAGCCGCCCAGCGGCCGCAC
>CAZBUU010000553.1:0-1787 GCA_964495125.1 uncultured Rubrivivax sp.
CCGGTTGCCAGGCGGGGTGGCTGCTCTCCAGCACCGTGCCGGCGCCGTCGATGCCCGGCACCATGGGCCACAGGCGGACGACGGGCGAGCGGTTGGTCAGCGCCAGGCCGTCCTTGTAGTTCAGCGTCGACCAGGCCGGCGCCACCAGCACCTCGGCGGCGGGCAGGCGGCTGTCGTCCAGCGTCACAACGCCGGCGCGGAAGCCGGCATCGTCCTTTTCCAGCAGCAGGGCCTTGAACATGGGAATGCAGCGGTAGTCCTCGGGGCAGGCATGCTGCCATGCCCCGCTTCGGTGCGCTCGACTTTGCCCTTCGGGCAGCCCCTGGTATCCTGATCCGTTGATGTTCCCAGCCCCGCCCGTCCTCCGCTGGTTCCAGGTTCTGGTCACCGCCTGCGTGATCGGCGCTTCGGGCATCGCCACGGCGTCGCCGGCGGCACCCGCGGCGCCGGCCTCGGCGGCTTCGGCACCGGCCGCGGGCCACACCGGGGACGCCGTGCTGCAGCTGCTTTCGGAGCGGGGCCTGCTCACGAACCCGGGGCAGATCGCTGCCCAGGTGGCGGCCGAGGTGGAAGCCAGCCCGCTGGTCCAGGGCATGCGGGACAAGGCCACCGACCTCGTCGTCACGGCCATGAATTTCCTCGGCGTGCGCTACCGCCGTGGCGGCAACAACGCCGAGCAAGGCTTCGACTGCAGCGGCTTCACGCGCTACATCTTCGAGAACAGCGTGGGCCTGGTGCTGCCGCGCCGCGCCGACCAGCAGGCCAAGGACGCCGGCCTGCTGGTGGTGAAGAAGGAAGAGCTCAAGCCGGGCGACCTGGTGTTCTTCAACACCATGCGGCGCGCCTTCTCGCACGTGGGCATCTACGTGGGCGAAGGCAAGTTCATCCACGCCCCGCGCACCGGCGGCAAGGTGCGCATCGAGGACATGCAGCAGGCCTACTGGCAGCGCCGCTTCAACGGCGCACGCCGCGCCGAGTTGCCCACGGCGCAGGCCGAGGCCCCGCTGAAGCAGTAGCCCCCTGGCCGGCGTGGCCGCCGCGCCGGGCGACAATCGCGCCATGGGCGAGAACATCATCCCGCTGGCCGATCTGCGCTATGCCGCCACCGTGCCGCACGTGCCTGCGCAAGTGGCAGCGCCGGATGGCCTGCTGGCCGACACGCTGGGGCGGCCGCTGCGCGACCTGCGCATCTCGGTCACCGACCGCTGCAACTTCCGCTGCAGCTACTGCATGCCGAAGGAAGTCTTCGACCACCAGTACAAGTTCTTGCCGCAGAGCTCGCTGCTGAGCTTCGAGGAGATCACGCGCCTGAGCCGCATCTTCGTGGCGCAGGGCGTCGTGAAGCTGCGCCTCACCGGCGGCGAGCCGCTGCTGCGCAAGCACCTGGAACGCCTGATCGAACAGCTCTCGAGGTTGCGCACGCCCGCCGGTGACCCGCTGGACCTGACGCTCACCACCAACGGCTCGCTGCTCGAGCGCAAGGCGCAGGTGCTGCGCGAAGCCGGCCTCAAGCGCGTGACGGTGAGCCTGGACGCGCTGGACGACGCCATCTTCCGCCGCATGAACGACGTCGACTTTCCCGTTGCCGACGTGCTGCGCGGCATCGACGCGGCGCTGCGCGCGGGCCTGGCCCCGGTCAAGATCAACATGGTGGTCAAGCGCGGCACCAACGAGCACGAGATCCTGCCGCTGGCGCGCCATGTTCGCGAACACTACGGCACCGACGCCGTGCTGCGCTTCATCGAGTACATGGACGTCGGCGCCACCAACGGCTGGCGCATGGACGA
>CAZBUU010000554.1:0-1781 GCA_964495125.1 uncultured Rubrivivax sp.
CGTTCGTCTATGACCAGGCCTTCTACGTGAGCGAAGGCGCCGGCGACCTGTGGGAACAGCAGGCCGCACATGGGTACTGCACAGGGGTGTCCATGGCGCTGCACCTGCCAGGTGGACGGCACTTCCTCTTGGGTGTCGATAGAGAGGCGCCCATGCCGTCATCGGGCCAGACGGTGATGCGCCTCATGGCCGACCTGCAGTTGCTGGCCGTGTTCGCGCAGGAAACCGCGCTTCGGGTGATGCTCAACGACCAGAACGATGGTGTCGTCGCCCTCACGCCCAGAGAGCGCGAAGTGCTTCAGTGGACCCGTGAAGGAAAGTCGGCCTGGGCCGTTGGCCAGATCCTCGGAATGTCCGATAACACGGTGAACTTCCACCTCAAGAACATCATGACCAAGCTCGGCGCGTCCGGGAAGCACCAGGCGGTGCTCAAGGCCATCAACATGGGCCTGATCTAGCGCGGCAGCAAGAAAAGGCGCCGGCCACGATGACCAGCGCCAAAGGATCAAGTGTGGTCACACCCACCTTGAACCAGAAGCCCACCGGAGGCCGTCACCACGGCGTCCGGAGAGCAGCAGCTGAGACAGGGGCGCAGGGGACAGGGGCCACGCGCCGGGGGGACAGGTCAACCGCTCCAGCCGCCGCGAGGAAACGCGAGGAGATGCATCAGCAGTTCGATCATGGGGGCCTCCAGAAGTGGTTTGAGGTGTCGGGTTCAGTGGACTGAATTCGAGCACTTCCGCCACAGAAGCACGCCTACCAACCTTGGTAGGTACGTTGGTGGGGTCCATGTCACCCTGCCCGCAGCAGGCCGCTGATCTAGCCTTGCCGCAGGGGTCAGCTGAGCCCCAGCCACCCGGCCTGGAGCGCCTTCGCCACGGCGTGCACCTTGTTGCTGCACTGGAGCTTTTTGATGGCGCTGTCCAAGTGCTTGTTCACCGTGGACTCGGCGATCGACAGGATCATGCTGGTTTCCCAAGCTGTCTTGCCCGCCGCAGACCACAGCAAGCATTCCCGCTCACGGGACGACAACGGGCTGCCCTTGGGCTCGTCTTGTCCCTGCAGCAGCAGGCGTTCCCCTGCGGCTTGGGCATAGGCCACCACCAGGCTCAGGTCGGCGAGTTCGGTCGCTCGATGAGGGTCCAAAGGATTCAAACTGCGCGAAGTCTCGACGCCAAGGCAGAAGTGCCGCCCACCAGGCAAGTGCATGGCCATGATCATTCCGCTGACCATGCCCCACTGCGCACCCTCTTCCCACAGCTCCCCGCAGCCAGCCTGCACATAGGTGGCCTGGTTCCACATCATCGGCAAGTTGCTGCTCTTGACCGCCTGCATGACCGGGTCACGCACCATCGCATCTTGCTCGACGTAGCCGTTGAACCGCTCTGGCACGTTGTCGACCCGCTCGATGCGCTGGGGCTGGCCCAGAACGACGTTTGCATCCTGAAGGAGGAAGCCTCCGAACCGCTCACAGCCCATCGCGTGCGCAGCCTGCTCAAGGCGCGCACGAAACAGGTCCAGGCTGTCAGCCTGCAGAAGCGATTCACAGATGTCGATCACGGTCCTCATGGCTGCAGCTTCCGCAGCACCTCTGGGCGCCAGGGCAGGCTCTGGACCAGGCGAACACACTGCGCAATCTGCAAACTGGGAGACAAAACGCCATTTTCGCCGAGCAGCAGCGCGTTCGTCGTCACGTTAATGAGGTTGCCGCCGCTCAGTACACCTGGTGCGAGCGAGCCCCAGCCAAAGGCCAGCCCGATGAAAGTGTCGGGGGGCGAACA
>CAZBUU010000555.1:0-1778 GCA_964495125.1 uncultured Rubrivivax sp.
CCATGGGCCACGACGCGGCCGGCGGCGTGCGTGCGGTGGCGCAGGAGATCCGCAACAACGTGCGCCGCGCCACGGGGCTCAGCTGCTCCATCGGCGTCACGCCCAACAAGCTGCTTTCGAAGATGGCCAGCGAACTGGACAAGCCCGACGGCCTGACGGTGTTGACGCTGGACGAACTGCCCACGCGCATCTGGCCGCTGCCGGTGCGCAGCATCAATGGCATCGGCCCCAAGGCGGGCGCGAAGCTGGCCACGCTGGGCGTGAAGAGCATCGGCGACCTGGCGCACTACGACCCGGCCGCGCTGGTGGCGCACTTCGGCCGCAGCACGGGGCGCTGGCTGCACGAGGCCGCGCACGGCCGCGACGACCGCCCGGTGCAGACCCACGGCGAACCCGTGTCCATGAGCCGCGAGACCACCTTCGACCGCGACCTGCACCCCGTGGCCGACCGCGCCGAGTTGACGCGCATCTTCACCGAGCTGGCGGCCCAGGTGGCCACCGATCTGCAGCGCAAGGGCTACGCCGGCCGCACCATCGGCATCAAGCTGCGCTTCGACGACTTCAAGACCGTGACGCGCGACCTCACCCTGCCCGAGGCCGTGGCCGACGCGGCGGCCATCCGCGCCGCGGCGGGCCAGTGTCTCAAGCGCGTGAAGCTGGAGCGCCGGCTGCGACTGCTGGGTGTGCGGGCGGGGTCGCTGGTGAAACTGTGACGTCCCAGGGTGTCGACCGAGCTGACAACCGCACATCCTCGATCCGCTGCCAGGCGGGCAACCCATGACACCAGCATGACTATTCCTGAATGGCCCGGATCGTGCTCCTGCGCGTCCGACAACAACGGGAGGGGGCTGGCCTCATGACAACGCACCGCGCTTGGTTTGCCGCAGCGCTGCTGGGCTTGCTGCCGGCCGCACAGGCCGCACCGGTCGTCGACCAGAGCTTCACCGGCGGGCCGCAGCAGATCGGGGCCGTCATCGGTACGCTGCCGGGCATCTTCGACCTGAAGGTGTTCCAGGGCTTCACCGTCGGCCTCTCCGGCCGCTTGACCTCGGTGGACTTCTTCCTGGAGACCGATGGCAACCCGACCGCGAGCCTTGTGGTCGACATCGTCTCCAGCGCCGACCTGTTGGGCGCCGCGCTGGCCAGCACCACCGTCGGTCCAGGCGCCATCGGCGCCTCGCCTGCGTTCGTCAACTTCGACTTCAGTGCCGCCAATCTGAATGTCCACGTGGGCGACACGCTTGCGATCCGGCTCTCGTCGGCCCAGGACTTCACGGGCAACGTCAACCAGTACGTGGCGCGCGGGCTCGATGCGGGCGGCTATGCGGGCGGCAGTGGGCGCCATTGGTTCTCGACCTTCGGCGTCAACAACACGACCTGGGACTTCTACTTCCGAACCTACGTCGACACCTCGACCTCGCCCGTTCCGGCCCCAGCCACTACTGTCCTGGTGCTGTCGGCGCTGGCCGCAATGGCCCTGGTGCGACGCCGCGCAGCGCGCTGATCCAGTCCGCGGGGCGGCCCAGGGGCATTCAGCCGGCCGCCCGGAGCTGCCTGCTTGCTCGCTAGCATGTCGAGCTGGCAGGAGACGAGCCCCATGACCGTGATCACCACCATCGAGGACCTGCGCCGCATCGCGCAGCGGCGCGTGCCGCGCATGTTCTACGACTACGCCGATTCCGGCAGCTGGACGGAGAGCACCTACCGCGCCAACGAGAGCGACTTCCAGAAGATCAAGCTGCGCCAGCGCGTGGCCGTCAACATGGAAGGCCGCAGCA
>CAZBUU010000556.1:0-1761 GCA_964495125.1 uncultured Rubrivivax sp.
ATCTTGTGGGCGAGGTCGGCCACGCTGATGGTCTCGGGCACGTGCACTTCCTGGATCTGGGCTTCGGCCTGCGGCGCAAACTGCGAGCCGCCACCGTCGCCGCGGTCACCGCGGCGGGCACCGCCGCGCGGCGCGCGCCAGCCCGGCCGGCCACCGGCCGCGGTGTCGCCGCGTGTCTTCAGCGCGGCGCGCTTCTTGGCGGCGTCGTCGGCCCAGCTGGAGGAGAGCTTCTCGCTCTTGACCTGCTTCTTGTCGCCCGGCTTGGCGGCACCCGCTGCGGCCGGCGCCCCCGGCTTGGCCGTGGGCTTGTGGATCGTGCCCTTGATGGCTTCCTTGGCAGCGGCGGCCGGTTCGGGCTTGGCTTCCTCGGGCTTCTTGGCGACCAGCACCTTCTTCGGCGCGGCCATCATCTCGCGGATCTTGCGCGCCTCGTCCTCGGCGGCCTTGCGGCGGCGCGCCAGATCGTCGGCGCGCGCGGTGTCTTCGGCGGCCTTGTCGGCGGCTTTGACGATGCGCAGCGTCGGCTTTGCGGGCTCGGCCGGCTTCGGCGGGGGCTCCACGGCCTTCGGCGGCTCAGGCTCGGGCGCCGGCGCCGCAGGCGGGGTCGACAGCTGGGCCGAGCTGGAATCGGCCGCCTTCGCCAGCGCGGCAGCCGCTTCCGCGGCCGCCTTGGCCGCCGCAGCTTCGGCCGCGGCACGGGCGGCCGCCTCGGCCGCCGCGGCTTCGGCAGCTTCGCGCGCAGCCTTCTCGGCAGCCTCGCGCTGGCGGCGGGCTTCCGCAAGCTCCTCTTCCTGCCGACGCAGCGCCTCGGCCTGCGCGCGGGCCTCTTCCTCGCGGCGCTGCAGCTCCAGCTCTTCCGCGCTGGGGCCGGCCGGCTCCTCGACGGCGGGGCTGGCGTCGTCACGCTTGACGAAGACACGCTTCTTGCGAACTTCCACCTGGATGGTGCGAGCGCGTCCGCTGGCGTCGGCCTGCTTGATCTCGGTCGACGTCTTCTTGGTGATGGTGATCTTCTTGCGCTCGGCGCCGGCCTGGGTGCCGTGGGCGGTGCGCAGGAAGTCCAGCAACCGCTCCTTGTCGGCTTCGGTGAGCGCGTCGTCAGGCGACTGCTTGGTCACGCCGGCCGACTGCAGCTGTTCGATCAGTGCCGTCGTCGGGCGGCCGAGCTGCGCGGCGAACTGGGCGACTGTGGTCACGGCCATGGGATCGGTTTCCTCGGGTGTGCGGTGCGGGCGGGCTGATGCGGGTTCGGTGTCTGCGGAATCAGACGGTGAACCAGTGCTCGCGCGCCTTCATGATCAGCGTCTTGGCGGCGTCGTCGCCGATGCCGGTCATCTCGGTCAGTTCGTCGACGGCCAGGTCGGCCAGGTCGTCGCGCGTGTGGATGCCGCCACCGGCCAGCTTGGCAATGAGCTCGGGCGACAGGCCTTCGAGGTCGCGCAGGTCCTGCGACACCTCCTCCACCTGTTCTTCCTTCTCGATCTCCATCGTCAGCAGTGCGTCCTTGGCGCGGGTGCGCAATTCGTGAACGGTGTCCTCGTCGAAGGACTCAATCTCCAGCATCTCCTGCAGCGGCACGTAGGCCACTTCTTCCAGGCTGGTGAAGCCCTCGGCGATGAGGATGTCGGCCACCTCGGCGTCGACGTCGAGCTTGTTCACGAACAGCTCGCGCACCGATTCGCTCTCGGTGGCCTGCTTGGCCTGCGACTCCTCGGCCGTCATGAGGTTGATGCGCCAGCCGGTCAGCTCGGACGCCAGGCG
>CAZBUU010000557.1:0-1753 GCA_964495125.1 uncultured Rubrivivax sp.
GCGTGAAGGTGCTGGTCGACCCGAAGAGCCTGCCCTACATCGACGGCACCGAGCTGGATTTCGTCCGCGAAGGGCTGAACGAAGGCTTCAAGTTCCACAACCCGCGCGAGAAGGACCGCTGCGGGTGTGGAGAATCCTTCCGCGTCTGAACCGTACCGCTCCCAGGCGCAGGGCGCGGCACGGCAGCCGCGCCCTGTTGTTTTGAACCCCGTGCACCATGTCCGACCGCATCGTCATCCGCCGCGAACGCCCCGACCAGCCCGAGGTGATGGCCCTGCTCGCCGAACTGGACGCCTACCTCGGCAGCCTCTACGAGCCCGAGGCCAACCACATCCTCGACATGCACGAGTTGCTGCAGCCCGAGATCGCCTTTTACGTGGCGCGCGAGAACCTGCCCGCCGGCCGTGCCGTGGGCACGGCGGCATTCCGGCGCATGGACGGCGAGCCCGCCACCGGCGGCCGGCGCTATGGCGAGATCAAGCGCATGTACGTGGATCCGGCCTTCCGCGGTGAACGCATCGGCGCGCAGCTGATCGCAGCGCTCGAAGCAGGCCTGCGGACCGAGGGGTTCAAGCTTGCTTTGCTGGAGACCGGCAGCGAGCAGACCGAAGCCGTGCGCCTGTACGAGCGCGAGGGCTACCGGCCGCGCGCAGCCTTCGGCGGCTATCCCGACAATGGCCTGTCGGTCTTCTACGAGAAGACGCTGTGAAGCTCAGCGACGACGACTTCACCCTCTTCGGCCTGCCGCAGCGCCAGGCGCTGGACCGCGCCGACATCGACGCCCGCCGGCGCGACCTGCAGGCCCAGGTGCACCCGGACCGCTTCGCCTCCGAGGGTGCGGCGGCGCAGCGCATCGCCATGCAGTGGGCCGTGCGCGTGAACGAGGCCTACCAGCGCCTGAAGGAGCCGCTCAGCCGCGCTGCCTACCTGTGCGAGCTGCGCGGCGTGCCGGTGCAGGCCGAGAACAACACGGCCATGCCGGGGGCCTTCCTGATGCAGCAGATGGCCTGGCGCGAAGCGCTGGAAGAGGCCTCGGGCACCGCCGCCGTGGAGCAGTTGGACGACACCGTGGCCGCCGACGAATCGCGCCGCATCGCCGAGCTGGCCACACTGCTGGACGAGCGCGGCGACACCGCGGCCGCCGCCGCCCAGGTGCGCGCGCTGATGTTCGTGGCCCGCTTCCGCGAAGACATCGCGCGCCGCCTGGACGCCCTGGACCCTTCGCGCTGACCCCACACCACCATGGCGCTGCTACAGATCTCCGAACCCGGCCAGGCCCCTGATCCGCACCAGCGGCGCGTCGCCGTGGGCATCGACCTCGGCACCACGAACTCGCTCGTCGCCTCGGTGCGGCACGGCGTGGCCGAGTGCCTGCCCGACGCGCAAGGCCGCGTGCTGCTGCCTTCGGCCGTGCGCTACCTGGGCGGCGGCCGGCGGCTCATCGGGTTCGAGGCCCGCGACACGCAAGCCGAGGATGCCGCCAACACGCTGGTGTCGATCAAGCGCTTCATGGGCCGCAAGCGGGCCGACGTGGCCGGTGCCGACAAGCTGCCCTACCGCTTCGTCGACGGCGCCGGCATGCTGGCCATCGCCACCCGGGACGGCGACAAGACCCCGGTGGAGTTCTCGGCCGAGATCCTGGCCACGCTGCGCCAGCGCGCCGAGGACACCTTCGACACCGACGAGCTCCACGGTGCCGTGATCACCGTGCCGGCCTACTTCGACGACGCCCAGCGCCAGGCCACCAAGGACG
>CAZBUU010000558.1:0-1736 GCA_964495125.1 uncultured Rubrivivax sp.
GCGAAGGCTTCCGCCAGGGCATGGCGCTGTACTTCCAGCGCCACGACGGCCAGGCTGTCACCTGCGACGACTTCGCGCAGGCCATCGCCGACGCCAACCCCGGCAGCGAGCTGGCGCAGCGCCTGGACGCCTTCAAGCGCTGGTACGGCCAGGCCGGCACGCCGCGCGTGGCCGCCCGCGGCCAGTACGACGCCGATGGCCGCCGCTACACGCTGACGCTCAGCCAGAGCAGCGAGCCCAGTCCGGGCCAGCCGAGCAAGCTGCCCTTCGTCATCCCCGTGGTCGCGGGCCTGCTGGGCGCCGACGGCGGCGAACTGGCGCCCGAGCGCCTGCTGGTGCTGGAAGAGGCCGAACAGAGCTTCGTCTTCGAGAACATCGAGCGCCAGCCCGTGCCTTCGCTGCTGCGCGGCTTCTCGGCGCCGGTGCGCCTGGACGACGGCCTGTCGGACGTGGAACGCGTGATCCTGCTGGCCTACGACCGCGACCCCTTCAACCGCTGGGAAGCCGGCCAGCGCCTCATGCTGGCCCGCCTGCTGCGCGCGCTGAACGCCGGCACGGCCCCCGTGCTGGACGAAGCGCTGGCGCGCGCGCTGCGCAGCGTGCTGCGCGACCCCGCGCTGGACCCCGCCTTCAAGGCCCTGGCCCTGGTGCCGCCCAGCGAGAGCTACATCGCCGAACAGCTGAGCCCTGCCGACCCGCAGCGCATTCACGCCGTGCGCGAGCAATGGCGTGCCGCCATGGCCGAGCACCTGCATGAAGACTGGGTGTGGGCCTTCGAATCGCACCAGGTGACGGCCGGCTACCGCCCGCTGCCGGCCCAGGCCGGCCAGCGCGCCCTGGCCAACCTGGCGCTGGGCATGCTGTGTCTGGATGCGGTTCGAAAGGGCGACGCCGTGTGGCAGGGCCGCGCCTACCAGCGCTTCAAGGACGCGGGCAACATGACCGACCGCCTGGGCGCCGCCACCGCCTTGCTGGAGTCGCATTCGCCGCTGTCGGACCAGGTCATCACGCGCTTCCACGCGCTGGCCCAGGGCGACGCGCTGCTGCTGGACAAGTGGTTCTCCCTGCAGGCCCGCATCCCCGAACCGGTGCTCGAAGTGCACGGCGAAGCCGGCGGCCGCAGCTTCGCGCGTGCCAAGGCGCTGCTGCAGCACCCGGACTTCTCGCTCAAGAACCCGAACCGCGTGCGCAGCCTGCTCAACGCGCTGTGCTCCGGCAACCCGGCCGCCTTCCACCGCGCCGACGCCGCGGGCTACGTGCTGTGGTCCGAGAAGCTGCTGGAACTGGACGCGCTGAACCCGCACGTGGCCGGCCGCCTGGCGCGCGCCATGGACCGCTGGGCTTCGCTGGCCGAGCCCTACCGCAGTGCCGCGCGCGAAGCCATCTCGCGCGTGGCGGCCAAGGCCGACCTCAGCAGCGACGTGCGCGAGATCGTCGGTCGCGCCCTCGAGACCCTCTGAACCCGCCTTCCCCATGAGCAAACGCATCAGCCTCACGCAGTATCTCGTCGAACAGCAACGCGAGCACGGGCGCATCCCGCCCGAACTGCGGCTGCTGATCGAGGTCGTCGCCCGCGCCTGCAAGCGCATCGCCATCTCGGTGAACAAGGGCGCCTTGGGCGACGTGCTGGGCAGTGCCGCCAGCGAGAACGTGCAGGGCGAGATCCAGAAGAAGCTGGACATCATCAGCAACGAGGTGCTGATCGAGGCCAACGAGTGGGGCGGCCACCTCGCCGC
>CAZBUU010000559.1:0-1734 GCA_964495125.1 uncultured Rubrivivax sp.
GGGTCGCCCGACAGCACGTGGAACACCGTGAGCGTGGTCATGCAGGCGCCGATGCCCAGGCCCAGGGCCAGCACCATCAGGAGACTGAGCGCGCGCGCGCTGCGGAAGCTGCGCAGCGCGAGGTCGAAGTAGTAGGCAAGCACGGGGTGTCTCCTCAGTCGAGCAGTCGGTTGGCCTGCGCCAGTTCCGCCTCGCCCAGGGCGCCGGCGGCCTGCAGCAGCAGCAGCCGCGCCAGCACGAGGCCGTGACGCGCCTGGTCGTGCGCGTTCTGCGCGGCGTTGCGGGTCTGGATGGCCAGCAGCAGGTCGGTCATCGAGCGCGTGCCCAGGCCCTGGCCGGCGCGCGTGGACGCCAGCGCGCGTTCGGCGGCGGTCACGGCCACGCCGCTGCTCGCCACCAGTTCGGCGCCGGCGCCGACGGCCTGGAACTGGGCCTGCACCTCGCGCACCAGCGCGCGGCGTGTGGCTTGCAGCGCCTCGCGTGCGGCGTCGCGCCGGTGGCTGGCCTGGCGCACCTGGCTCTGGGTGGCGCCGCCGGCGAAGAGCGGCACGTTCAGGCGCAGTGCCACCTGGGTGACGCTGCGCCCGCGGTCCACGGCCGCCGTGCCCGGCCCGCCCAGGCGCTGCGTGTCCACGCTCGCCACCAGGGTGGGCGCGTGCTCGGCGCGCGCGGCCTCGATGCGCTGTTCGCCGGCCTGCAGCAGCAGCGCCTGCGCCTGCAGGGCCGGGTTGTCGCGCAGCGCGGCGTCGACCCAGGCCTGCGCGTCTCGCTCCGGCGGCAGCAGGGGCAGCTGTGCCGCCAGCGGGCGCAGCGTGCCGGGGGCCTGGCCGGTGATCTGTGCCAGCGCCTCGCGCGCGTCGGCCAGGGCCTGGCGCGCGCGCACGCTGCTGCCGCGCGCCAGCGCGTGGTAGGTGCGCGCCTGCTCCACGTCCACCTGCGCCGCGAGGCCGGTGTCGAAGCGGCTCTGCGCCTGGGCCACCTGCTGGGCGAAGGTGTCTTCATTGGCCTGCGTGCTGGCCAGTTCGGCCTGCGCCAGCAGCACGCCGAAGTAGGCGCGGGCGACCCGCGCGCAGAGGTCCTGCTCGGCGGCGCGCAGGCGCGCCTCTTCGGCCGAGAGCTGGGTCTCCTCGGCACGCGCCGTGCGCAGCCGGCCCAGGTCCACCAGCACCTGGCTGAGGCTGCTGGCGAGCGCGTGGCTGCCACTGCCGTCGCTGCGGCTCTGCGCCGCGGACAGCGACCACTGAGGCCTCAGCACCGCGCGCGCCTGCTCGGCGGCTTCCCGTTGCACGCCGCGCAGGGCCTCGGCACCGGCGCGTTGCGGGTCGGCGCCGCGTGCCAGCGCGTAGACCTGCAGCAGGTCTTCGCCCTGCGCGGGGCCGGCCCCCAGCAGCGCTGCCAGCAGCAGGGGCCGCAGTCGCGTCATGTCGCCGCTGCCGCTTCGGCGCGCAGCAGGTCCTTGTCCAGGCGCAGGTCGGCACCGATGTCCACCACCTGGCCGTCGATGACGTGCACGTTGCGCTGTGCGCGCGCGGCCAGCTGCGGGTCGTGCGTCACCATCACGATGGTGGCGCCTTCGCGGTGCAGTTCCTCCAGCAGGTCCATGACGCTGCGCGCCATCTGGCTGTCCAGGTTGCCGGTGGGCTCGTCGGCCAGCAGGATCGCGGGATCGCCCGCCAGCGCACGTGCGATGGCCACGCGCTGCGGCTGGCCGCCGGAGAGTTCCGCCGGGGAGTG
>CAZBUU010000560.1:0-1711 GCA_964495125.1 uncultured Rubrivivax sp.
CGCGCGCGGCGGCGTCGGGCAGGCACAGGAAGGCCACGTCGGCGGCGTTGAGCAGGCGCGCGCGCTCGGTGGCGTCCTTGCGCTTGTCGGGGTCGATGCGCAGCACTTCCACGTCACGGCGCTGGGCCAGGTACTCGTGGATGCGCAGTCCGGTGGTGCCTTCCTGGCCGTCGACGAAAACATGGGTGGTCATGAGCTGGCCCCGCGCAACAATCCCGCTGCAATGCAGCAAGGATAAAGGCAATGCTCGAAACCCACCGTGTTCTGGTCCTGCCCGGCTGGCTGGACTCCGGCCCCGACCACTGGCAGAGCCTGTGGGAAGCGCAGCACGGCTTCGACCGCGTGCAGCAGGCCGACTGGCTGTGGCCACGCCGCGGCGACTGGATGGCGCGGCTGGAAGAGGTGCTGCTCGACGACCCGCGGCCGGCGCTGCTGGTGGCGCACAGCCTGGGCTGCCACCTCGTGGCCGCCTGGGCGGCGCACTCTCAGAACACGGCACGTGTGCGCGGCGCGCTGCTCGTGGCGCCGCCCGATCTGGAACGCGAGGACCTGCCGCCCAACGTCACCGCCTGGCGGCCGCCGGTTCGCGCGCCGCTGCCCTTCCGGGCCACGCTCGTCCACAGCACGGACGATCCCTTTTGCGCCGCCGACCGCGCTGGCGGCCTCGCGGCCGCCTGGGGCGCGCAGGCCGTCAACATCGGCACCCGCGGCCACATCAACGCCGACTCCGGCCTCGGTGACTGGCCCGACGGCCTGGCCTTGCTCCATGCCTTGGCCACCTGACGCCTGAAAAGCACGGCACGATGAACCCCCGCGTTCTCCACGCCGCGCTCGTCGCTTTCGTCGGCATCACGGTGTTCGGCTGGATCAAGCTGCTGGGCAGCGGCCTGGCGCTGGTGCTGCTCGTCGGCGTCACGCTGGCGCTGGCGGTCGCGGCGGTGGTCTGGAACATCGTGCAGCACGGCAGCGGCTTCGGCGACTGGTGGCGAGAACGGCTGCACGGGGCCGACGAGGGCGAGCACCACGCCTTCGCCGGCGTCCGCCTGAGCGTCGAGGACGACGGCGAGAGGCTGTGGCTGAAGGCCACCGGCGTGCAGCGCGTGCTGGGCCTGAAGGAGGAAGAGATCGTCACCGCGTCGCGCGTGCCCGGCCAGTGGCGGCGTGACGGGAAGGGCGCGCTCTGGCTGCGTGTGGACGGCCTCGTGCAGACGCTGAACACCATGGCCGGCCGCACCGACCCGCGCGTGCAGCGCTTCCGGCGCTACCTCGAACGCGATCTGCTCTTTCCTGCCCAGGAGCGCCGCCGCCGCGGCTGAGACAATCCGCCCATGGTCACGAAGAAACCCAAGGGGCTGGGCCTCGGCCTGGAAGCCCTGCTCGGCCCGAAGGTCAGCGACGCGCCTGCGCCCGACCCCGGCGCGCCCAGCTCCCTGGCGCTCGACCGCCTGCGCCCCGGCAAGTACCAGCCGCGCACACGCATGGACGAGGGCTCGCTGTACGAGCTGGCCGAGAGCATCAAGAGCCAGGGCGTGATGCAGCCCATCCTCGTGCGGCCGGTCAGCGGTGGTGACTACGAGATCATCGCCGGCGAACGCCGCTTCCGCGCCGCGAAGCTGGCCGGCCTGGACAGCGTGCCGGTGCTCGTGAAGCCCGTGGCCGACGAGGCCGCGGCGGTGATGGCGCTGATCGAGAACATCCAGCGCGAAGACCT
>CAZBUU010000561.1:0-1710 GCA_964495125.1 uncultured Rubrivivax sp.
TCGCCAGCGTCACCAGGCCGATGCCGATGCGCCGCTGGCGCGGGTCGTCGGCCTTCAGCATGGCGCGATTGTCGGTGCCGCCGTGCCTGCGCGCCTGCAGCACGCCGCTGCACAATCGGCGCTCGCACCGGAGAGACCGCCGTGATCCTCGAAATCGCCGACATCCGCATCGCCCCCGGCCAGCAGGCCGCCTTCGAAGAAGCCCTGCAGCGCGGCCTGACCGGCGTGATCAGCCGTGCGCAGGGCTGCAGGGGCTGGAAGGTCAACAAGGGCATCGAGAGCCCCGAGCGCTACGTGCTGCAGATCTTCTGGGAGACGCTGGAAGACCACACGGTGGCGTTCCGCCAGGGCCCGCTGTTCGCCGAGTGGCGCGCCATCGTCGGGCCGCTCTTCGCGGCGCCGCCGGTGGTGGAACACTTCACGCTGCTGACGAAGTCGTGAGCCGCGATGCCGCGCTCGCGCTCGCGCGCGAGCACTTCGACGGCGGCGCCTTCGTGCGCGACCTCGCGCGCCGCGTCGCCTTCCGCACCGAGAGCCAGGACCCGGCCAGCGGCCCCGCGCTGCGCGGCTACCTCGCCGACGAACTGGCGCCGGCGCTGGTGGCGCTGGGCTTCGGCTGGACGATCCACGACAACCCGGTGCCGCCCTTCGGCCCGCTGCTCGTCGCCCACCGCCACGAGGCCGACGGGCTGCCCACCGTGCTGATGTACGGCCACGGCGACGTCATCCGCGGCCAGGACAAGAGCTGGACCCGGGGCGCCGGCCCTTGGGACCTGGTGCAGGACGGCGAGCGCCTCTACGGCCGCGGCACGGCCGACAACAAGGGCCAGCACGGCATCAACCTGGCCGCGCTGGCGCAGGTGCTGGCCTTGCGCGGGAAGCTCGGCTTCAACGTCAAGTGGCTGGTGGAGACCGGCGAAGAGACCGGCTCGCCGGGCCTGGCCGAGTTCTGCGGCGCGCAGCGCGAGCAGCTTTCCGCCGACGTGCTGATCGCCAGCGACGGCCCGCGCCAGCAGCGTGATCGCGCCACGGTGTTCCTGGGTTCGCGCGGCGTGGCCAACTTCGACCTCACGCTGCGGCTGCGCGAAGGCGCCCACCACAGCGGCAACTGGGGCGGCCTGCTGCGCAACCCGGGCACGGTGCTGGCGAATGCCATCGCCTCGCTCGTCGACGGGCAGGGCCGCATCCTCGTCGAAGCGCTGCGACCGCCACCGATCCCGGCCAACGTGCGCGCGGCACTGCGGGGTCTCACCTTCGGCGGCGACGCCGGCGACCCCGAGGTGGATGCCGACTGGGGCGAACCGGGCATGACGCCGGCCGAGCGCGTGATTGCCTGGAACACGCTCGAAGTGCTGGCCATGGTGACCGGCAACCCCGAGTTCCCGGTCAACGCCATCCCGCCGATGGCGAAGGCGACGATGCACCTGCGCTTCGTCGTCGGCACCGACGTCACCCGCCTGCGCGAGGCCGTGCAGGCGCACCTGGCGGCGCGGGGTTTCAGCGGCATCGAGGTCAGCGAGCCCGTGGTGATGGCCGCCACACGCCTGGACCCGGACGACGCCTGGGTGCGCTTCACGCTGGCGTCCATCGAGCGCAGCACCGGCCGGCCGCCCGTGCTGCTGCCCAACCTGGGCGGCAGCCTGCCCAACGACGTTTTCGCCGATCTCCTGGGCCTGCCGACGGTGTGGATCCCGCACAGCTACGCCGCCT
>CAZBUU010000562.1:0-1700 GCA_964495125.1 uncultured Rubrivivax sp.
CGCCGCCGGCATCGAGGTGCTGGAAGACCCCGAGAAGAGCCGCAAGCTCATCCTGCCCACCAGCCGGCCTGACGTGCAGGTGGTGCTGGTGCGCGCCAGCGACGTGCCCACCTACGTGCAGCGCGGCGGCGCCGACCTGGGCGTGGCGGGGCTGGACGTGCTCAACGAGGACGGCGAAGGCCTGTACCGCATGCTGGACCTGAAGATCGCGCGCTGCCGCCTGAGCGTGGCCGTGCGCGAGGATTTCGACTACGCCGGCGCCGTGAAGCAGGGCTCGAGGCTGCGCGTGGCGACCAAGTACACGCAGATGGCCCGCCAGCACTTCGCCACCAAGGGCGTGCACGTGGACCTGATCAAGCTCTACGGTTCGATGGAGCTGGCGCCGCTCACGGGCCTGGCCGATGCCATCGTCGACCTCGTGTCCACGGGCAGCACGTTGAAGGCCAACCGGCTGGTCGAGGTGGAGAAGATCATGGACATCTCGTCGCGGCTGGTGGTGAACCCGGCCTCGCTGAAGACCCAGCGCGAGCCGATCCGCAAGCTGATCGACGCCTTCGAGGCCGCGGTCCTGGCGGGAGGCCGCGCATGAGCCTGCAACTGCGTCAGCTCGACACCGCCGCGGCCGACTTCGAAGACCAGTTCCAGCGCGTGCTGCACTGGTCGGCCGAGACCGACGCCGCCATCGAAGGCCGCGTGGCCGAGATCATTGCCGACGTGCAGCAGCGCGGCGATGCCGCGGTGCTGGAACTCACCGCGCGCTTCGACGGCGTGGACGCCGCGTCGATGGCGGCGCTGGAGATCGGTCAGGCCGAACTGCAGGCCGCGCTGGCCGGCCTGCCCGTCGCGCAGCGCGCCGCCTTGCAGAGCGCCGCCGACCGCGTGCGCAGCTACCACCAGCGCCAGCTGGCCGAGACCAGCCGCAGCTGGCAGTACCGCGACGCCGAAGGCAGCCTGCTGGGCCAGAAGGTCACGCCGCTGGACCGTGTCGGCATCTACGTGCCGGGCGGCAAGGCCGCCTACCCGAGCAGCGTGCTGATGAACGCCATTCCCGCGCAGGTGGCGGGCGTCGGCGAGATCATCATGGTGGTGCCCACGCCCAAGGGCGAACGCAACGCCCTGGTCCTGGCCGCTGCCGCCGTGGCCGGCGCGCACCGCGTGTTCGCCATCGGCGGCGCCCAGGCCGTGGCCGCACTGGCCTACGGCACGGCCTCGGTGCCGCGCGTGGACAAGATCACCGGCCCCGGCAACGCCTACGTCGCCAGCGCCAAGCGCCGCGTCTTCGGCCAGGTGGGCATCGACATGATCGCCGGGCCCAGCGAGATCCTGGTGCTGGCCGACGGCACGACGCCGCCGGACTGGGTGGCGATGGACCTCTTCAGCCAGGCCGAGCACGACGAGCTGGCGCAGAGCATCCTGCTCTGCCCCGACGCGGCCTACATCGCCCAGGTGCGCGAAGCCATCGAGCGCCTGCTGCCCGGCATGCCGCGCCGAGACGTCATCCGCGCCAGCCTGGAAGGGCGCGGCGCGCTGATCCTCACGCGCAGCATGGAACAGGCCTGCGCCATCAGCAACCGCATCGCGCCCGAGCACCTGGAGGTGTCCAGCCGCGAACCGCACCGGTGGGAGCCATTGCTGAAGCACGCCGGCGCCATCTTCCTGGGCGCCTTCACCAGCGAAAGCCTGGGCGACTACTGCGCCGG
>CAZBUU010000563.1:0-1676 GCA_964495125.1 uncultured Rubrivivax sp.
GTGGCCGACATGCGCTTCGCCAAGCCGCTGGACGCTGAACTGGTGCTGCAGCTGGCGCGCACGCACGACGGCCTGGTGACGGTGGAGGAGGGCAGCCTGATGGGCGGCGCCGGCAGCGCCGTGCTGGAATGCCTGGCCGAAGCCGGCCTGGCGGTGCCGGTGCTCAACCTGGGCCTGCCCGACAAGTTCGTCGAACACGGCGAGCACGCCAAGCTGCTGTCGATGTGCGGGCTGGACGCCGCCGGCATCGAAGCCGCCATCGTCAAGCGCTTCGGCAGCCGGCCCGCGCTCGCTGCCGCCGCCAACGCCTGAGGCTCCGCCCGCCGCCCGTTCAGCGCTTTCGAACGGCGTCGAGCAACCCGCGTCCCCCGGGGGAAGGCGGGCGATGTCATGATCCTGCCCGCGATGACCAACCTCACCGACGCCCTGCACATCCCCGACACGCAGAGCGCGCCTGATGCGCGCCACTTGGCCATCCAGCGCGTGGGCGTGAAGGATGTGCGCTACCCGCTGAGCTTGCGCGTGGCTGGTGCCTTGCAGCAGACGGCCGCGCTGTGGTCGCTGGACGTGGCCTTGCCGGCGGAGAAGAAAGGCACGCACATGTCGCGCTTCGTCGCGTGGCTGGATGACCTGGCCGGCAGCGACGAGGTGCTGAGCCTGGAGGCCCTGCGTTCGCGCCATGCCGCCATGCTGGACAAGCTGGGCGCCCAGGAAGGCCGCATCGAGGCCGCCTTCACTTTCTTCCTGCGCAAGCGCGCGCCGGTGTCCGGGCTGGCCAGCCTGCTGGACTACCAGGCGCGCCTGATCAGCGAGACCCGTGCCGGACGCACCACGCTGTGGGCCGAGGTCTCGGTGCCCGTCAAGACGCTGTGCCCCTGCTCCAAGGAAATCAGTGACTACGGCGCACACAACCAGCGTTCGCGGGTCACCATCCGCGTCGAGGCCGCCGAGCCCGGCCAGTCCACGCCCGACTGGCACGAACTGGTGCGTTTCGCCGAGGACAGCGCGTCCTGCGAGATCTGGCCCATGCTCAAGCGCGCCGACGAGAAGTGGGTCACCGAGCGGGCCTACGAGAACCCCAAGTTCGTCGAGGACCTGGTGCGCGACGTGGCGCTGGCGCTGAACGCCGACGCGCGTGTCGGCCGCTACGTGGTGGACGTCGAGAACTTCGAGTCCATCCACAACCACTCGGCCTACGCCCGCATCGAGCGCGTGTAGGGGTTTCCCGGCGCCGGGAGGCGCCGGCAGGGCGCGGCGCGTGACGCCTGTCACGCGCAGTCACCGATGTAGGAATTTGCCTTACACGGCGACGGGAAGAAGCGGGACTCCAGCGACGGAGATGGCCTGATGCCGCCATCCATTTCCGATCCCTACAGTTCGTTTCATCGGATCAAGCCTCTGATCCACCACCGAGACGAATACCGGAGCAGCACCATGAACACCGAACAGATCCTCGCCGAGATCCGCGAAGCCAACCTGTCCTACCTGATGCTGGCGCAGAGCCTGGTGCGCTCGGACAAGGAACAGGCGCTGTTCCGCCTGGGCGTCAGCGAAGAGACCGCCACGCTGATTGGGGCGCTGACGCCGGCGCAGATGATGAAGATCGCCACCGGCAACACCTTGCTGTGCCGCTTCCGCATGGACGACGACATCGTCTGGAACCTGCTCACCAGCCA
>CAZBUU010000564.1:0-1675 GCA_964495125.1 uncultured Rubrivivax sp.
CGACCAGCACGTCGCACACCGCCGCCAGGCCCACGCCGCCGGCGTAGCAGTCGCCATGCACACGGCCCACCACGGGCACGGGGCAGGACCAGACCGTCCACAGCATCTCGGCCAGGCCCGCGGCGTCGGCCTGGTTCTGTTCCCAGGTGTAGTCGGCCATGGCGCGCATCCACGACAGGTCGGCGCCCGCACAGAACGCCTTGCCGTGGCCGCCGAGCACGATGGCGCGCAACTGCGGGTCGGCACCGAGCGTGCGGAAAGCCTGCGTCAACTCGGCGATAACACCGTCGTTGAAGGCGTTGCGCACCTCGGGGCGGTTGAGCCACACCTCGGCCACGTGGGCGCTGGGGCGGCGGAGGTCGAGCGTGGTCACGAGAGCGCCCTCACATGCGGAAGATGCCGAAACGGGGCGCCTCGGGGATGGGCGCATTGAGGCTGGCCGACAGCCCCAGTGCCAGCACGCGGCGCGTGTCGGCGGGGTCGATGACGCCGTCGTCCCACAGCCGCGCGCTGGCGTAGTAGGGGTGCGACTGGTGGCCGAACTGGTCGAGGATGGGCTGCTTGAAGGCCGCTTCCTCGTCGGCGCCCCACTGCCCGCCCTTGCCTTCGATGCCGTCGCGCTTCACCGTGGCCAGCACGCTGGCCGCCTGCTCGGCGCCCATCACGCCGATGCGCGCGTTCGGCCACATCCACAGCAGGCGCGGCGAGTACGCCCGGCCGCACATGCCGTAGTTGCCGGCGCCGAAGCTGCCGCCGATGATGATGGTGAACTTGGGCACGGTGGCCGTCGCCACGGCCGTGACCATCTTCGCGCCATGCTTGGCGATGCCTTCGGCCTCGTACTTGCGGCCGACCATGAAGCCGGTGATGTTCTGCAGGAACACGAGCGGGATGCGCCGCTGGCAGCACAGCTCGATGAAGTGCGCGCCCTTCATGGCGCTCTCCGAGAACAGCACGCCGTTGTTGGCGATGAGGCCCACCGGCATGCCTTCGATGTGCGCGAAGCCCGTCACCAGCGTGGCGCCGTAGCGCGCCTTGAACTCGTCGAACTCGGAACCGTCGACGATGCGGGCGATGATCTCGCGCACGTCGAAGGGCTTGCGGCTGGTGAAGCCGGTCTCGTCGGTGGGCAGCACGCCGCGCAGTTCGGCGGGGTCGAAGAGTGGCGCACGCGGCGGCTGCAGCTTCACCTGTTCCGGCTTGCGCCAGTTCAGGTTGGCCACGCTGGCACGCGCCAGCGCCAGCGCGTGCATGTCGTTCTCGGCCAGGTGGTCGGCCACGCCGGACAGCCGCGTGTGCACGTCGCCGCCGCCCAGGTCTTCGGCGCTCACCACCTCGCCGATGGCGGCCTTCACCAGCGGCGGGCCGCCCAGGAAGATGGTGCCCTGGTTCTTCACGATGATGGTCTCGTCGCTCATCGCCGGCACGTAGGCGCCGCCGGCGGTGCAGGAACCCATCACCACCGCGATCTGCGGGATGCCCAGCGCCGACATGTTGGCTTGGTTGAAGAAGATGCGGCCGAAGTGGTCGCGGTCGGGGAAGACCTCGTCCTGGTTCGGCAGGTTGGCGCCGCCGCTGTCCACCAGGTAGAGGCAGGGCAGGCGGTTCTGCTGTGCCACTTCCTGCGCCCGCAGGTGCTTCTTCACCGTCATCGGGTAGTAGGTGCCGCCCTTCA
>CAZBUU010000565.1:0-1670 GCA_964495125.1 uncultured Rubrivivax sp.
GGCAACATCTACATCATCGAAGACCGCAACGGCGGCGTCGACAACGACGTCTGGTTCGCCCGCGACCTGAACAAGGACGGCGACCTGCTCGACGCCGGCGAGGGCATCGGCCGCTGGGCCACCAATGGCACGCAGGGTTCGGAGATGACGGGCCTGTTCTTCAGCCTGACCGACCCGAACACGGCCTACATCAACATCCAGCACCCGAGCAGCGGCAACGACCGCCTGATCGAGATCAGCGCCGTGCCCGAGCCGGGCAGCTACGCGATGATGCTGGCCGGCCTGATGGCCGTGGGCGCGGTGGTGCGCCGTCGCAAGGCCTGATCGGTCCATGGGAAGCCGGCCGCTGCGGCGGCCGGCCCGTCCGGCGAAACAGCGTCGGGGCAGCTGAAGGAGGACCGCGCATGCGCCACACGCTCATCGCTCTTGCGCTCGCCGCGTCCTGGCCCGTGGCCGTTCACGCTGCCGGCTGGAACGAGGCCGTCGACGGCGACCTCTCCGACAGCGGGCTGGCGCCCTCCAGCCTGCTGCTGGGCGCAGGCAGCAATCCCGTGCGCGGCGCCTTCGGCGCGCCGGACCGGGACTATCTTCGCGTGCTCGTGCCCGACGGCTTCCAGCTCTCCGCCTTGCGCTACGGTGCCGGCAACGTGCTGGGCGGCGTGCGCTCCTTCATCGGCGTCCAGTCCGGCGCGCAGATGACGGTGCTGCCCGACACCGAGTCCGCCGCCGGGTTGCTGGGCTGGACCCACTACCAGGAGGTGGCGGTCGGCACGGATCTGCTGCCCGCCATCGGCCAGGGCTTCGGCGCCACGGGCTTTGTCGGCACCTTGCCGGCGGGTTCCTACACGTTCTGGATCCAGGACACCTCGGCGGAGCCGCAGCTGGCCTTCTCCTTTGACCTCGTGCTGAGCGCCGTGCCCGAGCCGGGCAGCGGCTGCTTGATGCTCGGTGGCGCGGCCTGGTGGCTGCGCCGACGCCGCAGCGCCTGAAGCGCCGTACGCCGTCTGGCGTATTCCGCCCCGGGCGGGGCGTCCCTAACCTGCGGTCTCCAAATTCCACCAGGAGCGAGAGACCCATGAGTACCACGCGCCGCCAGTTCGGCAAGACCCTCACCGCCACCACGCTGGCCCTGTCCGCGCTGGGCTACAGCAGCTTCGCGCAGGCGCAGGAGACCATCAAGGTCGGCGTGCTGCACTCGTTGTCGGGCACGATGGCCATCTCGGAGACGGTGCTCAAGGACACCATCCTGATGGAAATCGACGCCATCAACGCCAAGGGCGGCCTGCTGGGCAAGAAGCTCGAGCCCGTGGTGGTGGACCCGGCGTCCAATTGGCCGCTCTTCGCCGAGAAGACCCGCCAGCTGATCAGCAAGGACAAGGTGTCGGTGATCTTCGGCTGCTGGACCAGCGTGTCGCGCAAGAGCGTGCTGCCGGTCGTCGAGGAACTCAACGGCCTGCTCTTCTACCCCGTGCAGTACGAAGGCGAAGAGCTCAGCAAGAACGTGTTCTACACGGGTGCCGCGCCCAACCAGCAGGCCATTCCCGCGGTGGAATACCTGATGAGCAAGGACGGTGGCAGCGCCAAGCGCTGGGTGCTGCTGGGCACCGACTACGTGTACCCGCGCACCACCAACAAGATCCTGCGCGCCTTCCTGAAGAGCAAGGGCGTGG
>CAZBUU010000566.1:0-1669 GCA_964495125.1 uncultured Rubrivivax sp.
GCGGCGTGTACCTGGCGCCGGCGCTGTACGAAGCCGGTTTCGTGAGTGCCGCGCACTCGGCCGAGGACATCGCCGCCACGGCCGCCGCGGCGCTGGACGCGCTGCGCGCCTGAATCAGGCCGGCGCCGAGCGCAGGCCGTAGACGCCGCCGCCGGCGAACAGGTACTCGGCGCGCAGCACGGCGTCGCCCTTCTCGCCGGTGAAGGTGAAGCCCAGCACGCCGACGGTGTCGCCGGGCTGGACGGGCTTCACCTTCCAGGCCTCCAGGCGTGACAGCGGGGCCAGCTCGATGGTCCAGCGGCGGTCCTTGCGGCTGGGCAAGCGCGCCGCCTTCAGCAGCGCCGGGCCGTCCACCGCCGCGCTCTGCGCCGGCACGCTGCGGCCGGCCAGGTCGGCCGGCAGCTTCGGCTCGGCCGGCAGCTCCAGCACCATTTCCGCATGCGGGTTGACCCAGCTGACCTTGGCGGCCTTGCCTTCCAGGTAGAGCGGGCGGCCCTGGTCGAAGCTGCTCCAGCCATGGTGCGCGCGGGCAGGCAACCCGAGCAGCACCAGGGGCGCGGCCAGCAGGTGACGTCTTTGCATCTCGGCTCCTTCAGACGTAGGCGATCCAGCGACCGCCGATGATGACGCCGACCCACAGGCCCAGCGACAGCAGGGTCTGCGCGCGGGCCACGGCATCGGCCTTCTGCAGCCCGCCGCGGGCATGGAAGGCGGCGGCGTTCAGGCCGGCGGCGAACACCAGGCCCATCTTGATGACGAAGGCGCGGTTGGCCAGCATCTCGCCCGGGTGCGCGGCAAACAGGCCCAGACCGGCCAGCGCCACGAGCCCGAACCCGGCCAGCGACACCGGCAGCGCCAGCTTCGCCAGGGCCGCCAGATCCAGCGCCCGGCCCGCGCCCCACACGCGCAGCTCCAGCACCGCCAGGCTGCCCAGCAGCAGCGCCACGCCCAGCAGGTGCAGCACTTCCAGGGCCGGGTAGGCCCAGGGGCTGGCAGAAAGCCACGCCACGCCCTTCATCGACGCTCCTCGGCACCGTTCTTCGGCAGGGGGCGAATCCTAGAATGCTTCGCATGCATCTTCACATCCTGGGCATCTGCGGCACCTTCATGGGTGGGCTGGCGGCGCTGGCGCGCGAGGCCGGCCACCGCGTGACGGGCTGCGACGCCGGCGTCTATCCGCCGATGAGCGACCAGCTGCGCGCCCTGGGCATCGAGCTCATCGAAGGCTTCACGGCCGACCAGCTGGCGCTGAAGCCCGACGTCTTCGTCGTCGGCAACGTCGTCACGCGCGGCAACCCGCTGATGGAGGCCATCCTGGACGCCGGGGCCGCCTACACCAGCGGCCCGCAGTGGCTGGCCGAGCAGGTGCTGTTCGGGCGCCATGTCCTGGCCGTGGCCGGCACGCACGGCAAGACGACGACGACCTCCATGCTGGCCTGGATGCTGGAACACGCCGGCCTGCAACCGGGCTTCCTGGTCGGCGGCGTGCCGCTGAACTTCGGCGTGTCGGCGCGCCTGGGCACCGGGCCCTGCTTCGTCATCGAGGCCGACGAGTACGACACCGCGCTGTTCGACAAGCGCAGCAAGTTCGTGCACTACCGGCCGCGCACCGCCGTGCTCAACAACCTGGAGCACGACCACGCCGACATCTTCCCTGACCTGGCCGCCA
>CAZBUU010000567.1:0-1664 GCA_964495125.1 uncultured Rubrivivax sp.
GTGCGGCCAGGCGCACTGCTTCTGGCGGATGTGCACGTAGTGCTGGATGACGTCGTTCTGTTCGGCCTTCAACTCCAGGCTGGTGCGCATCATCACCTCGGCCTCGGGATAGCGGCGCAGCGTCTCCAGCAGCCGCGCGCTGTTGTTCAGCGCGTGCAGCCGGTGTTCCAGCATGGCGGGGGGCTGAGCGTCGAACACGGCGCGCCAGTGGGCCAGCGCGGCCGCGGTGTCGCCACGCCGCTCGCACAGGTGGCCCAGGTTCAGGTGCGCCGGCGCGAAGCCGGGCACGGCGTCCAAGGCACCCTGGTAGGCGGCCTCGGCCTCGGCCTCGCGGCCCAGCGTGCTGAGCAGCGCACCGCGGTTGAAGGCGGCGACATGGCGGTGCGGCGAATCGTTGTGGGCGATCCAGGCGGCGTACAGGCGCTCCGCCTGGTCGCCGCGGCCTGCGTTCTGCAGCGCCTGGGCACGGTCCAGCAGCTCGGGCAGTGGCATGGCGCCGCTGGCGGCGGCCTTCAGCAGCAGCGCATCGGCGGGGCCGGCCGCGACGTTCGGGGCAGGGGCAAACACGGAGTCCACGAGGCTCCTTCCATGGGCATCTTCGCCATGCTAGGCAGCCCGCCCGCGGCCCAAGCCCCGATCAACGGGGTGGCTGCCGCCCAATTCCCCGTGCCGGGCGACCGCGCCCCCGTGTCAGCGGCCCAGCCGTTCGAAGGCGTCCAGCAGCGCGGCCTCGAAGGCGCGCGTGGAGAGGTCGGTGATGTGGTCGCCGGCCGCGCCGCCCATGAAGCGCGTGTAGGCGGCCAGCGTGGCGTCGGGCACGGCCTGGTAGGTCACGGCGACGCTGGCCAGCGAGAGCACCTGCAGCCCCTGCATCAGCTGCGGCCGCTGGGTGTCGAAATCGGCGCGCGCCTTGGCTTCGTCGGCCGGTGGCAACTTCGGATTCAGACGTGCCATCGAACGCTGCACCGCCAGGCCCAGGTTGAGCAGGAAGTCGGCGCCGGCCGGCACCGCGCGCGTCACCTCCACCACCTGGTTCAGCAGCGCCCGCCGCTCGGGCGTGGCGGCCTGCAGCAGCGCGATGCCCGCGCGCACGCGGGCCTCGCTGTCGCCTCGGCCCTCGTGGGCGCTGGAAGCCTCCTCGGCGGCCGTGACCACGCGGCCGGGCTCGCTCCGGTACCAGGCCAGCAGTTCGGGCACGTAGCCCGACTGCACGCCTTCGGCCAGCGTGCGCCGCGCCACCTGGCGCATGCGCTCGGTGTCGAAGCCGGCCTCGGCGGCGGCCACCAGCTTCTGGCGCTGGGTTTCGTCCATGCCGGCCTCGGGGCGGGCGATGCCGTCCTTGAAGGCCTGGCGCATCGAAGGCGCCATCGAGGCGATCTGCGCCCAGCCGCCGGCCAGCTTCATCAGCTGCTCGGCCTGCACCTCGCTGATCTGTGCCCGCGCCGTGACGGCGAAGACCAGCGCTCCCAGCGCCACGCAGGCGCGTCCCAGCCACCGCTTCATCGCTTCTCCCCGAAGACTCTGCAGCCCCGGAATGTACGGGCTGCGCAGGCCGTCATCCCGGCACGGCCAGCAGGCCCTGCAGCGTGGCCAGGGTGTCGGCCTCGTGCAGCGGCTTGTCGTGGCGGATGCGCAGCATGCGCGGGAAGCGCACGGCGATGCCG
>CAZBUU010000568.1:0-1662 GCA_964495125.1 uncultured Rubrivivax sp.
GCCGCCATCCAGGCGCTCAAGCTCACGCACAGCCGCGAGTACTACGTGCCCAGCATGAGCTGCCGCACCGTCATCTACAAGGGTCTGCTGCTGGCCGACCAGGTGGGCATCTACTACAAGGACCTGGCCGACCCGCGCGCCGTGTCCGCCCTGGCCCTGGTGCACCAGCGCTTCAGCACCAACACCTTCCCCGAGTGGCCGCTGGCCCACCCCTACCGCATGGTGGCGCACAACGGCGAGATCAACACCGTCAAGGGCAACTTCAACTGGATGCGCGCCCGCGAAGGCGTGATGAAGAGCCCCGTGCTGGGCGACGACCTGAAGAAGCTCTACCCCATCAGCTTCGAGCACCAGAGCGACACCGCCACCTTCGACAACGCGCTGGAACTGCTCACGATGAGCGGCTACCCGCTGGCGCACGCGGCGATGATGATGATCCCGGAAGCCTGGGAGAACCACGAGCTGATGGACGCGCGCCGCCGCGCCTTCTACGAGTACCACGCCGCGATGCTGGAGCCCTGGGACGGCCCGGCCGCCATGGTCTTCACCGACGGCAAGCAGATCGGCGCCACGCTGGACCGCAACGGCCTGCGCCCGGCGCGCTACATCGTCACCGACGACGATCTGGTGGTGATGGCCTCGGAATCCGGCGTGCTGCCCGTGCCCGAGAGCAAGATCGTCAAGAAGTGGCGCCTGCAGCCGGGCAAGATGTTCCTCATCGACATCGAGCAGGGCCGCATCGTCGACGACGAAGAGCTGAAGAACCAGTTCGCCTTCGCCAAGCCCTACCGGCAGTGGATCGAGAACGTGCGCATCCGTCTCGACGCCATCGCGCCAGGCCCCGCCGCCGCGCCGTCCACCGAGTCGCTGCTCGACCGCCAGCAGGCCTTCGGCTACACGCAGGAAGACCTGAAGTTCCTGCTCGCGCCCATGGCCGCCAACGGCGAGGAAGCCATCGGCAGCATGGGCAACGACAGCCCGCTGGCCGTGCTGAGCGACAAGAACAAGCCGCTCTTCAACTACTTCAAGCAGCTGTTCGCGCAAGTGACGAACCCGCCGATCGACCCCATCCGGGAAGCGATCGTGATGTCGCTGAACAGCTTCATCGGCCCGAAGCCCAACCTGCTGGACATCAACGCGGTGAACCCGCCGATGCGCCTGGAGGTGACGCAGCCCATCCTCGACTTCGACGACATGGCGCGGCTGCGCAGCATCGCCCAGCACACGGGTGACAAGTTCAAGAGCTACGAGCTCGACATCACCTACCCGCTGAGCTGGGGCCGCGAAGGCGTGGAAGCCAAGCTGGCGAGCCTGTGCGCCGAGGCGGTGGACGCCATCAAGAGCGGTCACAACATCCTCATCATCACCGACCGCGCCCTCAGCGGCACGCAGGTGGCCATCCCCGCGCTGCTGGCGCTCTCGGCCGTGCACCACCACCTGGTGCGCGAAGGCCTGCGCACCACCGCCGGCCTCGTCGTGGAGACGGGCTCGGCGCGCGAGGTGCACCACTTCGCCGTGCTGGCCGGCTACGGCGCGGAGGCCGTGCATCCCTACCTCGCGATGGAGACGCTGGTCGAACTGCAGGGCTCCTTGCCCGGCGTGGCGGATGCCGACAAGGCCATCTACAACTACGTCAAGGCGATCGGCAAGGGCCTGTCGAAG
>CAZBUU010000569.1:0-1661 GCA_964495125.1 uncultured Rubrivivax sp.
GCGCCATCGGCACCGGCCGGGGCCTGCACGTTGTAGTGCAGGTTGCCGTCGCCCAGGTGGCCGAAGTTCACCAGGCGCACACCGGGCCAGCGTGCCTTCAGCGCGGCGTCGCAGGCGTCGACGAAGGCCGGGAGGGCCGACACCGGCACCGAAATGTCGTGCTTGATGTTGAGGCCCTCTTCGGCCTGCGCCAGCGGGATGCTCTCGCGCACCTGCCACAGCGCCTGGCTCTGCGCCAGGCTCTCGGCCACCACCGCGTCCTGCACGCAGCCGGCCTCCAGCGCTGCTTCGAGCAGCGACTCGAAGCGCGCTCGGGCCTGGGCCTCGCCCTCGGTGTCGCTTTGCTCCAGCAGCACTGTCCAGGCAGCATCCGGAAGCGGGCGGGGCAGGGCGGGGAAGTGCCTGGCCACGAGTTCCAGCGGGAAGGCGCCCATCATCTCGAAGCCCGTGAGCCCGGCGCCCAGACGCGCGCGCGCCAGCTTCAGCAGCGCCACGCAACCGGCCACGCTGGCGCAGGCGGCGAGCGCGGTGGTGGTGGCCGCAGGCTGCGGCGCCAGCTTCATCGTGGCCGCGGTGATGATGCCCAGCGTGCCTTCGCTGCCGATGAAGAGGTCGCGCAGGTCGTAGCCCGTGTTGTCCTTGCGCAGGCCGGTCAGACCGTCCCAGACCTCGCCCTGCGCGGTAACGACTTCCAAGCCCAGGCAGAGATCGCGCGCATTCCCCCAACGCAGCACCTGCGTCCCGCCGGCGTTGGTGGCCAGGTTGCCGCCCAGCGTGCAACTGCCCTCGGCGGCCAGGCTCAGCGGCAGCAGCAGGCCGCGCGCGGCGGCTGCTTCCTGCAGCGCCTGCAGCACGCAGCCGGCGTCGGCGGTGAGCGTGAGGTTGGCCTCGTCGATGTCGCGCACGCGGTTGCAGCGCTGCAGGCTCAGCAGCACCTGGGTGCCGCTCATGTCGGGCACGCCGCCGCCCACGAGGCCCGTGTTGCCGCCCTGCGGCACCACGGCCACGCGCGCCGCGGCGCAGGCCTTCATCACCGCCGCCACCTCGGCCGTGCTGCCGGGCCGCACGACAGCCAGGGCCTTGCCGTTCCAGCGCTTGCGCCAGTCGCGCTCCCAGGCGCCGAGGTCGCCCTCGGTCAGCACGTGGGCGGCGCCGACGGCGTCGCGCAGCGCCTGCAGGACGCTCATGCCGCTGCTTCCCGGGCCACCGCGTGCCGCAGGCGGCGGCGGATGTAGAAGCTGCACAAGCCGAAGAGCAGCAGCCCGAGCACCACTTCCAGCGCGGCCAGCTGCGCGCCGATGCCGCCCTCGGTGCTGGCACGCACCAGCCCTTCCAGCAGGTACAGCCACACCAGCAGGCTCAGCCAGCGGTAGGTGAACATGCGATGGCGCAGCAGCCCCGGCAGGCACAGCGCCAGCGGCAGCACCTTCACCGCCAGCGTGCCGCTGCCGGTGGGCGCCAGCCACAACTCCCAGGCCAGGCCCAGAGCGATGAGCGCCAGAAGCGTCGCCACGGCCCACCGTCGCGCGTTGCTGACGGCGGGTTCGGGGATCTGCGCATCGGCCATGCGGCATCATAGCCAGCATGAACAAGCTGCTCGCCTTCGGGGGCAGCCTCGGCGAGCGCAGCGCACGCGCTTTGCAGACGCTGCGCACCTGGCC
>CAZBUU010000570.1:0-1655 GCA_964495125.1 uncultured Rubrivivax sp.
GAAGACGGCGAAGTTGGGCGCCTGCGGCTTGCCGCTGCTGCCCATCAGGAAAGCGACCTTCGGGTAGTCCTTGGCCACCTTGCGCGCAGCCGCCTCCACGGCGAAGCTTTCACCGACGATCAGCTGGTGGCCCTTCTCGGCGTACTGGCGCATCACGCGCTCGTAGTCGGCGTTGGCCACGTTCTCGCTGAACACGTACTCGATCTCGCCGCGCGCCACGGCGGCCTTCAGCGCCTTGTCGATGCGGCTGACCCACTGCTGCTCCACCGGCACGGTGTAGATGGCGGCGACCTTGAGCTTGGCGCCCTGGGCGAAGGCGGTGTGCGGCAGGGCGACGGCGGCGGCCAGGGCGGCGGCCGCGGCCAGGGCGTGGCGACGGGGCAGGGTCATGCGGGGCTCCTCGGGGTGGGTTCGGGTGGGTGCGGCGGTTATAGCAAGCCGCGTTCCGGGACACCCCGCGGAAGCTCAGGGCCTGTTCGGGTTTGTCATGAACACGCGACAGTCGGACTGTCACGCGAGATTGACATATCGCAACTCGACGGCCACCGGGGGCGCTTACGGTGGATCTCCGTCCGTCCAGCCTGGGCCTGCCATGCGCATCCTGTTCATCCACCCGAACTACCACTCCGGCGGCGCCGAGATCGCCGGCAACTGGCCGCCGGCCTGGGTCGCCTACCTCACCGGCTATCTGAAGGCCGCCGGCTACCACGACGTGCACTTCGTCGATGCCATGACGCACCACCTGGAAGACGACCAGGTGCGCGCCCGCATCGAGGAACTCCAGCCCGACATCGTCGGCCTCACCGCCATCACGCCGGCCATCTACAAGGCCGAGCGGCTGCTGCAGGTGGCCAAGGAAGTGAACCCCAGGATCGTCACCGTGCTGGGCGGCATCCATGCCACCTTCATGTACCCGCAGGTGCTGAAGGAAGCGCCCTGGATCGACGCCGTGGTGCGTGGCGAAGGCGAGCAGGTGTTCCTGAATTTCGTGCGCGCGGTGGAGGACGGCTCCTTCGCCGCCGACCCCAACGTCGTGCGCGGCATCGCCTTCGCCGGCAGCGACGGCAAGATCATCGCCACGCCGGCCGAGCCGCCCATCCAGGACCTGGACCGCATCACGCCCGACTGGGGCATCCTGGAGTGGGACAAGTACATCTACATCCCGCTGGGCGTGCGCGTGGCCATTCCCAACTTCGCGCGCGGCTGCCCCTTCACGTGCAGCTTCTGCAGCCAGTGGAAGTTCTGGCGCGACTACCGCATCCGTGAACCCAAGGCGGTGGTGGACGAGATCGAGACGCTGGTGAAGGACCACGGCGTGGGCTTCTTCATCCTCGCCGACGAGGAACCCACCATTCACCGCAAGAAGTTCATCGCCTTCTGCGAGGAGCTCATCGCGCGCAAGCTGCCGGTGCAGTGGGGCATCAACACCCGCGTGACCGACATCCTGCGCGACGAAGCCCTGCTGCCCATGTACCGCAAGGCCGGCCTGGTGCACGTGAGCCTGGGCACCGAAGCGGCGGCGCAGCTCAAGCTGGACCGCTTCAACAAGGAAACGACGATCGAGCAGAACAAGAAGGCCATCCGCCTGCTGCGCGAAGCCGGCATCGTGACCGAGGCGCAGTTCATCGTCGGCCTGGAGAACGAGACCGCCGAGA
>CAZBUU010000571.1:0-1654 GCA_964495125.1 uncultured Rubrivivax sp.
CTGGCTCTTACCGCAGAAGCTGCAGTACAGAACCTTTTCGCCTGAGGCGCCCTTCGTGTCGGCCATGGAGTTTCTTGCTGGGGGATTGCGAGCGAGGAGACGGACTACCGCGTCATGATAGTTCAAGTACCGAGACGGGGTCGGCCACGAAAAAGGCCCGCAATCGGGTGGATCTGCGGGCCTCGGTTCGGGGATGCCGGGTGGACCCGGCTGCCTGACAGCGGCCTCAGGCCCGCTTGTCCAGGACTTGGTCGATCAGCCCGTACTCCTGGGCTTCCGTCGGGGACATCCAGCGGTCGCGCTCCATGTCGGTCGCAATGCGCTCCAGCGTCTGGCCGGTGCGGTCGGCATAGATGCGGTTCAATTGCTCGCGGGTCTTGATGATCTCGCGCGCCTGGATCTCGATGTCGGTCGCCTGGCCCTGCGCCCCACCCGACGGCTGGTGGATCATGACGCGCGAGTTCGGCAGCGCTGCACGCTTGCCCTTGGCGCCGGCCATCAGCAGGAAACTGCCCATGCTGGCCGCCATGCCCATGCACAGCGTGCTGACGTCGGGCTTGATGAAGTTCATCGTGTCGAAGATCGACAGCCCGGCGCTGACGCTGCCGCCCGGGGAGTTGATGTACAGGAAGATGTCCTTGTCGGGGTTCTCGCTCTCCAGGAAGAGCATCTGCGCCACCACCAGATTGGCTGTGGCATCGTTCACCGGGCCGACCAGGAACACGATGCGCTCGCGCAGCAGCCGGCTGTAGATGTCGTAGGCGCGTTCGCCGCGACCTGAAGTTTCGATGACCATGGGCACGAGGCCCAGGCCGACGGTGTCCTGCACGCTCATCTCGAAGTCCTTTGTCGGGCTCACGCCGCGGTCATCAGATCATCGAACGGTAGCACCTTGTCCACGACCTTCGCGCGAGCCAGCACAAAGTCGGTCACGTTGGTCTCGATGACGACGGCTTCGACCTCGGCCATGCGTTGACGGTCGCCCAGGTACCAGCGCATCACCTCGGCCGGCTTCTCGTAGCTCTGGCTGAGCTCTTCGATGTGCTTCTGCAGTTGCTCGGGCTTGGCCTGCAGGTTGTTGGCGCGCACCAGTTCGGCCACCACGAGGCCCAGGCGCACACGGCGCTCGGCCTGCGGCTTGAAGATCTCGGCAGGGATCGGCGCCGTGTCCGCGTCCTTCACGCCGCGTTGCTTCAGGTCGGCGCGGGCGTTGCCGATCAATCGATCGGTCTCGGAGGCCACCAGCGCGTTGGGCAGTTCCAGTTCGGCGGCCTTGGCCAGCGCGTCCATCACGGCCGCCTTGTTGCGGGCCAGCACGCGGAACTTGACTTCGCGCTCCAGGTTCTTCTTCACGTCGGCGCGCAGGCCTTCGACCGTGCCTTCCTTGATGCCCAGCGACTTGGCCAGGGCTTCGTCCACGGCCGGCAGGTTCTGTGACTCGATCTTCTTGACGGTGACGAGGAAGTCGGCTTCCTTGCCGGCGACATCCTGGCCGTGGTAGTCGGCCGGGAACTGCAGCGGGAAGGTCTTGCTCTCGCCCACCTTCATGCCGCGCACGGCCTGGTCGAACTGCTCCAGCATCTGGCCTTCGCCGATGATGAACTGGAAGGCCTCGGCCTTGCCGCCCTGGAAGGGTTCGCCGTCGATCTTGCCT
>CAZBUU010000572.1:0-1654 GCA_964495125.1 uncultured Rubrivivax sp.
CCCAGGTGCTGTTCTTCGAGAGCGACGAGGTCTGCGAGACCAGCTACAAGGACCGTGGCGGCAAGTACCAGGGCCAGCGCGGCGTGACGCTGCCCAAGACCTGAGCAGCGGGCGCTTTCGGCCGGTGTTCCGGCCTTCGGCGCCCGTGCGCGGCCGCGACACTGCAGCCATCGCCGGTGCGCCCGCCGGCCTGGAGCCCGCCATGCAGGAACCCGCCGCCGTGCTGCCACTGCCCGTCTTCCAGATGGCGCGCTTCCGCCGCCTGATGAACTACGAGGGCTGGGACGTGGACCTGCCGCGCATGTGCGTGGACACCGCCTACGCCCACGCCTGCCTGGCCACCGCCCACACCAGCAGCAGCGACCGCCTGCGCCAGGCGGCGCTGGCGCTGTTCGAGGCCTACGGCCGCAACGGCGTCGCCGGCACCCTGCACTGAAGACCGGGCCGCGGGAGCGGCCGCCGGGCGCAGAATCCACCCCGGCCCGCATGGGCTGCAGTGGAGTGCGCCGCATGAAGTGGGAAGGCCAGGAAGGCAGTGACAACGTCGAGGACCGCCGCGGGCAGGGCGGCGGCGGAGGCGGTGGCCGCATGCCCATGCTGGGCGGTCGCGGCATCGGCATCGGCACCATCGTCATCGCGCTGCTGGCCGGCTGGATCTTCGGCATCAACCCGCTGACCGTGCTGAGCCTGCTCAGCGGCGGAGGCGGCGGCCCGGCGGTGCAGCAGTCGGCGCCGGCCGGCCCGGCGGCGCGGCCGCCCGCCGACGACAAGGCCGCACAGTTCGTCTCCGTGGTGCTGCGCGACACCGAGCAGGTCTGGGGCCGGGTCTTCCAGGCCAGCGGCAGCCGCTACCAGGAGCCCAAGCTGGTGCTCTTCCGCGGTGCCACGCCCACCGCGTGCGGCACCGGCCAGAGCGCCATGGGCCCGTTCTACTGCCCGGGCGACGCCAAGGTCTACATCGACCTCGATTTCTTCGACACCCTCAGCCGCCGCCTGGGCGCGCCCGGCGACTTCGCCCAGGCCTACGTCATCGCCCACGAGGTGGGCCACCACCTGCAGACCCTCCTGGGCGTGTCGGAGAAGGTGATGCAGATGCGCCAGCGAGTCAGCGAGGCGGACGGCAACCGGCTGTCGGTCATGCAGGAACTGCAGGCGGATTGCTTCGCCGGCGTCTGGGGCCACCATGCCAACCGCAAGAGCCTGCTCGATGCCGGCGACGTCGAAGAGGGCCTGCGCGCCGCCGCCTCGATCGGCGACGACGTGATGCAGCGCCGGGCCCAGGGCCGCGTCTCCCCCGAGTCGTGGACGCACGGCTCCTCGGAGCAGCGCGTCGAGTGGCTGCGCCGCGGCCTCAGCCAGGGCACCATCGACGCCTGCGACACCTTCGGCCAGGGCAGCCGGTAGTCTCGCTCCGCCAGCCGCTAGCCGGAGATCACCAGATCTTCACACGCTGTTCGGGCGGCAGGAACAGCTTGTCGCCGGCCTTGACGTCGAAGGCGGCGTAGAACGCGTCGACGTTGGGCAGCGGGCGCGTCGCCCGCAGCATGTCGGGTGAGTGCGGATCCGACAGCACCTGCTGGCGCAGGAAGTCGTCACGGGTCTTGGCGCGCCACGCCTGCGCCCAGCCGGCGAAGAAGCGCTGGTCACCGGTGAG
>CAZBUU010000573.1:0-1650 GCA_964495125.1 uncultured Rubrivivax sp.
GCAAGGTGAAGCTGATCTACATCGACCCGCCGTACAACACCGGCAAGGACTTCGTCTACCCGGACAACTTTCAGGACAGCATCAAGAACTATCTTGAGCTGACGGGGCAGGTTGAGGGTGGCCGGAAGATTGCGAGCAACACGGAGGCGAGCGGTCGGTTCCATACGGACTGGCTCAGCATGCTCTATCCGCGACTCGTTCTTGCGCGCAATCTGCTGCGTGACGACGGCGCTTTGTTCGTAAGCATTGACGATGGGGAAGTCGACAACCTCAAGAAGCTGGGCGCTGAAGTCTTCGGCGAAGAGTGCTTTGTTGGGATCGTCTCCGTTCTGGTAAATCCGCGAGGAAGGCACCTGGACAAGTACATCGCCCAGACTCACGACAACTTGGTCATTTTTGTCAAGAATCCGGACGTCGAGGGAAGCATCTTTGGCGCGGCCAAGGAAGGCGCAATGCTGGAGGAATACGACAAGGAAGACGCAAAGGGGAAGTACCGCGAGCTAGGGTTGCGCAACCGAAACCAAGCGTTCAACCCAATCACGAGACCGAAGCTCTTCTACCCGCTGTATGTCAACCCAACCAATGGAAAGGTGTCTCTGGAGCGCACGGACAACTTCACTGATGAAGTTCTGCCGATTACTGCGGAGGGAGTAAAGACTTGCTGGACTTGGGGGAAGGAAAAGGTTGAGCGCGAGGCCGAGCTTCTGACTGCCAGTCAGGTGACCGACGGAACATGGCGCGTCTTCCGGAAGGACTACTTGAACGGCGCCGATGGCGAGGTGGCCTCGACGCTTGCGAAGTCCATTTGGCTGGACAAGGAGTTCAACAACGACTATGGCCGTAAAGCGATCAAGGAACTCCTGGGGGCGCCCGTCATTGATTTTCCGAAGTCACCTCAGTTGATCCAACGGATAGTTTCCATCGCATCGGCAGCCGACGATGTTGTTCTGGACTTCTTTGCTGGATCAGGTACGACGGCACACGCGGTGATGCTCCAGAACGTTGTCGATGGTGGCGCTCGTCGATTCCTGCTAGTTCAGTTGCCTGAGCCGGTCAGTGCCGACGTCAAAGAGCAGCGTGTCGCCGCGGAGTTCTGTGAGTCGATCGGGCGCCCGGGCAACATCGCGGAAGTCACCAAGGAGCGCGTGCGGCGAGCAGCACGCGCTGTTGCTGAGGACACCCCGGTCATGGAGGGTGAGCCCCGACCTGATCGAGGATTTAGAGCGTTCAGGCTTGGCACGTCAAATATCAAGCCATGGGCGCCTAGGCGCGACGACCTTGCTCCTACGTTGCTGGATCATCTCGAGCACATTGAAAGCAGTCGCAGCGACGAAGACTTGCTTTACGAACTGCTGATCAAGCTGGGCCTGGATCTGTGCGTTCCTATCGCGGCGCAGACCGTCGCCGGGAAGAACGTGCATGCCATCGGCGGCGGCGTGTTGATGACTTGTCTGGACAAGTCCATCACCGTCGCTGATGCCGAGCCGCTCGCACTCGGCATCGCGGCCTGGCGCAAGGTGCTCGACCCGGCCGGCGACGTGACCTGCGTGTTCCGCGACAGTGCCTTCGAGAACGACGTGGCCAAGACCAACCTCGCCGCCATCCTCGAACAGCACGGCATCGCCAAGGTGCGGAGCCTCTGACCATGCC
>CAZBUU010000574.1:0-1635 GCA_964495125.1 uncultured Rubrivivax sp.
ACGCCGATCGCGCCGAGCTGGACCGCGCGTTTCCGCCGCCGCAGCGGCGCGCGCCGCTGGCCATGCGCTGAGCCCCGGACGCAAGCCCGATGGGCTTGACGAACCGTAGCCCTTCGGTTACGGTAACTAAATGGTTACCAACAGGATGTCCCGGTGAAGGCCGCTGCAAGTGCTGCGCTGGGCGCGCTGGCCGACCCCACGCGCGAAGCCATCGTCCGCCTGCTGGCCGAGCGCGAACGCTCGGTGGGCGAGATCGCCGACCAGCTGCCGATCAGCCGGCCCGCCGTGAGCAAGCAGCTGCGCCTGCTGGAAAACGCGGGCCTGGTGAGCTTCCGCAGCGAAGGCACGCGCAACGTCTACGCGCTGGAGCCCGCGGCGCTGGCGCTGCTGCGCGACGAGTTGGACGCGATGTGGCGGCTGGCGCTGGCGCGCTACGCCCTGGTGGCCGACAACGCCCCGCCGGTGCCGCGCCGGCCGAGGAGGAAGCCATGACCGCCCTGCCCGCGGTGGAGCACCGCATCACCGTCGCGCTGGCCCCGGAACGGGCCTTCGATCTCTTCACGCAGGGCCTCGTGCGCTGGTGGCCGTTCAAGGGCCATTCGTGCAGCGGCGAGGGCGTGCAGGCCGTGCTCTTCGACGGCCGGGTCGGCGGGGCCGTCACCGAACTGGCGGCCGACGGCTCGCGCCACGCCTGGGGCACGCTCACCGAGTGGGACCCGCCGGCCGGCTTCGCCATGACCTGGCACCCGGGCGACTCGCCCCACCGTGCCACCCACCTGGTGCTGCGCTTCAGCGCGGTGGCGGGCGGCTGCGAGGTGCATGTCCGGCACGGGGGCTGGGAGTCATCGGGCGAGGAGGCCGAGGCGCGACGCGGCGGCTATCAGAACGGCTGGGGCCGCGTGCTGGGCGATTTTGCCGCTGCGGCGGCACGGGAGGCGATGCGATGAAGAACTCTTTCCTGCGCGGGCTTGCCGCGGTGCTGTTGCTGGGCGGGCTGCTGGCGGCACAGGCTGCCGAGCGTGCGATCGAGAAGACGGTGGTCGTGGCCGCCAGCCTCGACGACACCTGGGCCGCGTGGACCACGCGCGATGGCATCCGCAGCTTCTTCGCGCCCGAAGCCGTGGTGGACCCACGCCCCGGCGGCAGCTTCGACATCCAGTTCGACCCCGGCGCGCCCGCGGGCCAGCGCGGCGCCGACGGCATGCGCTTCCTCGCCCTGCAACCCAAGAAGATGCTGTCCTTCGAGTGGAACGCACCACCGTCCCTGCCCGAGGCGCGCCAGCAGCGCAGCTTCGTGATCGTGCGTCTGGTGGCCGTGGACGAGCGCCACACGCGCGTGACGCTGCACCACAGCGGCTGGGGCGATGGCGGCGAATGGGACCAGGCCTTCAACTATTTCGACCGCGTCTGGGGCGCGGTGCTCGGGGGGCTGAAGACGCGCTTCGAGCAAGGCCCCAAGGACTGGGCGCCCTGGCTGCAGCAGCTGGAAGCCAGCCGCCGCAAGGGCGGTTGAGCTTCAGTCCGGCGACAGCAGGCCGGCGTTCGCCTGTGCCAGCGTGGCGCAACCGCAAAGCGCCATCGCGATCTCCAGTTCATCGCGCAGCTGCCGCAGCATCTGCGCCACGCCGGCGGCGC
>CAZBUU010000575.1:0-1624 GCA_964495125.1 uncultured Rubrivivax sp.
ACGAGAAGTCGGAGCCGGGCATCTTCGTGCTGGAACCGCTGCCCGGGGCGCAGCCGGGCATGCGGGTGCGATGAGCAGCGAGCCGGGCCCGGCCGACGTGCCGCGCCGGCGTACATGGCCGGACCGTTTGCGTGCACTGCGCGGGCCGGTGGCGGCGGTGGCGGGAGCGGGCGCCATCCTCTCCGGGCTCGTCGGCTACTGGACCACCTGGCGGACCGTGAGACAGGTCGCGGCGCCGGCGGCTGCCGCCGCGCCGATGCCGTCGGCGCTATCGATCATGGTGCTGCCCTTTAAGCTGCTGGGCGCGGACGCCAGCCAGGCCTACGTCGCCGATGGACTGACCAGCGGCATCACGCAGGACCTCGGGCGCATTCGGGACGCCTTCGTGTTGCCGGCCACCACGGCCTATGCCTACCGCGACAAGTCGCTGACGCTGCCGGCCCTGGCGCAGGATGCCGGCGTGCGCTTCGTGCTCACGGGCGAAGTGCAGCAGCAGGGCCAGTCGCTCCGGGTGCGGGCGCAGCTGTCTGACGGCACCAGCGGCCGCCAGCTGTGGAGCGAGCGTTTCGAAGGCGATCTCACCAACCTGTTCCAGTTGCAGGACCAGATCACCGCGCGCATAGCCAACAGCGCCGAACGGCAGATGCTGGTGGTGGCCGCCGCCGAGAGCCAGCGCCGGCGCAGCACGCCGGAGGCTGTCGACCTGGCGCTGCGCGCACGGGCGCTCGGACTGCGCCCCGTCTCACTGGCGAGCTCGCTGGAATTGGAGGAGGCAGCGCGCAAGTGGCTGGCCGCCGATCCGCAGAGCCCGGTGGCCGTCACGCAGTTGGGAGCGGTACTGTCCGTCCGGTCAATCAACTTCAGGTCCGAACTGTCAGAAGCGCAGGCGAGCGCGCTGCGGCTCGAAGCCGCGGCACTGGCGGATCGGGCCATGGCGCTGGACGCCAACGATGCGCTGGCGCTGACGCTGAAGGCGCGCGCCCTGCGCGTCACCGACCCCGAGGCTGCTCTGCGACTTCTCGAGCGGGCCATCGACCGCGACCCCAAGCTTCGCATGGCGTACAACGATCTCGGACTCCTGCTGAGCTTCCAAGATCCGGCGAGCGCGCTGCAGATCCTGCAGCAGGGGCTGGCGCTGGACCCAAAGAATCCAGGGGTGTTCGAGGTCAACATCGGCACGTCGTTGCTGTTCCTCGGCCGCTGGGAGGAGGCCCTGGCCTGGGGCGATCGCTGCGCCGCCACCAACCCGCAATGGGCCTACTGCCCGGAGCTGATCGCCGTGGCCAGCGCCATGCTGGGCCGCAGCGACCGGGCCCGCGCGGCTGCGGCCGATGTGCTGCGGCTGTCGCCCGGTTACCGGCTGACGCTCGAGTGGGCAAGCGCGCAGCGGGCTGCTCCGCCGGTTCGCGAGCGCATCGAGAGCTTCATTCCGGCCTTGCGGGCGCTGGGCCTGCCGGACTGAAGGCCGCGGCCGCGCGCGGCGCCGATAATCACCCGATGTCTCCCGCATCGGTCCGCGTGCTGCAGACCCTCCGCCTGTCCCGCCGGCGGCGCTTCATCGCGCTCCGGCACCACTGCGGCCCCCCGGCCCGGGTTGTCGTTCCCACGAGAACCCCGCACCCGG
>CAZBUU010000576.1:0-1622 GCA_964495125.1 uncultured Rubrivivax sp.
AGACGAAGGTCACCACCACCATCATCATGGCCGTCAGGCCGTCGACCAGGAAGCCGACTTCCATCACCAGCTTGCCGATGACGGCCCACTCGTAGATGGTGGCGTTGAAGCGCGCGCCGCCGGCCACCTGCGCCAGCACCATCGCCGAGCAGATGAAGGCGACCAGCACGCCCAGGATGGTGACCGTGTGTGCGCCGCGCTGGCCCACGGTCTTGCCGAACAGGCCGGCGACGACGGCGCCCACCAGTGGCGCCAGCGGGATGGTGAGCAGCAGCCCTTGGGAAATCGAGTTGGCCATGGGTCTCTCGCTCAGCCCTTCAGGTCGTCGAGTTCTTCGACATTGATCGACGCCCGGTTGCGGAACAGCACGACCAGGATCGCCAGGCCGATGGCCGATTCGGCCGCCGCCACGGTGAGGATGAAGAAGACGAACACCTGGCCCGCCATGCGGTCGGCCTCGGCCGGCAGGTAGTGCGAGAAGGCGACGAAGTTCAGGTTGACGGCCAGCAGCATCAGCTCGATGGCCATCAGCAGCACGATGAGGTTGCGGCGGTTCAGGAAGATGCCGACGACCGACAGCGCGAAGAGGAATCCGCCGAGCGACAGGTAGTGCCCGAGCGTCAGGGTGCCCACGTTCATGCCGCCCCTCCTTCCTGCTTCGGCGTCGAAGGCGCTTCGATGGTGGGCGGCAGCTTGACGATGCGCACGCGGTCGGCCTTCTTCGCCCGCACCTGGACCGAAGGATCCTGATGGCGCGAATCCTTGCGCGCTCGAAGCGTCAGCGCGATGGCGGCGATGATGGCCACCAGCAGCAGCACGGCCGCCAGCTGCAGCGGGTAGAGGTAGTCGGTGTAGATCTCGATGCCCAGCATCTTGGTGTTGCCCATGGGCACCAGCTTGCCGGCCACGGCGGGCGGCTGGACCTGGAAGCCGCGCATCAGCACCAGCGCCATTTCCAGCGCGATCAAGGCACCCACGAAACCGGCCAGCGGCAGGCTTTTCCAGAAGCCCTCGCGGAGTTTGTCGGTGTTGATGTCCAGCATCATCACGACGAAGAGGAACAGCACCATCACGGCGCCGACGTAGACCAGCACCAGCGCGATGGCCAGGAACTCGGCGCGCAGCAGCATCCAGATGCAGCTGGCGCTGAAGAAGCTCAGCACCAGGTACAGCGCGGCATGCACCGTGCTGCGCGCGGTGATGACGCGGAAGGCCGCGAACAGCAGCACGGCCGAGAAGACGTAGAAGAGACCGGTGATCGTGTTCATGGTGTCAGTACCGTCAGCGGTACTTGGCGTCAGCCGCGCGGTTGGCGGCGATCTCTTTTTCGTAGCGGTCGCCCACGGCCAGGAGCATGTCCTTCGTGAAATACAGGTCGCCGCGCTTCTCGCCGTGGTATTCGAAGTGGTGGGTCTCGACGATGCTGTCCACGGGGCAGCTTTCCTCGCAGAAGCCGCAGAAGATGCACTTGGTGAGGTCGATGTCGTAGCGCGTGGTGCGGCGCGTGCCGTCGGCGCGCACGTCGCTTTCGATGGTGATGGCCATCGCCGGGCACACCGCCTCGCAGAGCTTGCAGGCGATGCAGCGCTCCTCGCCGTTCTCGTAGCGGCGCAGCGCGTGCA
>CAZBUU010000577.1:0-1576 GCA_964495125.1 uncultured Rubrivivax sp.
TGGCCGACCCCAAGGTGCGCGCCGCCTACCTGGGCGAGTGAACGCCGCCCCGCGCACCGGGGCTCAGAGCCTGTTGATGATGATGCGCGCGGCGCGGTCCTGGAAGAAGTAGGTCCGCGCCCATTCCGACATCGCCACCACGCGGTTGCGGAAGCCCACCAGGAACATCACGTGCACCAGCGCCCAGGTCAGCCACGCCAGTGCGCCCGAGAAGCGCAGCGGCCCGACTTCGCACACCGCGTGGCCGCGGCCGATGACGGCCAGCTTGCCCTTGTCGAAGTACTTGAAGGCCGGGCGCGCGCGGCCAGCGAGATCGGCCTCGATGCATCGCGCCGCGTGGCGGCCGGTCTGGATGGCCACCGGGCCGACGCCGGGCAGGGGCTGGCCCTGGCCGTCCTCGATGTGCGCCGCGTCGCCCAGCACGAAAACCTCGGGGTGGCCGGGCACGGCGACGTCTGGGCCGACGAGCACACGGCCGGCGCGGTCCAGCGGCACGCCCAGCTTCTCCAGCACCGGGGCGCCGCGTGTGCCGGCGCTCCACAGCACGCACTGCGTGCCGATGCGCTCGCCGCCGGCCACCACGTGCGCCGGGCCGACCTCGCTGACGCGCACGCCGGTGCGCACCTCCACGCCCAGCGCCTGCAGCGTGCGCAGGGCGTAGTCCGACAGCGGCTTCGAGAACGAGGGCAGGATGCGGTCGGCCGCGTCCAGCAGCAGGATGCGCGCCTCACGCGAATCGATGTGGCGGAAGTCCTTGCGCAGCGTGTACTTCTTCAGCTCGCCGATGGCGCCCGCCATCTCCACTCCGGTGGCGCCACCGCCGACGATGACGAAGGTGAGCAGGGTGCGCCGCTTTTCGGCGTCGGGTTCGTTCTCGGCCAGCTCGAAGCCCTGCAGCACGCGGCGGCGCAGGTCCAGCGCGTCTTCCAGGGTCTTCAGGCCAGGGGCATGCAGGGCCCACTCGGGATGGCCGAAGTAGTCGGTGACGACGCCCGGCGACATCACCAGGTAGTCGTAGGCCAGCACCTGGCCGTCGCTGCAGCGCGCGCGGCGTGCGGCCACGTCCACCTCGGCCAGTTCGGCCATGCGCACCGAAACGTTGGGCTGGTGGCGGAACAGCTTGCGCGTGGTGGCGGCGATCTCGTTGACGCCCAGCGAGGCCGTGGCCACCTCGTACAGCATGGGCTGGAAGAGGTGGAAGTTGACGCGGTCCACCAGCGTCACGTCCACCGGCAGGCCCTTGAGTGCCCGCGCACAGGTCAGGCCGCCGAAGCCGGCGCCCAGCACCAGCACCCGCTTGCGGCCGGGGTTCGCCGGCGCTTCAGTCGGCACGCGCGCCCGTGGCTTTCACCACCTTCTCGTACTTGGCGTTCTCGGCTCTGACGAATTCGGCGAACTGCTCGGGCGTGGTGGGCGAGGGCTCGGCCATCAGCGTGCCCAGGCGGGCCTTCACCTCGGCGGAGCCCAGCGCATCGACGAAGGCCTTGTTGAGCTTGCCCGTCACTTCGGCGGGCAAGCCGGCGGGGCCGAAGAGGCCGAACCAGGTGCCGATGTCGAAGCTCTTCAGGCCCAGCGC
>CAZBUU010000578.1:0-1565 GCA_964495125.1 uncultured Rubrivivax sp.
GGCGGGCATTCGATGTGGATGTCGCTCACGCCCTGGTTGTGCGCTTCCAGGATCATCGAGTTGATGAGCCGCACCAGCGTGTTGTCGCTCTGCTCCAGCGAGGCTTCGTCGGGCTCGTCGTAGTGCGCTTCCACGCGCTCCATCGAGGCCAGCAGGCCGCGCGCGTCGGGGGCCTCGAAGTCCAGCGGTGCCGACGGGTCGGCCGTGCGCGGCGAGAACTCGGCGGCGCCCACCTTTTCGTAGGCGCGGTCCACCGCGCCCAGCAGCACGTTGCTGCGTGCCAGCACCGGCACCACCTTGCACTGCGCGGCGAACTCCAGCTCGTCCAGCTTGGCGCGGTGCGAGGGGTCTTCCACCGCCACCACCAGGCGGCCGGCGCGCACCATCAGCGGCAGCGCCGGCACGCGAGCGGCCAGCGCGTAGGGCAGGCGCGCGACGGCTTCCGCGTCGGGCGGGTACTGCATCACGTCCACCAGCGGGTAGCCCATCTTGCGGGCCAGCGCGGTCTGCAGGTCGGCGCGCGAGACCATGCCCTTGCGCACCAGCAGCTCGCCCAGCGGCACGCCGCGGTCCTCGCGCTGCTGCACCAGGGCGTCTTCCAGCTGCGCCTCGGAGATGAAGCCCAGCGCGGTGAGCGCCTGGCCGATGCGCACCATGGGCATGCGCGCCTGCTGGTCGATGGCCTCGGCCAGTTCCGCAGGGGTGATGATCTGTCGCACCACCAGCAGGTCGCCCAGGCGGCGCTCGCGCAGCGCTTCCTGCTCGGCCAGCGCGGCCTGGATCTGCTCCGGCGTGGCCGAGTCCTGCTCCACCAGCGCCTGGCCGATGGTCATGCCGATCTGCGCGCCGGTCAGCGCCGCGCGCGGCACGAACCAGCGCCGCACCGTGCCGTTGTCGTCCAGCGGTTCGAAGAGGAAGAAGCCGATGTCGGTCTCGCGCGCGCCCAGGGTCTGGCCCTGCCAGTGGTGGGCGGTGCGGAAGGTCAGCATGAAGGGCACGCGCGGCCACTCGCCCAGGCCCGTGGGCTCTTCGGGCACCAGCGGCTCGGCCAGCTGCAGGCGTCGGAACTGGTCGAAACGCAGCAACAGTGGCTTGCGTTGCCCGGGCAGGCGCACCTGCAGCGCAGCGGCATGGGCGTCGAAGCTGGCCAGGTGGCCTTCGATGAGGTGGCCGTTGAGGCCTTCCAGCGCGCAGGCCGGGGCCCGCGTCCAGGGCCTGGGGGCCGGGAAGCCGGCGACCTCAGGGGTCGGCCAGACGAAAGGCGCCTGCGCACCCGCAGCGGCGGCGGCCTCGGCGGCGCGCCGCTCCTGCTCGATGTGCGGCGCGGCCAGGGCGGCCAACGCTGCAGCGGGGGGCTGGGAGAGGTCCGACATCGCGCCGATGCTAGGCAGCCGGGGCGCGCCCGGTCCACGGAAAAGCAGCCGCCCAGGCCGGCAGTTCTCAGCCCTTCATCTGCTGCGGAAGGAAGCTGACGATGCCCGGCACGAACCAGATCAGCGCCACGGCCACCATCATCAGGAAGAAGAAGGGCAGCGTGACCTTGGCGATCCAGCCGATCTCGCGCC
>CAZBUU010000579.1:0-1563 GCA_964495125.1 uncultured Rubrivivax sp.
CACGCGATCGGCGACCTCGTAGACCATGTTGTCGCGCAGGTAGTCGAAGCCGAACTCGTTGTTCGTGCCGTAGGTGACGTCGGCGCCGTAGGCGGCCTGCTTCTCCTCGCGGCCCATGCCGGGCACGTTCACGCCCACCGTGAGGCCGAGGAACTGGTACAGGCGCCCCATCCACTCGGCGTCGCGCCGGGCCAGGTAGTCGTTGACCGTCACCACGTGCACGCCCTTGCCGGCCAGCGCATTCAGGTAGACGGGCAGCGTGGCCATCAGCGTCTTGCCTTCGCCGGTGCGCATCTCGGCGATCTTGCCCTGGTGCAGCGTCATGCCGCCGATCAGCTGCACGTCGAAGTGGCGCATCTTCAGCGTGCGCTTGCCGCCTTCACGCACCACGGCGAAGGCCTCGGGCAGCAGGTCGTCCAGGGTGCCGCCGTCGGCCAGGCGCTGGCGGAACTCGGCCGTCTTGCCGCGCAGTTCATCGTCGGAGAGCTTCTCGAACTGCGTCTCCAGCGCGTTGATGCGCTCCACGGTACGCCGGTACGTCTTCAGCAGGCGGTCGTTCCGGCTGCCGAAAATCTGGGTCAAGATCTTGGGGAACATGCGGCGACGGGCTCTGAAGTTGGGTCAGTGTGTTCGGGGGCAGGCGCGGCAGCCGCAAGGGGGCAACTGCTGTCGGCCGGGCCCGGAGGATCTGGGGGCAAGCGCAGGGCTTGCAAGCGCGCATTCCTGGGGGGTGAGCCCGGCGGCGCAAAGCGTTCGAGTCTATCACCCGGCCCTAGCGCCGCCGCTGGCTCCCGGCCGCCTGCACCGTGGCGGCCGGCACGCTGGCGGGCGGCCCGGCCAGAAAGCGGGCCGGGTTCTGCGGTACGCCGTCCAGCAACACCTCGAAATGCAGGTGCGAGCCGGTCGAGCGCCCCGAGTTGCCCACCCGCGCGACGAGCTGTCCGCGCTTGACCAGCGCTCCGACGGCCACCTCGATGCTGGAACAGTGCGCATAGCGGGTGGACAGGCCGTTGCCGTGGTCGATCTCGAGCAGGCGGCCGTATTCGGGGTGGAACTCCGAGGCCGTGACCATGCCGCCGGCGGCGGCCAGGATGGGCGTGCCCGCTTCGGCCGGGAAGTCCAGCCCCGTGTGCAGTGCTGAACGACCGTTGATGGGGTCCACGCGAAAGCCGAAGCCCGAGCCGATGGGTCCATCCACCGGCGCGGCACTGGGCACCAGCAGCGCCTGCAGCCGCGCCTCCTGCAGGCGCGACTCGACGAAAGTGAGGAAGTCGTTCTGGAAATCGGTGCGTTCGTCCAGCCCGTCGACGAGGGACTGCAGCTGCTCCAGGCTCGGCCGGCCAGGCGATGACGTCGGCACATAGGGGCCGCCCCGGCTCGCCGAGGACGCCGGCGCGCCAGGCGCCTTCAGGTCCTCGGCCTTCACGCCGACCAGCCCCTGCACCCGCTCGCCCATGGCCTCCAGCTTGATCAGCTTGGCCTGCATCTCGCCCAGCTTGCTGGCCATGGCGTCCAGGTTCTCGCGCATGAAGCGGTCGCGCTGGGCGATCTCGTCGCGCACGA
>CAZBUU010000580.1:0-1563 GCA_964495125.1 uncultured Rubrivivax sp.
GCCATGCCACGGTCACCGATGAGCAGGGCAACGAATGGCCCGCCTACCTGGTGCCGGGGTAGTCGTACTTTTCGTGCAGATTGGTGCGCTTTGGCTTGAAGCCCAGTATCCATGCGGGTTCACGGCGGTCGCCACCCCCGGAAGATGAGCGCCAGACTGCCTTGGCGGCGGCCATGGCGGTACATTGACCGCCCATCTGCCGCTGCCCACTGCCATGCCCGCCTTCGCCCTGCGCTTCGTCGGCCAGGAGGCCTTGCCGCCTCGCCTGAGTGAGTTCGACCGGGAGCAGTTCTTCACGCTCACGTCGGCGGACGTGGCTGCCATCCGGGAGCAGTTCCGCAGCGACCACCGCCTGCCCGCCGCGCTAATGCTCATGTTCATGCGCGTGGCCGGCCGACCGCTCGACGGTTTCAACGTGCTGCCCCGAAACCTCCTCCGGCACACCGCCCAGGTCCTGGCCGTGTCGCCGCCGTCCATCGCCAGCCTGCGGTCGATCTACAAGCGCCGGCAGACCCTCTTCAAGCACCAGCGCTGGGCCAAGACCTACCTCGGCCTGCGCGAACTTGAAATCGACGACGAAGCCGCGCTGACCGCGGCCCTGCTGGCCCAAGCAGCCGACGCCTCCCACGCCGATGACCTGGTCCAGTCGGCCAGCCACTGGCTGTTCACGCGGCGCATCCTGATCCCAGGAGCGCGCCGCCTGCAGGACTGGGCCCGAGATGCATTCGCCGCGGTGGAGGCGCAGATCCTAAGCGCGGTGAGTGCCGCCGTACCACCGGCAGCGGCGCAGAAGGTTGTCGACGCCGCATACAGCACGCGGCCGGGCACCGACACGACGTGCCTGGAGTGGCTCAAGACGCCGTCCAAGCGTCACGGCCCGAGCACCCTTGCGGAGACCATCGACAAGGTCCGCTACCTGAAAGAGCTCGGCGCCCACGACTGGAACCTGAGTGCCGTGTCGCTGGCAAAGCAGCAGGCTTATGCCCGCCAGGTCCAGGCCAGACGCCCCGTCAAGACGCGGGAAGTCAAGCCATCTCGCCAGCTGATCGGGTTGGTGTGCTTCCTGCGGGTGACGCTGCTCGAACTCACCGATGTCGCCATCTTGCAAACCAGCCGGCGCAGCCAGCAACTGTTCCGCGAGGCGGCGGACAAGGCCCAGTCAAACCGTGTACGGGGCACGACAGGCCTGATCCAGCAGGCGGCCAAGGCGCGATCCGTCCTGCACGACGAAACGAAGACCTGGCAGGCGAGAGTCCTGGAAGCCAGAGAACTGCTCGCCGAGCTCGGCGAAGCCGCCAGCGGCAGCTTCGTGTCCTTGGTTCGCAAGGCCTTGGCGGAAGACAGCCAGCGCGTGCGCGCTTGCCTGGGAGCGCTGAAAGATCTGGACCTCGGTGGCCGCCCCGGCGATCCGGGCTTCGAACAGTGGAAGTCCTGGACGGATCTGCAGCGCAAGGGTGTGACCGAGCTGAAGGAGGGCGTACCGCTGCCGGATGTAGGCACAGCCTGGCACGGCCTGGTCCGCGATCTGGACCCCCGCTCAGGGTTTCGGGCGTTCGAGGCCTG
>CAZBUU010000581.1:0-1553 GCA_964495125.1 uncultured Rubrivivax sp.
TGCCAGATCAGGTCTTTCTCGTCGATCAGTTCAACGTGGGGTCGCATGGCGCTGGGGCTTGTGGATGAAGACTCAAGCCTAGGGCGCCCGCGCCGAGTGGGGGCTTTCCCTGAGAGCCTCGCTCCGCGATGCGGACTGATCGTGGAAAACCCGGCCCCTCGCGGTGCGGGGCCATGGCGTCCTTTCGTCGCCTTGGGCTGTGTCGCGCTGCCATCTGCCGGCGGCTCGGTGTCCTTCGGGGCGCCGAGGTCGTTGATGGCAAGATCGCCTCAGAGGGGCGGGGGCACTCGCCCAGACCCGACACGACGACACCAGAACTTGCTTGGTATGAGCCCGAAGCCATGACCCCGCGCCCGCCTCCCCGCCGCCCGCGCGCCGCACCGGCCCGCAAGCGGCCCGCGGCTACCGCGCCGGCGGCGGCCGGCGTGGCCGAGACCACGCTCGCCATCGACATCCAGCGCCTGATCGACAGCGCGAGCCAGCGCGTGGCCGCCGTGGTGAATGCCGAACTGACGCTGCTTTACTGGCAGGTGGGCACGCGCATCCGGCAAGACGTGTTGGGCGCGCAGCGTGCCGACTATGGCGCCGCGGTGGTGGCGGGGCTGGCCAGGCGGCTCACCGTTGCCTACGGCCGTGGCTGGAGCGAAAAGCAGCTCTGGCACTGTCTCCGCGTCGCGGAGACTTTCCCTGACGAGGACAAACTCTCCGCGCTGCGGAGAGTTTTGAGCTGGACGCACATCAAGACCCTGATGTACGTGGACGACCCGCTCAAGCGCGACTTCTACGCGCAGCTGTGCCAGCTGGAAGGCTGGAGCGCCCGCCAGTTGCAGGAACGCCTGCAGTCCTTGCTGTTCGAGCGCAGCGCCATCTCGCGCCAGCCCGAGGAAACCCTCCGCATTGAGTTGAAGGCCTTGCGACAGGAGCAGGCGCCCAGCCCTGCGCTGCTGCTGAAGGACCCCTACCTGCTGGATTTCCTCGGCCTGAACGACCGCTACCTGGAGCGCGATCTGGAAGACGCCATCCTGCGCGAACTGGAGCAGTTCCTGCTGGAACTGGGCGCGGGCTTCAGTTTCGTGGCGAGGCAGAAGCGTCTGCAGATCGACCGCGACGACTTCTACATCGACCTGCTGTTCTACAACCGCAAGCTCAAGCGCCTGGTGGCTGTGGAACTGAAGATCGGAGACTTTCGCCCCGAGTACAAAGGCCAGATGGAGCTCTACCTGCGCTGGCTGGCCAGGCACGAGCAAGAGGCGGGCGAAAACCCGCCGCTGGGCATCATCCTGTGCACGGGCAAGAAGCAGGAGCAGATCGAACTGCTGGAACTGGACAAGAGCGGCATCCACGTGGCCGAGTACCTGACCGTGCTGCCGCCGCGCGAAGCGCTGCAGGCGCGGCTGCAGCAAGCCGTGACCTCGGCCCGCCGGAGGCTGTTGCCGCCACCCCAGGAGGACGACCCCTCATGAGCCCAGGCTACGCCGCCACCGGCCCCGCCACTGCGTGCCGCTTCATCATCGGCACATACACCGCCACCGCGATCACCACGCCCACGAACC
>CAZBUU010000582.1:0-1549 GCA_964495125.1 uncultured Rubrivivax sp.
TGCGCACCTCGGTGCGGCCGAAGTTGTAGATCAGCGTGTTCCAGTCGTTGTGGAAGCCCTCACGGCGGTCGGCGTACTCGTAGAGATGGGTGCCGTCGAACTGCGCCAGGCCGTGCGCGTCGGTGGGGAAGTGCGCCGGCACCCAGTCCAAGAGCACACCCAGGCCAGCCTCGTGCGCGGCGTCGACGAAGCGGCGGAAGCCCGCCGCATCGCCGAAGCGCGCCGTGGGCGAGAACATGCCCAGCGTCTGGTAGCCCCAGGAGCCGTCGAAGGGGTGCTCGCTGACCGGCAGCAGTTCCAGGTGCGTGAAGCCCAGGTCGGCAGCGTAGGGCACCAGCTCGGCGGCCAGCTCGTCCCAGCTCAGCCAGCGGTCGCCTTCCTCGGGCTTGCGCCGCCACGAGCCGAGGTGCACCTCGTAGATGCTCATGGGTGCGTCCAGCGCGTTGGCGGCCTGGCGCGAAGGCGAGGGCAGGGCCACGGGCGGCATCGCCGCCACCACGCTGGCCGTGGCCGGGCGCAGCTCGCTCTGGCGCGCGTACGGGTCGGCCTTCTGCGGCAGCAAGTGGCCGTGGGCGTCGAGCAGTTCAAACTTGTAGCGCGCACCCGCAGCCACGCCGGGCAGGAAGAGCTCCCACACGCCGCATTCGCGGCGCAGGCGCATGGGGTGGCGGCGGCCGTCCCAGAAGTTGAAGTCGCCCACCACGCTGACGCGGCTGGCGTTCGGCGCCCACACCGCGAAGGACGTTCCGGCGATGCCTTTCAGCGTGCGTGGCGTGGCGCCCAGGATCTCGTAAGGCCGCAGGTGCGAGCCTTCGCCCAGCAGCCAGACGTCCATGTCGCCCAGCACGGGGCCGAAGCGGTAAGGGTCTTCCAGGCGGTGTTCGATGCCGTCGCCCCAGCGCACCAGCAACTGGTAGGCGCCGGCGATGTCGGCCGGGCCGCTGAAGATGCCGTCGGCGTGCACCTGGGGCAGGTCCCAGGCGCGGGCGCCGGCGCTCACGCGGACGCTCTGGGCGCCAGGCAGGAAGGCCGTCACCCAGGGCGCGCCTTCGGGATCGACATGCGGGCCCAGCACGGCGAACGGGTCGCCATGCCGGCCGAGGCGCAGCGCCTCGATCGTTTCAGCAGGGAACATCAGCTCGGTCGTGCCTCAATGGCCCTTCGCCTTCAAACCCCAGACCTCGCGAGCGTACTCCCCGATGGTGCGGTCGGACGAGAAGAAGCCCATCCCCGCCACGTTCGCGATGGCCTTCTTCGCCCAGGCGTCGCGGTCGCGGTACAGCGCGTCGACGCGGGCCTGCGCGGCCACATAGCTGTCGAAGTCGGCCAGCAGCATGTAGTGGTCGCCGCCCCACAGCAGGGCGTCCACCAGGCCACGGTAGCGGCCGGGTTCGTCTTCGCTGAACTGGCCGCCGGCCACGGCGTCCAGCACGGCCTTCAGGCGCGGGTTGCCCTCGTAGAGGCGCAGCGGCTGGTAGCCGGCCTGCTTGGACGCCAGCACTTCGGCCGTGGACAGGCCGAAGATGAAGATGTTGTCGTCGCCCACGTT
>CAZBUU010000583.1:0-1545 GCA_964495125.1 uncultured Rubrivivax sp.
ACTCGGCGCGGGTGCGGGTGATGTAGTGCTCGCCGGTCTCGGCGCTGCGCTCGGCCACCTGCCTTGCCAGCAGCGAGTAGTGCCGCGCCAGCATCGCACGCACGCCGCGCTGCTCGGCGTGCACGCGCAGCAGCTCCAGAAGCAGCCGCCGCGTCGCCGGCAGCGGGTCGGGCGCCAGCAGCAGCTCGACGAGGTGCTCGATGCGCTGCGTGCGGCCTTCGAGCTGGTCCAGGTCGTACACGATGTTGACCGAGATGCCGAACTGCTCCAGGTGCGGCAGCACGCTGGCCGCGGCGCTGCGGCAGGCGCCGAGCAGCGCGCGCAGGTACGCGGCTTCGCGCAGGGCGTCCTCGGTGCGCCCGGCGCTCAGCGCCTCCCGCAGCGCATGGGCGCTCACGCTCAGCTGCCGAAAGGGTTCGTCGCGCACGGCGGCGGCGGTGTCCATGCGCTGCCGCAGGGCGGGCGCGTGGCCGGCGGCCTGCACGGCGCTGGCCAGCAGCGTCAGCGCGTCCAGCAAGGGCGCGCGCGCGGCTGCGGCGCCGGGGCCCAGCAAGGCCGCCAGCCTGGCCAGCGTGGCGTCGTCGATGGCCGCCACCCAGGTGGCATCGGCGGGTTCGAACAGCAGCTGGAACAGGGCCCCCAGGTCCTGGGTGTCGGGCGTGCCGGGCAGCCACTTCAGCTGGACGCGGCGCAGCAGCTCGCTGGCGAAAGAGCGGCGCGGGCCGAAGCCGAAGTCGGCATAGAGGGAGGCCGCGTCGATGTCGCGCCAGAACGCCTGCAGCACGCCCTGCAGGCTGGCGCACAGCACGGGCTGGCGCTCGATCTGGTTGAGCAGGTGGCGCAGCCGCAGCACCGGCAGCGGCGTGCGGGCTTCGTCGGCGTCGCGGCCGGGGTCGACCACCGCGGGGGCGTGGCGCAGCCACTCCAGCAGGCGCACCAGCCACAGGTGCCTCTCGGCCGCGGGGGCCTTGGGGTCGGCGGCGTTGACGAGGGCGGTGAGGTCCCAGGCCGCCATGGGCGAAGTCAGTGCAAGGCCCCAGGCGACACCAGTGCGAATTCGGGCACCGGGGCGTCGAAGGGCTGGGCGTCTTCGGTCATGCAGAAGAAGGTGCCGCGCATCGTGCCCTGCGGCGTGGCCACGCGGGTCCAGCTGGTGTATTCGAAGCTCTCGCCCGGCTTCAGCACGGGCTGGTGCCCCACCACGGCCAGGCCGCGCACTTCGTCCACATGGCCGGTGGCATCGGTGATCACCCAGTGCCGCGCCATCAGCTGCGCCGTGATGGCGCCGGTGTTGCGGATGGTGACGGTGTAGGCGAAGGCGAAGGGGCCGTCCGGCGGCGCCGACTGCTCGGCCAGGTACTGAACTTTCACCTCGCAGGTGAACTCGGGCGGGTTGGACATCCGAACGATCCTAGCAGCCTGCCTAGAATCCCTTCATGACCACCTACCGCATCGCCCCCAGCCTGCTCTCGGCCGACTTCGCCCGCCTGGGCGAGGAAGTGAAGAACGTCGTCGCCGCCGGCGCCGACTGGATCCACTTCGACG
>CAZBUU010000584.1:0-1545 GCA_964495125.1 uncultured Rubrivivax sp.
GCCCGCCGGCCTTCGGGCCCGTCCCTGAGAGCCCTTCGCCGCCGAAAGGCTGCACACCGACGACAGCGCCGATCATGTTGCGGTTGACGTAGACGTTGCCCACGCGCGCTGTCTCGGCAATGCGCAAGGCGCGGCTGTCGATGCGGGTCTGGATGCCCAGCGTCAGCCCGTAGCCCAGCGCGTTGATCTGCCGCACCACCTCGTCCACCGGCCCGCCCCAGCGCACCACGTGCAGCACCGGGCCGAAGACCTCCTGCTTCAGCGCGGCGATGCTGTCGATCTCGAAGGCCACCGGCGCCACCAGGCGCGCGAAGGTGGACGACAGCGGCGCTTCGCCCAGCAGCCGGGCCTCGCGCCGCAGCCGCGACACGTGCGCCGCGATGCCCCTGAACGCATCGTCGTCGATGATCGGCCCCACGTCGGTGGCCAGCTCGGCCGGGTCGCCCACGTTCAGCTCGGCCAGCGCGCCGCGGATCATCTCGATGACGGCGTCGGCGATGCCCTCGTGCACGCACAGCAGGCGCAGCGCGCTGCAGCGCTGGCCGGCGCTGCGGAAGGCGCTCTGCACGACGGCGTCCACCACCTGCTCGGGCAGCGCGCTGCTGTCCACCACCATGGCGTTGAGGCCGCCGGTCTCGGCGATCAGCGGCACGATGGGGCCGTCCTTGCCCGCCAGCGTGCGGTTGATGAGGCGGGCCACGGGCGTGCTGCCGGTGAAGCACACGCCCGCCGTGGCCGGGTGCGCCACCAGCGCGGCGCCCACCGTCTCGCCCAGGCCGTGCAGCAGCACCAGCGCGTCGGCCGGCACACCGGCCTCGTGCAGCAGTGCGACGAAGCGCCGCGCCACCGCCGGCGTCTGCTCGGCCGGCTTGGCGGCCACCGTGTTGCCGGCCACCAGCGCCGCTACCACCTGGCCGGCGAAGATGGCCAGCGGAAAGTTCCACGGGCTGATGCACACGAACACGCCGCGGCCGTGCAGGCGCAGCACGTTGCTCTCGCCCGTGGGGCCGGGCAGCACCTGCTCGGCCAGGCGCTCTTCGGCCTGCTGCGCGTAGTAGCGGCAGAAGTCCACGGCTTCGCGCACCTCGGCGACGCAGTCGCCCAGGGTCTTGTGCGCTTCCTTGACGAGCAGGCCGCAGAACTCGGGCAGGCGCGCTTCCAGGGCGTCCGCGGCGCGCCGCAGCATCGCCGCGCGTTCGGCCACGGGGCGGCCGTTCCAGTCGGCAAAGCCGGCCTGCAAGCGCGCCATGGCGGCCTCCACCTCGGCCGGCGAGGCCAGGGCCACCGCCTCGACGCGGGCCGTGGCCACGGCGACGTCCAGCGGCGCTCGCATCGCCAGGCAGGCGAGGTCGACACCGCTCGAATTGGGCCGGCCCGCACCGTACAAGGCCGCCGGCAGCGGCAGCGCGGCCGTGTCGGCCAGCGCCAGCGGCGAGGCCAGCAGCTCCTCGGCCTTCACCGTCTCGTCGGCGAGCTGGTGCACGAACGAGGAGTTGGCGCCGTTCTCCAGCAGCCGGCGCACCAGGTAGGCCAGCAGGTCGCGGT
>CAZBUU010000585.1:0-1538 GCA_964495125.1 uncultured Rubrivivax sp.
GCATCGGCCTGCTGATCGACGACGCCATCGTCGTGCGCGAGAACATCGTGCGCCATGTGCACATGGGCAAGGACCACTTCACCGCCGCGCGGGAAGGCACCGACGAGATCGGGCTGGCCGTGATGGCCACCACCTTCGCCATCTGCGCGGTGTTCGTGCCCGTGGCCTTCATGGGCGGGATCATCGGCAAGTTCTTCTACCCCTTCGGCATCACCGTCGTGGTCGCGGTGCTGGTGAGCCTGTTCGTCAGCTTCACGCTGGACCCCATGCTCAGCGCCATCTGGCCCGACCCGCCGGGCACGATGATGAAGAAGCTGCCGGTCATCGGCCACCTCATCCGCGCCACCGACCGCGCGATGGACGTTCTGCACGCCGTCTACGAACGCGCCATCCACTGGATCTTCAGCGAGCGCCGCTGGCGCATCGGCCTGCCCGTGTATGCGCGGCCCTTCGACGGCCATGCGCAGCGTGACAAGGCCCGGCCGCGCCGCTGGCGCATGGCCACGATCACGCCGCGCGGCGTGGTGGTGGGCATCGGCACGGCCAGTTTCGTCGGCGCGCTGGCGCTGGCGCCGCTGGTGGGCAGCGAGTTCGTGCCGCAGACCGACGAGGGCTACACGCAGCTGGCGCTGCGCCTGCCGGTGGGCGCGAGCCTGGAGCGCACCGATGCCAAGGTGCGGCAGATCGAGGAGATCGTGCGCACCATGCCCGAGGTGCAGAACCTGTCCACCTGGATTGGCGGTGCGGGGCAGCGCAACCAGGCCTGGTTGAACATCGCGCTCAAGCCCAAGGCCGAGCGCCAGCGCAGCCAGAAGCAGGTGGAAGACGCCATCCGCGAAGCCATCGCCAAGATCCCCGGCACCGACGCCAGCCTGGGCTTCAACCGGCCCGTCTACGTGGCCATCCTGGGCAGCGACCCCGAAGGCCTGGCCAAGGTGGCCACCGAGTTCGCCGAGAAGGTGAAAAAGATCCCCGGCGTGGTGGACGTGGAAAGCTCCGTCAAGCCCGGCCTGCCGGCCTATGCCGTGCGCCTGAAGCCCGGCGCCGTGCGCGAACTGGGCATCACCGCGCCGCAGCTGGCGAGTTCGCTGCGCGCCTACGTCAATGGCGAGACGGCCACCTACTGGACCACGCCCGACGGCGACCAGGTCGACGTGGTGCTGCGCCTGAACGAGACGCAGCGCGAGCGCATCGAGCAGCTGCGCGCGCTGCCCGTGGCCTTCGCCAAGGACGGCACGCCCATCACGCTGGACAGTGTGGCCACCCTGGAAAGCGTGTTCAACCCCGAGGTCATCCGCCGCCAGAACCTGCAGCGCCGCGAGGCCGTGTTCGCCGGCGTGAAGGACCGCAGCCCGGGCGACGTGGGCGCCGACGTGCAGAAGCTCATCCGCGAGACGAACCTGCCTCCGGGCTTCAGCTTCGACGTGGGCGGCCAGATGCAACAGCAGGCCGAGGCCTTCAACGGCCTGCTGGCGGCCATGGCGCTGGCGGTGATCTTCATCTACATCGTGCTGGCCAGCCAGTTCGGCAGCTTCCTG
>CAZBUU010000586.1:0-1533 GCA_964495125.1 uncultured Rubrivivax sp.
CCGGCCAGCCCACGGTGTGCAGCGAGACCTGCGTCGGCCGCATCCGCTACCTGGGCGTGCTGCTGTACGACGCCGACCGCATTCAAGAAGCCGCCAGCGTCGTCAACGACAAGGACCTGTACCAGGCCCAGCTCGACATCTTCCTGGACCCGAACGACCCGAAGGTGATTGCGCAGGCACGGCTGGACGGCATTCCCGACAACTGGATGGACGCGGCGCGCAACAGCCCGGTCTACAAGATGGCCGTGGAGTGGAAGGTGGCCCTGCCGTTGCATCCCGAGTACCGCACGCTGCCGATGGTGTGGTACGTGCCGCCGCTGTCGCCGATCACGGCCGCGGCCAACGCCGGCCATGTCGGCACCAACGGCGAGATCCCGGACGTCAATCAGCTCCGCATCCCGGTCAAGTACCTGGCCAACCTGCTGACGGCGGGCGATACGGTGCCGGTGGTCGGGGCGCTGGAACGCATGCTGGCCATGCGCGCCTACCAGCGGGCCAAGCATGTGGACGGCACCGCCAACCACGCCGCCATTGAGCAGGTGAAGCTGAGCGTGAACCAGGTCGAGGAGATGTACCGGGTGATGGCCATCGCCAACTACGAAGACCGCTTCGTCATTCCGACCACACACCGCGAGTACGCCGAGAACGCCTTCAATGTGCGCGGGGGCTGCGGGTTCAGTTTCGGCAACGGCTGCAGCGAAGGGGTCAGTGAAACCAGCCTCTTCGGCAGCGAGAAGAAGCGCACCATTCCGATCAAGGCGGGGGTCTGACATGAGCTTCTTCCACACCACCCCGTCGGCCGCCACCAAGACGCTGCGCGTGCTGGCCCACCTGCTGAGCTACCCCGACGCAGAACTGCGCGCGCACCTGCCCGAGCTACAGGCGGCACTGCATGAGGAGGGCGCACTCAGCCCAGCCCGACTCTCGGAGCTGGACGCGCTCATCACACGGCTGTCACGCCGCAGCCCGCTGGAGGTGGAGGCCGACCACGTCGAGCTCTTCGATCGCGGGCGTGGCACTGCGCTGCACCTGTTCGAGCATGTGCACGGCGACAGCCGCGACCGGGGCCCCGCCATGGTGGACCTGTGTCAGACCTACGAAGCTGCCGGCCTGTTCCTTGCGCCGGGCGAACTGCCTGACCACTTGACGGTGGTGCTCCAGTACGCGTCGACGCAGCCGCCCGTGCAGACCCGGGCCTTCCTGGCAGAGATCGCGCACATCCTGCAGGTGATATTCAGCGCATTGCTGCAACGCGAGGCTGCCCACGCTTGCGTGCTGGCCGCGTTGCTCGATCTCGCGGGCGAGAAGGCTCAGGCCGTCACCGTGCCGCCCGAGCCCGAGCTGGACGAGACCTGGGCCGAACCCATGGCCTTCGATGGCTGTTCCACCCAGGGCCAGGCGCGGCCCGGGCAGCCGCAACCGATCCAGATCATGCGCGCGCCCGTGAGTCACGCAACACGCGCCACCCAAACCACGCAGGGAGCGTCCACATGAACACCCTCCACAACTTCATCTTCAACGTCTACCCGTACA
>CAZBUU010000587.1:0-1529 GCA_964495125.1 uncultured Rubrivivax sp.
AGGCCAGCGTGAAGGGCGAGTAGCCCAGGCGGTAGAAGTGCAGCAGCACCAGCATCCGCAGGGCACCGTCGGTGAGGGTGAAGCCCCAGTACGCGGCCGTGACGATGGCGTAGTTGCGCGCGCCGTTGGATGGCGCCGTCGCGGTGGCGCCGGGGTTCGGTGTCACGGCAGTCATGGGCTTCAGAGTCCTTGTGCGCGCATGTGGCAGGCCAAGTCGACCATGCGACAGGCGTAGCCCATCTCGTTGTCGTACCAGGCGTAGACCTTGAGCATCGTGCCGTCGGTCACCATGGTCGACAGCGCGTCGACGATCGAGGAGCGGGTGTCGCGCGCGTAGTCGGCGCTGACGAGCGGGCGCTCCTCGTAGCCCAGGATGCCAGCCAGGGGGCCGCGCGCTGCCTCCGCGAACAGCTGGTTCACGTCGTCAACACTGGTCTCGCGCTTCAGTTCGAATACGCAATCGGTCAGCGAGGCGTTCAGCACCGGCGCGCGCACGGCGTGGCCGTTGAGCTTGCCCTTGAGCTCGGGATAGATCAGCGCGATGGCGGTGGCGCTGCCCGTGGTCGTGGGTGCCAAGCTCAGCATGGCGCTGCGGGCGCGGCGCAAGTCCTTGTGCGGCGCGTCGACCATCAGGTTGGTGTTGGTAGGGTCGTGGATCGTCGTGATCTGGCCGTGGCGGATACCCAGTGCCTCGTGGACGACCTTCACGACCGGCGCCAGGCAGTTGGTGGTGCAGGAGGCCGCCGTGACGATGCGGTGCAGGGCCGGATCGTAGAGATGGTGGTTGATGCCGATGACGATGTTCAGCACGCCGCCCACCTTCACCGGCGCGGCGACGATCACGCGTTTGGCGCCGCGGTCCAGGTGGCCCTGCAGGGTCTCGGGGGTGAGGAACTTGCCGGTGCACTCCAGCACCAGGTCCACACCGTGGTCGCCCCACGGTATGTCCGCCGACGTGGCGTGCGACGAGAAGGAGAGCCGGCGGTCGTCGATGCGGATGGCCTGCTCGCCCTCTGCGGCGATGCCGGCCCGCCAGCGGCCCTGGACGCTGTCGAAGGCCAGCAGGTGCGCGGTGGCCGCGGCGCCGCCCTTGAGCTCGTTCAGGTGCACGACCTCCAGGCGGTTGCCCTCGCGCGGGTCGTCGTGAGGCCGTTCCGCGGCGCCCATCGCGGCCCGCAGGGCCAAGCGGCCGATGCGGCCCATTCCGTTGATTCCGACTCTCATGGGGCTTGTTGGCGGGCAACGCCCGTCTTCGTTGAATGTTTCTATTGTTGTCGAATCGTAGAGCTCGTAGATGACGAACTTGTGACAGCACTGCTGCGGCTAGCGGGACTAACCGGGCTGAGGATCGCAGGCCCTGAATACTGCGTGTCGCCGCGCACATGCTGCGCCACGCGCGGCCCTCAATGACCGCAAAGGGCAAGCGGCGGTATGGAATGTCTGGTGACGGGCGGGTATGCCAAGCGGCCGCTCGTGGCCGAGTGGAGCCGACCGGTTTTCGCCGACGAACGGCCGGTGTATGCCAGGTT
>CAZBUU010000588.1:0-1527 GCA_964495125.1 uncultured Rubrivivax sp.
CCTGCAAGGTGTTGGTCAGCCAGGCCATCCACTTGTAGAAGTGCGCGCGTTCGGGCGTTGTCAGCGGTGGCGCCATTCGCGCGGCCGGGTGGGTGTCGGCCAGATGCATGAGGATGGCGGCGGTTTCGTAGAGCACGAGATCGCCATCGACGAGGACGGGAATGAGGCCGTTCGGATTCAGGGCCAGATAGGCTGGCGATTTGTGTGCGTTCTGCGTGCGGTCGACGAGTTGCAATTCGAAGGGCGCGCCCAGTTCGTGCAGCAGAACGTGGGGAGCGAAGCTCGCGTTGCTGGGGTAGTAGTGAAGTGTCGCCATACCTAACGAATGAGGGCGGGGAATCACGACCCGCGATTCGCAGGGTTTGCCAGTTCCCAGTTGCGAATTCGCTTGGTCCATAGGGATCTTATCTCTTGCCGCGCTCGGCAGATAGTATTGAAAGCAGCGATCACCTCGACCCCTCCGCAGCCACAGAGGTCGAACCTCCAACTGACTCAGACCTTAGGCTGCCCCGAAAGGTCTGAACTGAGCAACTCCGAAATCTCTTGATGCAGCTTCAACGCCTTCTCACGAGTACCCCCCACTCGGGTCTCGAATTCAATTGCCTCGAGCACCTCAAGGGTTTCGTTGATCGAATTGCTCAAGATGACCAACTCTTCCCTAGAAAGGCTAACGATCACCTGGGCCTCATGACTTTCGACTGCAAGCATAGAAGTAACCTCAGTTTAGACGATCAAAATACGCTCGACGCTCGATGGGCTGAAACGCCGTACCCATGTCCCTGGCTCTTGAGTTTACGATAACCACAGTGCCTGTTGCTTCGTGCCAGAACGCCTGCCGACCATCGCGCAACGGGCGCGTCGCTGAAGGAGACTTCATAACCATTTCGATATGCGCTTCAAACTGCTTGACTGTTCGAATCCCGAGCCCCTTGAACAGCGGATCTTTGGGATGAGCCCCAACTCCAAGCACATGCTTTCTGAAGGAGTGGCCATTCGCGATTCTGGCAGCAATCGAAGCCCCCTTGGCGATGACCCCGATTGCACCAGTTGTTCCGGCGACGGCTGCGCCCTCAGTAATGGCAAACTCACCCCCTGCAGCCACAGCTTGACCGAAGTCATTGCCGGCCTTTTGAGCCCTAACTGCAGGAGCACGGCGCTGACGATTAATCTCTTCGACTTCTTCATCAATTGGATCGACCGAGTCCGGCGATTGATCTGATCCTTCGCCAGCGCTGCTATAGGCACGGTCAGAAGCACTGCCACCTCTACCGGTACCTGCACCCCATCCGCATCCGGTACCCGAAAATGACTGGCAGTTTGCAAGTCCTTGCTCAAACTCAGATTGAGCATCCTCTCCGCTCGGATCAACGTATCGCAGCGGGTTGTTGTTAGCGTAGTGGTAGCGTCCGAAGCTCCTTCCAGAACTACTGTCTGTGAGAATCGGATCTACGCTGAGAAACCTGCCGGCAATCGGGTCGTAGTACCTCTGCTGCATATAAACCAGCCCCGTCCCCCCATCGTTCACAT
>CAZBUU010000589.1:0-1503 GCA_964495125.1 uncultured Rubrivivax sp.
GGCATGTTCGATCTGGCCTACGGCTACGCGCGCAACAACATGAGCGCCTTCGTGGAACTGCAGGAGAAGGAGTTCGCCGCGGCCGAGCGTGGCTTCACCGCCGTGAAGCACCAGCGCGAGGTGGGCACGGGCTACTTCGATGCCGTGACGACGACGATCGAGAAGCAGGCTTCGACGGCCGCGCTGAAGGGTTCGACCGAAGACGAGCAGTTCTTCGACGGCACCCACCACTGAGAAAGTCGAAGCGGGCCTCAGCGGGCCCGCTTCCAGTGACTTGATGCAGGCGCCGCACTCCGGCGCCTGCGTCGTTTCAGCTCCCCGAGCCGGCCCCGACCTTCTGCCGCCACAGCACCAGCAGCGCGAAGCAACCAGCCGAGAACAGCAGCCCGCCCAGGAGCAGCGGCGAGGCGAGGTTCTGCAGCGCCTGGCCGAAGTCGTGCAGCAGGAAGCCGGGCATCTGGCGCAGGCTCTGGGCGACGTCGGTGTTCGGCCCCACGCTGAGCCCCTGCTCCGAAGCCACCATCGCGCGTCCCGCGCCGGCCAGCAGGCTTTTCATCAGTTCCGACAGCAGCGGCTGCCCGAAAAGCCGCTCCAGCAGCTGGCTTCCGAGGCCCAGGCCGACGGCCAGGATCACCCAGCCCCAGCGGCGGAAAAGGGCCGTCATCAGCATCACCGTCAGCACCAGCGGCAGCAGCCACAGCGTGGCCAGCGGCAGGCCGACGATGAAGCGCAGCGCGATGGCCAGCGAGCCCGCCAGCAGATCGCCCATCGGCAGCGAGAACCAGGCGCCCAGGCCCACCACGCGGCCCACGGCCACCAGCGAGAGCAGCCAGCCTCCGGCCAAGCCGGCGAGCAGCGCGCCGGCCGGCACCAGCAGCAGGTGCACGATGAGCGGCGCCGCCAGGCTCTCGGTGTGCGTCGAAGGCAGCGACAGCCAGAACTCGACGGAGCGGTCGCCGTGGTCGCGACGCGGCACGCCCGTGACGATGATCAGCGAGGCGAACCAGCCGACCACGAACACCGTGGCCATGGTCGTGACCACCGTGATCACCGCCACCAGCGAAGGCAGGAAGGCGCCGACACGGGTGAGCTTTTCGGGGTCGATCTTGATCTCTCCGAGCCCGGCCAGGCCGAGCCCGAGGATCAAGGGCACGAGCACCATCATCATCCAGCCGAAGCGGTGCTGCAGCCATTCGCGCTGCATCAAGGGAAGGAGGTTCTTCATGGAGGGCTCCGGTTCAGAAATGCTGGCGATCGAGTTCGGGCTTGCGCGTGAGCGCCACGAACAGGTCCACCAGGCTCGGCCGCATGCGCTGGCCCAGCGCCTGCACCTGCGGCGGCGGCTCGCCGTCGAAGATGGCGGCGTTGCCCCCGCTGCCGGGGCCGGTGCGGTAGCGCAGCAGCGGGTGGGCGGCGGCCATCTGCTCGGCCACGGCGGTGTCGTGGCTCAGCGCGACGAAGCGACGGTCCATGTCCTCCAGGCTGATCGACAGCACGAGCTTG
>CAZBUU010000590.1:0-1502 GCA_964495125.1 uncultured Rubrivivax sp.
CTGCACGAACACCGCCACCCGCTGCTGGGCCGCCACGGCGAGGCGCTGTTCATGGATGTCGCCTGGCACGGCCCGCGCGATGCGGCGACGGCGCTGCTGGTCACCAGTGCTTGCCATGGCGTCGAGGGCTTTGCCGGCTCCGGCATCCAGACCGCGCTGCTGCGCGACGACGCCTTCGTGGCCGCCGCGAAACACGGCGGCGTGGCGCTGCTCTTCGTGCATGCGCTCAACCCCTGGGGCTTCAGCTGGGGCCGGCGCACGACGCAGGAGAACGTCGACCTCAACCGCAACTGGCTCGACTTCCACGCGCCGCTGCCCGCCAACCCCGGCTATGCCGAACTGGCGCACCGCCTGCTGCCGCGTCAGTGGCCGCCTGGCATCGCCAACGAGGCGGCGCTGCTGCTGTACCCCCTGCGCCACGGCCAGCGCGCGCTGCAGACGGCCATCAGCGCCGGCCAGCATGAGTTCCCCGAAGGCCTGTTCCACAGCGGCACCGCGCCCACCTGGAGCCAGCAGACGCTGCGCCACGTGCTGCAGGAACATGCCACGCGCTGCCGCCACCTGGCCTGGATCGACCTGCACACCGGCCTGGGCCCCACGGGCCACGGCGAACGCATCCTGGCCGTGGCGCCCCAGGACACGGCCGCCGCCGCGCGCGCCCGCGCCTGGTGGGGCCCGGGCCTCACCGATGTGTTCGACGGCTCCTCGTCGTCGGCGCCCCTGAGCGGCCAGATGGCCGTGGCCGCCTACCAGGAATGCGCCCAGGCCACCTACACCGGCATCGCGCTGGAGTTCGGCACCGTGCCGCTGCTGGAGATGCTGAACGCGCTGCGCGAGGACCAGTGGTTCGAGAACCACCCCGAGGCCCCCGCCGCCCGGCGCGAAGCGGCGCGGCAGCGCGTCAGGCGGGCCTTCTTCGTCGATACACCGCGCTGGAAGCAGCAGCTGGTGGCGCAGGGCCTGCAGGCGGCGCGCGAGGCGGTGGCCGGGTTGGCGGGCGCCGCCGGACCCATGTCCTGATCTGTCCGCCAGCGGTCCACCCCGGGCAGCGACAATCGGGCAAGGAAGCCCCAGCATCGAGGCCCTCTCCACCGCACCGAGGCCCGCCATGCGCACCGCCCTTCTCGTCGTCGACGTCCAGCAGTCCTTCACCGCGCGCGGCTATTTCCGCTGGGAAGATGCCACCGCCTTCCTGGAACGCCAGAACGCGCTCATCGCCGGCGCGGTGGCGCACGGCGTGCCCGTCGTGCGCATCTTCCACATCGACGCGCCCGACGACGCCGCCAACCAGCCCTTCACGCGCGCCAGCGGCCTGATCCGTCCGCTGGAAGGCCTGGCCCCCTTCGACGAGGCGCTGACGATCGAGAAGACGCGCCACAGCGCGCTGGCCGGCACGCCGCTGGCCATCTGGCTGCGCGAGCGCGGCATCGGCCGGGTGATCGTCTCGGGCATCCGCACCGAGCAGTGCTGCGAGACGACGACGCGCCACGCCAGCGACGAAG